>CAYOOT010000132.1:0-1735 GCA_964405665.1 uncultured Bdellovibrionales bacterium | reverse complement strand
GGCCGATTACTTTTCTTTCTCAAAAAGCGCGGATCAACAGGGGCTTAGGTTATGTTTTATTACATTCTTTGCTCACAAAAGGTTTGGTAACAAAAACTACCAAAGGCAAAGTCCAATATTTTTCTGCACTTGAACCTAAACATCTGATTTCTTATTTGGAGCATAAAAAAAGTAAAATTGAAGGGCAACAGCAATTGGTTGTTGCAGCAATGAGCAAGCTGGAATCAATTGCCAACCCGCAAGCCACAAAACCAAAAATTCGTTTTTTTGACGGAGCAGAAGGAGCACGCACACTTCTGGAAATTATCAAAGCAGCTAAAGAAAAGGTCGTTTGTGCTTATCTTTCCGAAGAAGATACTGTTGAATTTATCGGTAAAGACTATTTTTATGATTTCTTAAATTATCTGGATAAAAATGATTACACTCTTAAAGCAGTAAAGTCATTCGATCAGACAAATGATCGGCAAATTGTTCTTGAAAATAAAACAGAAAAAACCAAAAGCAAACAAATGAAAAATCGACTAATTCGTTTTGCTCCGCGTGATTTGACTTTCCCGATGACAGTTTTTCTTTTTGATAAAAGCATTGCTCTATTTTCTACGCAAGATGAAAATTTTGCTTTGTTAATTGAAAGCCAGGAATATTGCGAAATGCAAAAGAAATTATTTGAACTTTTGTGGAATTCCTTGGAGCGAACTACTATTAAAATAGGAATTATCTTTTCTCAAACCGGAACAATGGCAATCAGTGAACGACCGTTAATCGACGCAGTTTTTATGGCGGTTGATCAGATTAATAATCAAGGCGGAATCTTGGGCCGGAGAATTGAACCGATATTGCTTGATGGAAAGTCCGATCCCAAAACCTTTAGCCAACAAGCGGAATTGTTAATTACCAAATATGACGTTTGTTCGGTGTTCGGCGGCTGGACTTCAGCCAGTCGCAAGACAATGAAACCCATTTTTGAAAAATATAATCACTTACTTTGGTATCCTGTGCAATATGAAGGATTGGAGCAGTCGCCAAATATTATTTATTTAGGCGCAGCGCCGAACCAACAAATTATTCCTGCCGTGGATTGGGCAGTAAAAAATTTAGGAAAAAAGTTTTTTCTAATTGGTTCTGATTATATTTTCCCCAGAAGTGTGCATGAAGTTATTAAAGCTAGAGTTACAGAACTTAAAGCTGAAGTTTTAGGAGAGGCTTATGTTAAATTGGGCAGTATAGATTTTAAAAATATTATTAAAAAAATCCAAAAGTTAAAACCCGATGTTATTTTAAATTCTATTAATGGGGATAGTAATTTTGGGTTTTTTAAAGAACTGCGAGCTGCCGGAATTGACTCCAAGCGGATGCCTGTTATTTCATTTAGTATCGGCGAGGAAGAAGTCAGTCAGATGCGTCCCTATATGCAAGCAGGAGATTATGCTGCTTGGAGTTATTTCCAAACTTTGGCTTCCAATCAGAATAAAGAATTTGTTAAAAATTTTCATAATCGATATGGCCAACATAGAAATACTGGGGATCCGATAGAGACTGCATATTTTAGTATTTATCTTTTTGCGGAAGCTTTAAAAAAGGCCGAAAGTGATAATGTGCTGGCAATCAAAGAAGCTGCTCGGGGTTTAATGCTAGATGTTCCCGAAGGAAAGGTGAGAATTGATCCGGACAACTTGCATTTACATCGTATTTCTAGAATCGGACAACTTCAAAGTAATGGACAATTTAATATTGT
>CAYOOT010000131.1:0-2027 GCA_964405665.1 uncultured Bdellovibrionales bacterium | reverse complement strand
CACCGATGATCACCTTTTTCCCCGCAGTTAATTTCGAGACAAAACGCACTCGTTCGAGAGCTTGATCAAAGATCGGATTTCCACTTAATCCGCCTTTACCTATACTTTCAATTTGCTCAGGAGCAGTTTTTAGATTTTCTCTACTGATGGAAGTATTACACAAAACAAAACCATCTAATTCAAAGTCTTCTACTATCTGCACAACTTCTTCCAAGTTCTTAAAAGAAACATCGGAAGAAAATTTAATCAATAAAGGAACATCCAATAAAAGTTCTTCGTTCTTCGCTGAAATTCTTTGCAATAATTCTTTTAGGCTATTTGGTTCTTCAAATGTTTTTCCATCTTCGGTATTCGGGCAACTGACATTAAGAACAATATATGATGCTGCAGGAGCCATTAAACCATAGGACAAAACAAAATCATTCAGCGCTTCCTCTCCGATAATTTTTGGATCATTAGTTTTAACTAAATTGATACCAAGCGGAACTTTAAGCTGATGCTTTTTTAAATTTTCAAGTACGGCATCAGCTCCCACATTATTTAATCCCATTCTGTTAATTAAAGCTGAATCTTCTTCCAAGCGAAATAATCGTGGCTGAGGATTGCCCTCAGCCGCCAAATAACTAACCGATCCTATTTCTACAAAACCAAAACCTAAAGCAGTGATAAAATCAACTACTCTGGCATTTTTATCAAATCCCGCAGCAAGGCCCAAAGGATTGGGGAAATCAAGATCCAGCACTTTGATCCCTAGCCTTGGAGAATTAATTGTGAAAATTTTTTCCAGCAGAGTAAGAGGAAATTTTAACATTTGAGCAACTTCGCCCAAATGATGGGAAAAATTATGAACCTTTTCTGGCTCAAATCGAAATAAGATATTTTTTAGCAAATTATAGGAGTTCATTAGTAATCAATTATCCTAATGACACAATATTTTGTAGCAATTTTAGGTTATTAGACATATATTGCTGAGCAATGATATTGCTTTTATAAAAACACTAATAACATTAGATAACAGAATTAAAATAGAATATCCAGATATGCTTTTTTCTTTTTCATATATCATTAATTTCGTTAAGGACAAAAATATTGCCTCAGTAACTCCTACTTCACGTTTCGGAGTAAAAAGAATTTTAAATAAAATTAATTTTGAAGAAGATTTGACGATTATCGAATATGGTCCTGGAACCGGAGTAATTACTAAGGCTCTTTTGAAAAAAATGCCCAAAAATTCAAAATTAATCGCCATCGATACCAATGCTGCTTTTATTAAAATCCTAAAAAAGCAGATCAAAGATCCAAGATTATTTCTTTTTCATGATAGTGCTGAAAATGTAACAAGTTGTTTAAAAAAAGCGGCTGTTAAATCTGCTGATGTGGTAATCTCCGGAATTCCCTTTTCGATGATTAACCCGGCAATTGCCAAAAAAGTTATTGAAAAGACAGAACAGATTCTGAATAATGACGGAAGATTTATTGCCTATCAGTGTATAGTTTATCAAGGTTTAAATAAAAACGGGGGAAATAAAAAAGGGATTAATCTCTATCTTCCCGATTATTTTAAGAAAATTGATAAAGAAGCGGAAGTATTTAATATCCCTCCCTTATGGATCTATGAAGCAAGAAAAGAAAGTCTTGTAGTTTCAAAAAAGAAAATTAATAGCAGAAGGTAAAGGAGAAGCCGATGGGCAAAATTAAAGAAATTTTTGATAAGTTCGTTGAAGACGGAGTTTTAACAAGAGATGAGCATGATTTATTTATCGAACAAATTCATGCCGACGGAAAAATTGACGAAGAAGAAAAAGGTCAAATTTCCCGGATGTTTGCTTTAATTAAAGAAGGAAAATTGCAAATAGTTGATAGTGAACGGGAGAAATTTGAGATTATGAAGAAGAAAGAGGCTTTGCAGAAGGCAATTCAGGCGAAGAAATAGGCCTGTCTAAATGAGGTCTGGCATGATATAGGACGCTGCTATCAGAAATCAGAAATCAGAAATCAGAAATCAGAAATCAGAAATCAGAAATCAG
>CAYOOT010000130.1:0-2174 GCA_964405665.1 uncultured Bdellovibrionales bacterium | reverse complement strand
TTGCCGGTAAAATTCCTGCAATGTTAATGCCGATAGTTTTTACCGTTCCGATGCAACTACTTGCTTATCATACGGCAGTTTATCGTGGTAGCGATGTGGATCAACCAAGAAATTTAGCTAAGAGCGTGACGGTAGAATAGTAGCTCTTAGTTTTTTATTATTTATTGAAAATGAGACACAGATTACGCAGAGCAATAAAAAATAAAGTTAAAAAGGCAGAAACTAAAAGAAAAGAAATATTTTTTAGCCTTCTTTTTCTTGCTGCCGCACTGTGTTTTTTAGCCTTGATCCAAGAATCTCAGTAAGCTTAAAATTAAGAGAATGTCCGATAGAAAGAAGTATAAAGCCTGCGTATTAAATAATTCCAGAACTATTTCTCTCAAATTCGAAGGTCTGCTTAGATGAATATTTGTAAGCAATGTGGACAAACCACAGCTGACAAAAAACTATGTGAAAAGTGCATTGAAGCATGTTTAAAAGCCACTCCATCAAAATACGGTTATTCAGCGGATAGCAAATTATTCAATTATCTTCCTTACCTTATTGGAATTTTACTATTAACAGGGTTTTTAATTTACCCGCGAATTTTTGGCTACGGACAGTTACCTCAAACTTTTTTAAAACCAGTAATGAAAAATAATTTTGACCCTTGCTGGAAAAAAGAACGCTGCATTATCGTTTATCTTGCTCCCTGGTGTCCCTCTTGCACGGCCGCTAAATCTTTTCTGATAAAAGCTAGAGAAAAAATAGTTCAAAATAAAAAAGTTGGAATAAAATTAATTATTGGTAGTGCCGAGGAATCTTCCTTGTTGAAAATGGCAGCATCTTTTGGGAATCAAGTTTATCTCGATACCAAATCTGAGTTTAGTCAAGCAGTTGGGATTAGAGGTGTGCCCAGCCTGTTGATTACAGACATCAATGGTAAAATTATCGATCGCGATCTTTCTGCACATCTAGTAGGGAACATGCCAGAAGATGAATTAATTGATTTCTGGCTGCAAAATACCTTAGGATTAGGAAAATATTTTAAAAATTGACCAAATGAAATTTGACCAAAACTAAAAGAGCTTAATATTATTCTCTTCTTCTTTGGATTTTTAAATTACGATTAATTAATCCTTTGGACTGTAAGTACTTCCACAGACCAATGGGCACTTCGTCCATATAAGCATGACAAGAATCATCCAGTTCACTTTCGGATTTTGGTCCAGGGATTACCGTAGCCACTGTTTTACCTCCAAAAACTAAAGCGTATTGCATCATTAACTGATGAATAGAAATATTTGTTTTATGTCTTTGATTGTATTCTTTCAGTGCACCAAAGATAGCATCCCTAAAGGCAATAACGTCTTTGGAAGCAGGGCCATAATTGTAAATATTTGCACCATGACCAAGTCCGGAGTTTGCAGGCGCAGCGGCGAAAATTCTTGGTTTATTGGGATGTTCTCTTAATTTTCTTAAAAATAATTCTATGTCCTGGGAATCTGTTTTTATTTCTGGAGGCGCATTCTCGGCGCCATTACAAAATAATGTAAATCTACCGGCCGGTAAAAAGAGGGAAATACATGGATCGGCTAGTGATGCGAGGCAAGGGGCGATTTCATTAGTTCCTAAACCATAGGCTTTAATCACACCTAATGTTTGAAGCTTTTTTAAGAATGGATAAGAGACAGTTAATACTTGATCCATAATCTGCGGTTGCTTAGTTCCATGTTCTGCAACACCGGGATCGTGAACAAAAACCAGTAATTTCAAATCTTTTGTTTTTAGAATTTCCCAGCCTCTTTTCTGACGTAAAGAATTTAGAAGCTCCATACTTTGATTAATGGCTCTTTGAATACCTTCTTTGCTGTAGTCAAAGTAGTAATAAGGATAATTTTTTCCTTCAAAATTTTCAATTTTACGAACATCTTTTCCTTCTCGCTTTGCCCATTCGACATCAGCTTCACGTATCAAAACTCGACCAACTTTAATAGAAATTACTAGGTCTTTGGGGGGAGATTCTCCAATGCCGATTCCCAGTAATTCTAAAGCTCTTCCTCCGCCATATAATAAAGCTGTATCATGATAATTTACTCCCCTTCTCAGTGCTTGACCGACAGCCACGCAAGCCTGCTTTTCACCAACTCCTTCATCTAAACCAGCAAGTCGTCCTGTTCCCAATGTAATTTCTG
>CAYOOT010000129.1:0-2232 GCA_964405665.1 uncultured Bdellovibrionales bacterium | reverse complement strand
TGAATGAATTGGATTTTGCAAGTTTAGATGGACTATGGGAGAAGGCAAAAAGAATTATTCCTAGCTAAGAGTTTACTTTTCTTACAAATTAATTTATATTCTTAGCCTCTTTTTAGTAATTTACTAGGCAATGGCATGGGAACACATAAATCAGCAGATAAAAGACACAGACAGAGTTTAAAGAAACGCACAAGAAATAGACTGGCAAAGTCTACTCTGAGAAAAGCTATTAAAACAACTTTTGAATTAGCAGCTTCCGGCAAAACTGCCGAAGCAAAAACACAAGCAAAATTGGCCTCAAAACTTTTAGATAAAGCAGCGATTCATGGCATTGTCCATAAGAAAAACGCCCAAAGAAGAATTTCAAGATTAAATCAGGCTGTTAGTAAAGCAGCAGAAGCTAAATAATAGTTCCCAAATATAGTCTTTGGTATTAAGCGGACTAAAGTCCGCGCTCCGTACGCTCTTTGCTAACATTTAAATTGCCTACTTAAGCAAAATACGTTCGGAGCGCGGACTTTAGTCCGCTTAATACCAAGACTATAAAATGTTCTTTTAATAAGCATTAAAATTTCTAATCAAAAATATCTTTTCTTTAAAATAAATCTATACTAGAAACACGAAAAGTAATAGCCAGGGCTTGATTGCAAATTCTAGCTCTGATTAAATACCACAAAGTTGCTAGCGATATATTCAATATTGTTGGCTTGATATTAACAATCTAATTATTTAGTGAATAGAAAATAATGACAATTCAAATTAAAAATTTTCTTGAAATATCATACGACGAACTGGAAGAGTTAAACCTCAAAGCAAAAAACCAAGTAATCAAACATACTCCGGAAGATACCCTCAAAGACCAATATTTAAAATATTTAGCGGACGAAAAACAATTAAAAGCAGTAACTGTTGTTTTTACAGATCTGGAAGGCCGTTTCCACATGCTGGATTATGATAAAAAGTTTTTACTTAAATCATATGACAATCTAACTTTTGATGGTTCTTCCATTAAAGGATTTAGTGTTGTTGGAGATTCGGATTTGAGATTAAAAATAGACTGGGGTTCTTTTAGATGGTTACCCTCTGATATTTTCGGACCGGGGAAAGTGCTGGTCTTTTCTGAAATTTGCGATAAAGACGGTTCCAATTATAGTTCTGATATTCGTGGACTTCTTAAAAAATACAGCAACGAACTTTGGAAAAAAGATCAAACAGAGATGTTTGCTGCAGTTGAAATTGAAGGCTTTTTATTCCAAGGCGTAAACCTAGAACAAAACTATAATTCACGAGAAGGTTTTAAGTTTGTTTCTAATGGCGGATATTATCATTCCTTGCCCAAAGATCCTTTGAAACTTTTCATTGATAAATTCGCTGAAGCACAACGTGCCATGGGATTTGAAAATGAAAAAGATCATCCGGAAGTTGCTCCTTCGCAATTTGAATTAAATTATTCCTATTGCGATGTTTTACTGGCAGCCGATCAAGTGCAAATGTACAAACTGCTGGCAAAACAAATTGCCGCCGACATGGGAATGACCGCCTGCTTTCTTCCTAAACCAGTTGCCAACATCAACGGTAGCGGAATGCACACAAACATTTCCATTTGCAAACAAGGTAGAAATTTATTCTATGATGCCAAAGGAGAAGATAATCTTTCTCCCTTAGCTTGGAGTTTTGTCGATAGAATTCTTAATAACGCTTTGGATCTTTGCTTAGTAATGAACTCCAGCGTGAATTCCTATAGAAGACTAGACCCACACTTTGAAGCGCCAAATCAGATTAAGTCATCTGCTGTGGATAGAACCTCAATGGTGCGAATTCCGCTAGGTAATGAAAAGAGTGCCCGGGTTGAAGTAAGAACAGTAGCACCAGATGCTAATCCTTACTTAACGATGTACACTTTATTTAAAGCCGGCTTAGAAGGTCAAATTAAAGAAACATTAACCAGCGCTACTAGAAAAACCAGAGCGGCATTCTTACCAGACAATATCTTTACCGCGATTGAGCATTTTCAAAATAGTTCATTCATGAAAGAACTATTGGGAGAAGAAAATCAGGCGAAGTTTATTGATCTTAAAATGGCTTCTGCTAATCGCTGTCCAAGAGAATTGGGAACAATGGTTAAAACAGAAGAAATTTTGTTTCACCATGATGTGACTAATCAGTATATTTGGAAGAGATTTTAGTTCACTTGAAAGTGGTCTGCTAATAATAAAAAAATTGTTAGTGGAC
>CAYOOT010000128.1:0-2874 GCA_964405665.1 uncultured Bdellovibrionales bacterium | reverse complement strand
AACGCAAAAAATAATTTTTGCCGGCAGAAGATGTATGATCAATACATTGTCCGACTGTTGGAAGTTTATTACTTTCAGCAAGGGGAGAAATTGCCTTACAAAAAGAAACTCCCCAAGTATAAGCCAGTTGAACTTTATTGACGTCTTTTAATTTTTGAAAAGCAGACACTGCCTGTTTGGGATCGTAGGCGGCATCTTCATAGAAAAATTCAATATTGCTAAATAAATCAGGATTATCTTTAATCGCCAACTCAATACTGTTTTTAATGGCAATGCCATAATCTGCAGCTTGACCTGTTAATGGTAGAATCAAACCTACTTTAAATTTATCTGCTCTGGCCTCATTAAATAGCGAACTAAACAAGAAGAAAACGAGAATTAAGCCTATTTTTTTCATATATTCCTGTAAAACAGGCAACACCATAAAGGCTAATTATTTAATCTTACTACTGATTTGTTTTCAGAAGCGTTTTCAGAAAATATTATTTTCAGTCTACTTTTCAGAAAAAATAGTGCATAACTGAAGGTTAGAGGGATGTCAATGAATAACTGTTTTACACTTTGGTTTGATAAGCAAAACGAACTACAAAAAATTACTTTTCAATCTTCTTTAGTTGAAAAGGAAATTAGCAGTGTCCGGGGATTAGGTTCAGGAAGCAAAATCAATTCAACATTTTGCTGGACTGCCGCAGTCCAGTCACTTTGTTTGCTTTTATTGAAAGCCAGACTAAATGAGAACTATCTTGAGGCGGATTTGCTTGGAGAAAAAGGTTCTGCGGCATTTTCACTGGACTATGCCCTTAGCAAACAACCAAATTGGTTATTGGAGATGTTTGGTTTTGATTCCAATGGCAATTCGTTACTCAAAAGACTGTTGTTAATACAAAACCCCAATGGCAAAAGAGCAGTACCCATTGAAATATCTTTAAAACGGCCTTTTGAAGTTAAAGTTTTTCTTGAAAATAAGCTTGTAGATAATTCTCAAGGATTAGAATTAATAGTTCGAGAATTAGAAAAAAATTGGCAACCTTACGGACAAAGGCGAATTTCCAAGACAAAAAAAACAAATCTGCTTAAAATATCAAATAAAAGTAATCATCAATTAGTAAAAAGTTTACTCCGAACCGAAATTAATCGCTCCTTGAGGGCAATTAATATTTTCAGTAAAAGCACTTTAATTTCTCAAGCAAAAAATCTGAGTAATAGTAAATTTTTTAGTAAAATATCCGGCTCCAAACATCATTTAATTCACGATATTGATTTAAACTTGAGTGCCACAGAACGAGTGGGACTTGGCTCTGAAAACCTGCGCTTAAAAAAATTGTTTCAAGATCAACCGATTAAAGTCGCTATCGGGTTTAGTAATATCGGAGCCAATGCGATTTTTAAACATCTGCAAACTGCTCATCACTATAACTTTGAAATCGATAATAACTTTATTCATGCCCTAGAAATTGGCACCCGAATTATTAAGCAAGATCCTTTAATTGATCATGATTTGTGCGTTATCGCCAATGCTCCGGCAGCAAGTCTACTCAGAGAAAGTAAAAAACATGATTATATTCCTTATATGTTTCTTCCTTTTGCCAGCCAAAGATTGATTAGTCCAAAATCTAAAGTGAAAAATCAAATTGGAAAATCGGAAAAATTCTTACTGCTCTCAGACATACCCTCTACTGCTTTATTTTATTATGAAATGCTGGATCATGTTTCCCCTTTAAAACGGACAAAAGACGAGCTTTGTCACCGTGAACCTTATGAATGCGTTTCAGAACTAGCTCAATCAGATTCTAACACCAAAGCAATTTTATTCTTTCCTTACTATCAGATGAATGTTTTATTTAATAATTGTGAATTTGTTGACAATCAAAGTTATGCGGGACAAAGCTCGGAAGTTTTTCTCTTCGTAAAAAAAGAATTTGCCAGTAACCCGCTGAAGCTTCGAGCTTTAAGTATTGCTATTAGAAATGCCTGGGCAGAATTGCTGCAGAAAGAAGAAGCAATGAATAATTTCATTGAACAAACAACAGCCGATGATTTATTTTGGACCAGGATTCAGAGATATAGCGGGATTAATATTTAAGTTCCCTAAATTTATTTACAAAACTCTCTAATAGTATCTATTACCACCTTAGCTTGTTTTTTTGCCAAACTGGCATCTTCTTTTTTATAGAATTCTAGGGGTGTTAAATCTTCACTGCCATAAAAAGCAAGCTCCCGATCTCTTCTTAACGAACGAGAAATATTGCCTAAGTTTTCTATTTCCAATTGTAATTTTTCCGGAAACACTGATTTGTTTTCTAAAAGTATTCCACTAACATCATGAATTCTGGGGGCTTCAATATTGTAGAATTTAAGCATCCCCTTAAGACCAAGCTCTACTGCTTCTTGAGCTTCACGAATAACATCAGCCCAAGAGGCTTCCTGATAATAAACTTCCAGGGCTTTTAAGCGCACCGTAGCCCTTTTGATGTAATCCAGTGAGAGTGCATTATTTTTCATGCCGCCTCCTTTTTAATCCAATAAGTCTGGCCATAAGAAACTTTTCTTTCAATATTTTTTTCTAAAATATATTTTCTTAACTTGATTAAAAACCGTGATACTTTTAAATCAAAATCAAATAATGTAATTCCATCCAAAGCTACTTCATACCAAATAGAACTGACATCTTCCGGGGAAGTAGGAAACTCAACATACTGCGGCGATATTTTAGAATTTAAAGAAATCTTTTGGCTATCCCAGAGTTGATATAAATTTCTATTAACGATCAGCCCCTTTTTCAAAATAAGAAGAATATCAATATCAGAAGTAGGACTCTGTTCATTTCTGGCATAAGATCCAAATAATATTATTGCACTAATATTACTGAAACTC
>CAYOOT010000127.1:0-3149 GCA_964405665.1 uncultured Bdellovibrionales bacterium | reverse complement strand
GAACAAGAAAATTTATACTTGTGGGTAATAGTCAGCCTTTATGGGTGCCCCTACATATTAATTTTAGAACTCCGCAGACCCAGGAGTCCTATGAAAAGGAATAACATCCCGAATATTAGTCATTCCCGTTAAATACATTAACAACCTTTCAAAACCCAAACCAAAGCCGGCATGAGGAACAGTGCCGTATTTTCTAATATCCAAGTACCACCAGTATTCTTTCTCCGGAAGACCAGTTTCCTGAATTTTCTTTCTTAGAACATCTTCTCTTTCTTCCCGCTGAGAGCCGCCGATAATTTCCCCCAAACGCGGAACCAATAAATCCATTGCCGATACTGTTTTTCCATCAGCATCTAATCTCATATAAAAAGCTTTTATTTCTTTAGGATAATTAGTAACGAATACCGGCCCTTTAATATATTCTTCGGTTAAATATTTTTCATGCTCCGTTTGCAAATCAATGCCCCAGCTAACAGGATATTCAAATTTTTTAGAACTTTTTTCTAAAACAGAAATAGCAGCCGTATAAGTCATTCTTTCGTATTTAGCTTGGGCAACTTTTTTAAGAGACTCAATTATTCCCTTTTCATAACGTTGCTCGAAAAATTCCATTTCTTCTGAGCAATGTTCCAGAACATAACTAATGACATGCTTGGTAAAATCTTCGGCAATTTTCATATTGCGATTGAGATCACAAAAAGCCATCTCTGGTTCAATCATCCAAAATTCCGAAAGATGTCTGGAGGTATTGGAATTCTCTGCTCTAAAAGTCGGACCAAAAGTATAAACATTACCCAAAGCACAGGCCATTAGCTCGGCATTTAATTGTCCGGAAACTGTAAGACTAGCCTCTCTTTGAAAAAAATCTTTTGAATAATCGACAGGAGAATCCGCTTTATCACTTAAACGAGGAGGATTATTCAGATCTAAGGTTGTTACCTTAAACATCTGTCCTGCACCTTCACAATCAGAAGCGGTAATAACTGGCGTATGAATATAGTAAAATCCCTGATCGTTAAAAAACTGATGCACGGCAAAAGCGGCAGCATGACGCAGACGGAAAACAGAACCAAAAGTATTGGTTCTGGGTCTGAGATGAGCAATGGTTCTTAAAAATTCCAGGGAATGTCCTTTTTTCTGCAAAGGATATTCTTCGGCACTACATTTTCCCACAATCTCAATTTCTTGAGATTGCAGTTCCACTCTCTGACCTTTCGCCGGAGAATCTACCAACTTCCCGGTTATCCACAAGGCGGCACCGGTATGAGATTCTGCAAGAACTTTTTCTATCTCAGGAGTGTTATGTTCCACCACTACCTGAAGGTTTTTAAAACAACTGCCATCATTAATTTCTAAAAATGATCTGCCTTTAGAATCTCTTTTACTTCTTACCCAACCACCTATTTCAATCACTGTACCAACGACAGTGCTTACCAAAATATCCTTAATTGGAATCCTTTTTTCAAAATCCTTTGCTGACATATCAATTAACTTCTGGAAAACCTACGTAAAGCTCGGGAAAGATCAATTACATTTGTTGGACCATTGGCTTGACCAGAACGGGAAACTTCTTTTGCCGCTAAATCATCAACCGCATTATTAATAATATCCAGCTCGTCAATGACGTTGGAATTTTGTTGTTTTCTTTGTAAATTTTTGGAACTATTTAAATGTTGTTGATCCAACACGGCGCCGAGTTCATCGGCAATCACCTTACAAGCTTGGGCCTGTGCTTTGAAACGAATTAACTCTGAGGATATTTTAAAGATATGAGCAAATTCATGTTTTCTGCCGGCAGAAGCAATTTCATTAATTCCTTTTTCCAACTGCTTGATCGCTTCTGTTGTTCTTGTTAAAAATTGTTCTCTTAATTCTAAAATTTTCTTAATTACTTCAGAATTGTTGCCAATATTTAAAATATCATTGAGCGATGTTCTTAACTGATAGTGACTGCGCTGCCATTCTTTGGCGCGAATTTCCGAAGCTGCTTCAGCAATTGCTGCCGGATTGCTTAGTCTTTCTGTTCGGGCAGAATTTCCGGAAGCATAAAGTTTTTCCGCACGGAAAGCTTTTGCAACTAACACTCTTAATCGTGAATTTACTGTTGATCTTTGAGACATGTATCGCCTTTTTAAAATATTAATATGATCCTAAAAAAATCGCGTGTGATTTAGATCAGGTTATACACCAGAATATAGACGATTATTTTTTTTTCAAGTCCTTGAGCAAACTTTTTTTAATTTAAAGTTTTTTTATTCTCATTGATTTTAAGTGTTTATCAAAGTGAGAATGGCCCTTAGTTTAAGCCACTTAAATTTCTCATCTAATCACTAACAAACTTGCATTAATCACTGCTCTGTAAGATACTATAAGAGTTTTAAGCGGCAACTTATATGAGCAGTACAACTAAAAACAAATTTCGAACTTATTATCCATACGTCAAAAATTTAATTGATTTTTTATTTGCTTTTATTTTACTTGTCTTACTTTCTCCAATAATTTTTGTAATTAGTGTTTTAATCAAATTATCTTCCGAAGGCCCTGTAATTCTTGTTCAAAAGCGCCTGACTACAAGAGGCAAAGTTTTTAATATGTATAAATTTCGCACAATGTATAATGATGCGGAAAAAAGAACCGGCGCAGTTTGGGCACGAACTGAAGATCCACGAGTAACCAACTTTGGTAAATTTCTTAGAACTTCAAGACTAGATGAGCTTCCTCAACTAATAAATGTCCTCAAAGGAGAAATGAGTTTAATTGGACCTCGTCCGGAAAGACCGGAAATGGCTGCAAAGCTCAAAGAAGTATTTCCTTATTTTAGCAGACGTCATCACGTAAAATCCGGCATCAGCGGTCTGGCACAAATCGCCCAAGGCTATGCTTCCTGCAATGAGAGCTATCGCCGGAAATTGGCCCTAGACCTTTTATATGTCAAAAATCGCTGCCTATTGCTTGATTTAAGAATTGCACTTCGAACTATTTTGGTTGTCCTAACAGGATTCGGCGCTAAGTAAAAAATTTACATTTTAGTTTATAAGTAAAAAGCGGACTAAAGCGCCTCTCTAAAAATTAGTTAGAATAATTGTTTAGGATGTTTAAATTACGAAAATTTAATTTGTAGCAACTGTGTTTAAATTCTAAATAAGAAA
>CAYOOT010000126.1:0-3411 GCA_964405665.1 uncultured Bdellovibrionales bacterium | reverse complement strand
ATTTGGGAACGAAATAATTTCATTGATTTGAACTGTAGTTAATTCTAAATCCTCGCGAACTTGAATGCGATGGTGGATTGTTAGGAGCTGTTCCCCCTTAAGAAAAGGCTGGTACTTTCTGAAACATGCTATCGCTTCTTGAATTTGGTTGTTTTCTAAGAAAATATCTATCATTTGCATAACCAATAAACTTGCCTTTTGTTGGTCATGTTTCTTTAGTTCAATACCAATAGTATCTGAGAGTATTTTAAGGTATTGTTTTAGGAAAGCCTGAGCTTGAGGAAAATCTAAGATTTTAACTAAATCATAAATAGCAAGTATCGCATTAACTCTATGGTAATCTAATAAGTTGTCATCCTTAATTTCAGCTGCAAATTCTAAGATTCTATTGCAATAATGCCTAAAATCGATTTGTTGGTTAGCCCCGAGTTTGCTTAAAGCCAAGGCAAAAGACATTATTGCTTCAGAGCGATAATGGAGACTTTCAATAGACGCTATTTGCTCTAAAAAAATATCTAATAGACCAGATAAATACTTTGATTTGATAGTGGATAAGGCTGAGGCAAACAAATTAAGGCATTTTTCTTTGTCTTGATTATGGGTAAGACCCGCAATATCTACTAAAATAATTTGTGCTAGGTGATATTGAGAGAAAGGCCATATCACACTTCTACAAAGTTGAATTTGAGCTTGTATTGCTCTGCTCTTATTAGAAACTTGTTTTAGTAAGTTTAAAAAGAAAATTGTTTCTGTAGTGCTAAGACCGATTTCTATAGCTTCAAAATAATCACAAATCTCTGATATTAAATCCATCAGAGTATTGTCATCAGTAATTGTCGTTAGTTCATCAAATAAAATTCTTATAGTATCATTCTTAGATTCATTTGGAAAAATTAATCCCTGCCTATTCCTTAATTTAGTTTCAGCAATAATTAGCCGAACTCTATTCTTCGGGCTGTCAATTATCCTGATGTGTTTTTCAATATTGGCTAATATTTCCTTGCAATGATCCAACTTACTGGAGAGGGGTAGTTTTTCCAACATGTTTAAATAATATACTAAAGCCTCAGTTTGCTCATCTTCATTCTTAACTTCTCTACAAGAATCAAGAGTATCATTAGAATATCTTTCAAATGAGTTTTTTATTTCTTCTCCACCAATTATGGCAAGAACCTCGGTTAGAATAACTTGCGCTTTTGCCTTGTCTTTCTTACTCTGGATATTATCAATAAATTCAAGTACTGAGATTAACGCTCTCCTTGAATTAATAAAAAGTCTAGGGCTTGCTTGTAATAAAACATCACGGAATGATTCTAATAATTTAAACTTAGTTGCTGAACTATGTTCAGTGCCAGTTAATTCCTCTAAGATTGCAATAAATTCCTTGATCCTTTCATTGACATTCTCAAAGACCGAATCCTGAGATGTATTAACTAGCACAGTTGTATAGCCAATCAGAGCTTGGGCTTTTAAATATGGGTCTTTTAGAGAGGAAATCTGTTCCGTAATTGCTATAGCATAACGATCAATTGCCAAATTGTCTTTTGCCGCATGAGCTATTGCCTTTGATAATTCGACTAGCACTTCTACCTTTTGGGTTTCAGATAAAGAATCAATGTCTTTAATTGACACCTTAAACATTCTTTTCCAATTAGCATTGCCCTCTGCAGCAAAGTCATGGCAAGCGCCTGCTGCAAAAATAACTTTTTCTTTTATGCTCTTGTGATCTAAAGCAGCATTTACTAATCGAAGACTAAAGGCATCGATTTCAAGTTTCTGCTCTTTTGTATGAACTATGGTGTTTGAAAAATGACTTAACCCTGAAGATTTTAACTCAACTGCATCACTTAAGGCAGAGCCGGTAGTTAAAAAGTGTCCTGCTACCGCCCAATAATCATTGGGCTTGCCACTGTCTTGATCCCAAATATCATGCCTTGCTTTATGTATAGATGAAACTAAGTCAGGAATACTATCTAATAAGTCTAATTTTTCTAAAGTATTCTGTGCTCTATCTTTACGTTGAGAGATAAGTAATTTAGTTTGGGCACTGCTAACATATAAATGTCCAGCAGTTCTCATTGATGCCATGAAAAAAAGGCTATTTGCTGTACCAGCCAAAAAGTTTTCTGCAGTGCTTAGCTCCAAAGTACTTTTTCCATTCTGCCATTTTTCACCTATCGCATTTGCTGCAGACATGCCGGTAGAGACAAACAGGGGTTTTGTTAGTTCTTTAATCCCTTGACTATTATTGATTCTTTTAAGAACTAACAAAGATAAAATAGTCTTTAGTAGATCGCTAGCTATCTTTATGCTTCTTAAGAGGGGATTGATGCTTTCAACTTCCCGAAATTCTTCCTCTGAAAGATTTTGTCTTGTGAGATGATTATAAATGCTTTTTGTAATATTTGCTCTTGTCCAATCTATCGTATGCATTAATGGAGAAAATAATGATTCTCCCATCCACTTAAAGGGGTTTAAGTTGTCTTTAATTTCTCCATCTGTTTTTTTAACAAATTCTTCGTCATTGCCCAAAAGTGAGCCACACCAAACATATTTATTAAATAGACTTCTACCTATCTGAACGATATGCATTAGTAGCCGATCTTTTGTTTCGGCAAATCCTTCTTTTGTAGCAAGGGCCATAAATGGAGTAATTGCTAGAACAGCAACTGTGAATATTAGATAAGCACTGGCTTCCAATATTTTTGGTGAATTCCAAACAAATTCTTTAACAAAATGAATCAGATACTGAACTGGGTTTTTAATTTTATTTTTTTCAAGAATTTCTTGGTTCTCTGCAGTATTTACTTCAGGAAGTTCAGGAGTTGCTCTAGCTTCTAGATTAAACTCTGCTGGAACTTGCCGTTGTGGCAAAATAATTTTTTCCCCTTTTCTTAGCGATGACTGAAAATTCGAACTGCCCATTTATTTAATTATTTAAGCTGCTTATAAGTATTTTTAGCTACTTAGGTGTTATGACTAATTTAAATAAAGAGTGTGCTTAACGACGCATTGCCAGTTGCCTCATTAAAAATGTTATCGAAATCAATTTAACTATTTGGAAAGGTTGAAGAAATTTCTATTGGGCGAGAAGGACTGACAAATGGAACAGATGGTACCTATTTGAATCCAAAAAAACGTCAGCCTGTTATCCTAGTAGAAAACAATTAAGAGGATAAACATTTTGGGGGGAATTTGGGGGATTTGCTCCCAACGGACAACAACATTTAACAACTCTCACCTACTCCCAGCTAAATAATTGTTAAAAATAATAATTCTGTAAAATCTATTGCTTAGAATTGTTTTTCATTGTCATTGATTGTAAACTACGATTAATGCAAACACACTTTACAAACCTTAAAATCCTGAGACTGGAAACGGTCGTGCCGGTTCGATTCCGGCCCTGGGCAT
>CAYOOT010000125.1:0-3518 GCA_964405665.1 uncultured Bdellovibrionales bacterium | reverse complement strand
GAATTGGAAGTCAGTGCTTCTTCTGATATAGAAATTATCGAACAAATTGATAAAATCCCCAGAGTTTTACAAATTGAAACAGAACAGTTAAGTTCTTCGGAACAATTAATTTTGAGCCCTAAAGAGGAAACTAAAGATGGAATTAAGACACAATTGGACACGTAGTGAAGCAGAGGCAGTATACAATTTGCCTTTTCCAGAATTAATTTACAGAGCCCAAACAGTTCATCGCAGTAATTTTCCTGATTATGAAATTCAACGTTCTACTTTGCTTTCCGTAAAAACCGGAGGCTGTCCGGAAAATTGTAAATATTGTCCGCAAAGTGCGCATTACAATACGGGGATTGAAAAGCATAAAGTGTTGCCGGAAGCAGTGGTGTTAGCCAAAGCAGAAACTGCAAAAAAAGAAGGATCAACCAGATTTTGTATGGGAGCAGCTTGGCGCGAAGTTCGCGATGGTAAGGAATTTGAAGAGATTTTAAATTTAGTGCGTAAGGTTTCAGGAATGGGACTGGAAGTTTGCTGTACTCTGGGAATGTTAAATCAAGATCAGGCAACAAAATTAAAAGAAGCCGGTTGCTATGCTTATAATCACAACCTCGATACTTCTCCGGAATATTATGGAGAGATTATTACAACAAGAACCTATCAAGACAGGCTTGATACGTTAAAAAGTGTTCGTGCTGCCGGAATTACTGTTTGTTGTGGTGGAATTGTGGGAATGGGAGAGAAAGTTGAAGATAGGTTGGGTTTATTGTTGGAGTTAGCCAAACAAGATCCTCATCCAGAAAGTGTGCCGATTAACATGCTAGTAAAAGTAGAAGGCACCCCACTGGAAAATCAAGAAGATATCGAGCCTTTGGATTTTATCCGGATGATTGCTACAGCAAGAATTATGATGCCCCGCTCGATGGTTCGGCTTTCTGCTGGCAGAATGCAGATGAGTGATGAAATGCAAGCTCTTGCTTTTGTTGCCGGAGCTAACTCAATATTTGCCGGAGAAAAATTATTGACCACTCCCAATCCATCAGATGATCACGATCGAACTTTGTTAAAAAAACTGGGAATGAAATATGTAGAGCTCCCGGTAAATTAGTAATCTTGATTCCCATTTTTTATTTTTAATAATAATTATCAATTAAATTTTTATATTTTTTATGTCTACACAAACTGCAATTAACCCAATTCGATCCCTTGATTTTCCTGAATGGTATCAGGAAGTGATTAAAGCCTCCGATATGGCAGAGAACTCCCTAGTGCGAGGTTGCATGGTAATCAAACCTTGGGGCTATGGCTTATGGGAAAGTATCCAAAGAGAACTGGATGCGATGATTAAGCAAACAGGGCATGACAATGCTTACTTCCCGCTATTGATTCCAGTTAGCTTATTAGAAAAAGAAGCAAGTCACGTTGAAGGATTTGCCAAGGAATGTGCGGTAGTTACGCATCACCGCCTGGAACATCGTGATGGAAAATTAGTTCCTGTAGGAGAGCTTGATGAGCCATTGGTAATCAGACCAACTTCAGAAACTATTATCGGAGAGTCCTTTGCCAAATGGGTAAAATCATATCGCGATCTTCCTCTCTTAATTAATCAATGGTGCAATGTTCTTCGTTGGGAAATGCGCACCAGATTATTTCTAAGAACGGCAGAATTTTTATGGCAAGAAGGACATACTGTGCATGTGGATGAAGAAGATGCCAGAAAAGAAGTAATGATAGCTGTAGAAATGTATCGCAGCTTAATGGAAGATTATTTAGCGATGCCGGTAATTATTGGAAAAAAACCAGCACATGAACGTTTCCCTGGAGCAGATGATAGTATTTGCTTGGAAGCAATGATGCAGGATCGCAAATGTTTACAAGCAGGAACATCGCATTACTTGGGACAAAACTTTGCCAAAGCCGCAAACATCAAATATTTAAATGAAAAAGGAGAACAAGTATTTGCTCATACCACTTCCTGGGGAGTATCTACTCGTTTAATTGGCGGTTTAATTATGACTCACGGTGATGATGACGGCTTAAGAGTTCCTCCAAAAGTTGCGCCAAAACATATTGTGATTGTTCCAGTAATTCCTAAAGCAGAAACCGAAAAAGAAGTTTTGGCCTATGCCGAAGAAATTGCTCTGCAACTTAGAAAAGGCCAATTTGCCGGAAGGCCAATAGTGGTCCATGTGGATAAACGTGACATCAAAGGCTCAGAAAAAAACTGGCAATGGATTAAAAAAGGAATTCCTTTAAGAATCGAAGTTGGTCCAAGAGATATTAGTTCTAGGCAAGCAGTATTATATCGCCGGGACAAAACTCCTAAAGACAAGGAATTTTTAAATTTAGACAATTTAGTAGAAGTTGCCATTAAAAGTTTGGGAGAAATTCAAGATAATTATTTTTCTCAAGCCAAAGCTTTTAGAGCAGAAAATATTATCACTAACATCAAGGATTTTAAAGAATTCACGGAATTCTTTACTCCCAAAAATCCCAACAAACCAGAAATTCATGGCGGCTTTGTCAAAGCAAAATGGTGTGCTCGTCCGGGAACAGAAGAATTATTAGCACCGTTAAAAGTAACAATCCGTTGCTTGCCCTTAGAGCAAAGCGGCACTGAAGGTAAATGTGTTTTGACCGGGGAAAAAGCTACGGTTGATGCGATTTTTGCTAAGGCTTATTAAGTAAAGGAGCAACATGCAGATTCCAAAATATTGGTCTAGGCAGAGTGTTTCCAAAATTATCAAAGGTAAAAAATTCGAAATATCGTGTTCTGGCTGGTCCGATCAAGGATTATCCGAAGCAAGAAAAAAAGCCTTGGAAATAGCTGAAAAAGTAATTAAAGCTATTCAAAAAGGAAAAAGAAAAGAACATTACTTATATGGCGATAGGCCAATTAAAGAAGAAATACTGACCGAATTAAGCGATGGTGAAATTGGAGCAATAATTACCCGAACAGCTTATGGAAGTTTAATCTTGAATACAGACTCAATCATGTTTATCGACATCGATAATCCTAATATTTCTTTCAGTGAAAAAATAATATATCGCCTTAAAGTTTTTTTTGGCAGCAATGACCCAAGCCCCTTAAGAAAATTCCAAGAAAATATGAAAAAAAATATCGAGCATATCTGCAAACAAAATTATTTAAAGATTAGGTTATATTCAACATTCAAGGGATTCCGGGGGATTGTAACAAATAAATTATTTAAAGCGGGATCTAGTGAATCCGAAAAGATATTAAAAAAATTAAAATCAGATTATTTATACATCAGATTATGTAAGGCGCAGGATTGCTTTCGAGCAAGATTAACACCAAAACCTTTTAGGTGTGGCTGTAGTGTTCCAAAATTCAAATTCCCTTATGAGACTGATGAAGAAAAGCTGTATCAACAAAATTGGGTTAAAGAATATGACAAGATGATCAAAAATTATGCGACCTGTAAATATCTAGGGGAATATGGCTCAGAACAAACATTAAGCGAGATCGAGAAAATTATCCAATTCCATGATCAATTAACAAAAATAAA
>CAYOOT010000124.1:0-4091 GCA_964405665.1 uncultured Bdellovibrionales bacterium | reverse complement strand
TGATTTCTGATTTCTGATTTCTGATTTCTGATTTCTGATTTCTGATTTCTGATTTGGCCTACTAAATTTCAAAACAAAGAGCAAGACACTATTTTTTATTGTTATCTTTATTCAAACTAAAACACAGCAATAACCAGCCCACAACAGCAGTAATAATATTTTTCCCTCTAAGCACCAATCCCACACCTAAACTCTCAGCCTGTGTCGCCCCTAATTTTTGCAGGAAATACATAAAAGCCCCTTCTTGAATACCAATTCCGCTGGGTGTGATTGGGGCAATGGAAACTAATAATACTAAAGGAACTGTTACACATAATCCGCCGAAATCAGGATTTTTCCAGCCAATAGCTAAGGCTGCAGTATAGGTATTAATAATTGTTCCAAAGTGAAAAAGAATTGACCAGAACATCGCTTTTGCAAAAAGTTTTTGATTACTTCTGGCGACAATCATTGCTTCGGTGATTTGTAAAAATAATTTGTCTGCTCTATTTCTTAACTTATTTAATTTAAAAAGAACCAAAATTTTTAGAATAATTTTGCAAACCAAATTATAAGCAATTTCTGAAAAGAGCGCTAAGGCAGCAGAAATTACAAAGAAGGCCACCAGAAGAATTGATAATTCCACGCCCTCTGTAATTTTGGTTCCCAAGACCACAAAGGTACTCCCCAAAAGTACCATCGCTAGTAAGCCGGTAAAACGTTCCAAGAAAGTCGTAACGAAAGCGTCTTTTTGATTATCAATTATTTTACCAAGATGAAAGCTTCGGGCTAAATCTCCCATCAAATATGAAGGAGCGAAGAGATTGTAAAAATAGGTGATCGTGTAAATTTTTATTAATTGTAGCAAAGGAGCATCATGGCCCCAGGCACGAATAAAAAGCCGCCATTTAATGCAACTAATTGTGATTAAAACAGCAGATATTAATAATAAATAAAAAATATATTTATATTCTAATCGCAAAAAAACATTGAGCAGTTCTGATGCTCCCGTAAATTTAATCAGGCAAAATAGGATCAGGAAGGCTAAAATGTATTTTATTTTTCTTAAATTCATTTTTCCATTTTTTGAATGATGATATTTCCAATTCTAACTGCAGCTAGCGCCGGCCAATATACCTGGATTTCGGCTTCATCTAGTTTTGTAATTTCACAAGAAAGCTCAATGGGCACAAAAGCAATGGAATTTACTTCTTTTGTGCCAATGCTTTTTTGACAATCCGAGGAGAATTCTAAATTTAGGAACTTTTGATCGATCGTCGGATCAATTACTCCTGGTGGATCACCTTCAAAGCGAGCAACGTTAAATTTCACCAGATATTTTCCAGGACTTATTTTTAAATGAAAGGCTTTAATCAGATAACCTGCTTTTGCAGATTCGGGTTCCGCTACAACTTGCAATCCATCAGAGTTATATCGATAAAGCTCTCCGGTATTTCTGTTCATATCTACAGGATTTATTGTTATTGGTT
Organism: uncultured Bdellovibrionales bacterium; assembly: GCA_964405665.1. Taxonomy (GTDB): domain Bacteria; phylum Bdellovibrionota_C; class UBA2361; order SZUA-149; family CAZDWZ01; genus CAYOOT01. The sequence continues at coordinate 2,622 of CAYOOT010000124.1, read as the reverse complement.
TTTGATAATCGGGAGTCTCCGTTTTATAAAGGGTATAAATTGGAATATCTTCCTCATAGATAGCAAATGCTGGTCTTAAATAAGGGTAGCGTTTGCTGATATCTAGTTCGCTATGTTTAGCAAAATAGGTAAAATAAAGCACCCAGTCACTACTAATGCCCGAAATAAAATGGGAGAAGTTAATAAATCTTTTATCTGCCGGAAAAAGTCTTTTAAAATTAAAATTAATCATATCTAAATCCCCAACTACTTCGACAGTTTGTTTTTCATTTTTATGATCAGCATAATTATGTAATTTTTCCAACACTTTTTCTACGTATGCTGGAGTTAATCGAAAACCTTGGCTGAGAGCTGCTTTTGTACCTCCCGAAAAATAATTAAAATAACAAGCCTGATAAGGAAACCAAGCTTTAGAAATTAGAGCTTGTAAGAGAATTAGTGAAAAAAATAAGGCATAAGCAGATTTTTTTTGTAATCTGGAACAGCTACTCCAAAAACCAAAAGCACTGGCAATATAAAGAAAAGGGAAGCATGGTAGGAGGTATCGAATTGATTGTTTGGCGGAGACACTAAGCGGGATTGTCCAAATACAGGGGAAAATTAGTAGCATAATTAATAAAATTATTTCCCGCCAATCCTTAGACTGTTTTTTACTAAAACAAATTATAAGATTAAATATAGCCAATCCGTATCCAAGAATAACTAACTCCGGTAATCTTCTATACCAAATTTCTGCATAACCATAATCTGGTGGTTCAAACACTACACTATAGGCTTCATGTTTAGCATGAGCAAAACCGACTACTCTAAACCAAAATCTAATTATATTAGCAGCTACTATTGGGAAAAAAGTTAAAATTAACGAAAGTAAAAAAACAAGAATTGTCAGCATTGAGAGATTATAAAAAAAGTTGGAGGTATTTTTGCGATATAAGCAAAAACAAAGGTAAGATAAAATTATAAGGGAAATCACCAAAGAAAAATTAAAAAGATTGTTTGTCTGAAATAAAGCTGCGTATTGATAGATCCGTTCTATGATTGGAGGATTAATTAACAGTACGCGAGAATAGTTGTTATTTTCATGCCAGAGTTTTGTAAAAATCAGGCAAAGGGTTAGCTGTCCCAGGAGGATTCCCCAGAGATCGCACCAGCAAAAAAGCTTTGGTCTTTTTTCTGAATTTTTTAAAACAAAATAATTCAATAATTTATAAAAACCTAAAAAACCTAAGATAAAAACTGCAGTCGGTTTGGTAGCAAGGCTAAGGCCCCAAAAAATTCCTGAAAAAAGTTTTAAGAAAATGCTTTTTTTCTCTTCAGCTAAAATAAATAAAAAAACAGTGGAAAAAGTTAATAATGTTAAGATCGAATCAATATGGGCAATTCTGGATAATCCCAGCAATTGGCAATCAGAAATTAAAAGCAAAGAACTAAGAAGAGCAGCAGCTAAACCAAAATATCTGATTGTAAATAAAAATACCAAAGGGATAAGCAAAGAAGTGGAAAAAGCTATTCCTAAGCGAGCGGCAGAAAGATCATCAACATAATATGGAGAGACTCTTTTTTTAAAGTTAAAATGAGAGTTCCATTTTTGGGCAAATTTTTCACTGACTCCCATGATTGCTACCGCGGGGATACCAGGATGGCCCAGATGAGAAGTGAGATGAGAAAAGTCTTTTTCTTCTATTTTTTCTAAAAAAGTTCGACTCCTTTCCAACCAATGGATTTCATCGGGCAGTGTAGTTTGTGGAAAAAGATAAGGGAGTTTTATCGAAAAAGAAAGGATAAAAAGTAATGTGGCAAAAAAATATTTACTATTCACGAAAGTTAAATTTTTCAATAATATAGAGCATTTGGCATAACATAGAATCTTTCTGTCTACTAGTGCGCGACTTTTTTATTTAAGTTGCATCTAATCCAAAGACGATATAATAGTAGATCATTGTTTATTAATTAGTATTTTGGTATAATTTAATTAATGCATAAAAATCTTCAGTTGCGGGGATATCTCTTATAAGATGAGATTAAACCGCGAAGAAATATCTAGTAATCATGACAACACTGCCGAACAGGAAGTTTATAGTTCGCAGTATCCTTCAGAAGTATTCTCTTATTATAAAAAAGCAACAGCAAACGAAGTATTTAATGCAGCTATTAGCGCATTGATCCATCAAAAGGCCTTAGATTTAAAAGCTCTGGATATCACTGCCAGTGATATTGCCGATACTTTTATAATTGTCAGTGGTACTTCACAAAGACATGTTCGGGGGATTGCTGATAAAGTAAAAGAAAAGCTTTTAAAACTTGGAGAAAGAACGGTTAATATCAGTGGGTATGAAGAAGGCGATTGGATTGTTCTAGACTATGCTGATTTGATCATCCATATTTTTTATGAACCGATGCGGCAATATTATGCCTTGGATGAAATGTGGTCTAAAAAGGGTGTGGAGATTTATCCGGATCCGGAACTGGCTAAAGAAATTCGAAAATTACGAACGGGAATTAGTTGGTAAAAGTCAGAAAAAACCGAAAATTAATTGTTGACAATAATCTTTAAAAATCCGTATTTTATTTCTGATTTCTGATTTCTGATTTCTGATTTCTGATTTCTGATTTCTGATTTCT
>CAYOOT010000123.1:0-4123 GCA_964405665.1 uncultured Bdellovibrionales bacterium | reverse complement strand
AAGCTGCAAGAGGCTCTGCCTTGCCATGGCCATAAGGATGGTTTTTGTCTGCTGGTTTTGTAGAAATTTTTAAGCCGATGTAAACTAAAATTGAAGAGAAGATATCGGTTGTCGATTCAATAGCATCGGCAATCAATGCATAAGAATGTCCCAATACGCCTGACACAAATTTTATTCCGGCAAGAATAAAATTTACTATGATTCCAAATAATACCAGGCGCATGCCCTTTTTGGCAGGGTGCATTGCTAGTAAATTGCCCTGAGAAATACCATTTGTTGACATTTATTGTCCTAAAACTCTTATTCCTAATGCAATAGACAGAGTAACTAGAGCAATACAGAGAAGTAATCTTTTATAAAATAAATGTTTTGGTAATAACTCTTCTTTTCCAGATTCAAAGATTGCCATAAAAATTTTTGGTAGTCACGTGGGGACTCGAACCCCAAACATCCACCACGTCAAGGTGGCGCTCTACCAATTGAGCTACGCGACTATAATAGGGGTTTTTAAATAACAATTCTTGGCAAATGAGTCAATTTTAGGAAAAGAAAATGATATTGGGGAGTTAAGCTGGTTTTTGGCTCTGACTTAGCTTATTGAAAAAAGGGCTTAAAGGGGATATAAGTTTAGTTCTAATTAATTATATATAAGTGAATTTAAATCTATGAAAAATCTTCAAGTAGTTATTGCTTTGGTTATTACGGCAAGTTTAATGCGTTTGCTTCCTCATGCTCCGAATTTTACTCCGATTATTGCGTTGGCAATTTTTTCTGGGGCCTTGGTACCGAATAAGGGCATTGCGATTGCGGTGACTTTGGGATCAATGGTGCTTAGTGATTTGTTTTTAGGTTTGCATTCAACCATGACAGTTGTTTATCTAAGTCTTGTTTTGATTGTTCTTTTAAGTTCTGTTTTACAAAAGACTTCTTTGATTAAGGATCATAAGCTCAGTTTGAAAGGGATAGCAGCTTTACTGGGCGTTTCTGTATTTAGCTCTGTGGTATTTTTTATGCTTAGTAATTTTGGTGTTTGGGCACTTCAGGAGATGTATCCAAAAACGCTTGATGGCTTAGTGCTTTGCTATGTAGCGGCTCTACCATTTTTCCCAGCGACGATTACTTCTGCAGTTTTTTATTCTTCGGTATTGTTTGCTGTTTGTTTTAAATTTGAGGGGAAGCTTGCTAAGTTGCAGGCTTGCTAGGCTCTTAGTTTTCCAAAGTTATGTTCTAGCTTGCTGACAAAAGTGGTTCTATTTCATTTCTTTTAATTATAATTTGGGTAAACGCTTGGAGATTGCTTCGGTCGTCTTTAGACTCCCTCGCAAAGACGGGGGGATTCTTATAGAGCGTACGGAGCGCGGACTTCAGTCCGCTTTTTTCCAAAAATTAGAATTTGGTATTAAGCGGACTGAAGTCCGCGCTCCAGACGTGTATTTCTTTCCACTTTATTTCTGGAATTTTTATAATTTAGAAAGCAATCAACTGAATAAAATACATAATTATCGGATTTAGAATTTTGCCGATTACGCCAGTCATTAGGAGAATCATCACAATCAGAATTCCGTGAGGTTCTAGTTGGGCTAGTTTTTCTGCGGCTTTGATGGGAAGCAGGCCCACTAAAATTCTTCCGCCATCAAGTGGGGGAATGGGGATCAGGTTAAATATTGCTAATGCCAGATTGATGATTACACCTTGATAAAGCCAGGCCATTAAAACGGAAAAAACAAGGCCTGCAGTTTCTGGCTGGAGAGATAAAATTTTTATTAAATAATTAAAATAATAGCCATTGATTGAAGGAGAATGCCTGAGCAATAAAAGAAGTAAGAGAGAAAAAACCAATAAAATAAAATTAACTATCGGTCCGGCAACGGCAACTAGAGCCATATCTCGCCTAGGATTTTTAAAATTATTGGGATTGATCGGAACAGGTTTTGCTCCGCCAAAAATAAAAGGGGAGTTAAGCATAATTAAAAGACCGGGAATAATTATTGTCATCATCGGATCGATATGCACAAAAGGATTTAAGGTAATCCGACCTAGTCTTTTTGCCGTATTATCTCCCAGTTTATAGGCAACCCAGCCATGAGCGATCTCATGGAGAATTACTGCTACCAATAAGGGCGGCACAAAAATTATAACTTTTAATAAAATTTCATTCATCTTATTTTTTTGAAATGAACTCAGAATTTTGAATATAAAATCTAAGCGGTAATTCCGCACCCAGATTAATTCCAATCCTTGTTGTTCTTACTATGTTTATTTTGCTTTTGCCAGTTGAAAAGCTATTTTTATCATGTAAGGCAAGTGGACCATTTAAAAGAGAAGATTGATTATGTGTTTTGTTAATGCCCATTGCTTGGACTAATTTTGCGGGACCATTGCAGAGCTCTTTTGGTAAAATGCTAGGGCCTCTTCTTTTTTGCATTAATTCAATTCCTTTAATTGGTTCCAGGGCGCGAATTAAAACAGCTTCGCCTTCGTGCTCTTTTCCGCTGACGATATTAAAACAATAATGCACGCCGTAAATGAAATAGACGTAGACGTTACCTGCTGCTTCAAACATTGGAGCATTGCGTTTTGTTTTTCCTCGAGCGGCATGTGAGGCAGGATCGTTTTTGAATAAATAGGCCTCTGTTTCTACTATTTTCCCCACAGTTGTTCCTTCTTGGGTCTTGTGCACTAAGAAAGTCCCCAGTAAGTCCCGAGCTAAATGCTTTGTATTTTTTTGAAAGAAATTTTTATCTAAGCGCATCTAAAATCTCACAGATTGGGCATCTATTTCTTATAATAGATATTTATTGCGCATATTATCGATTATACGCTATAAGACGCCACATAATTCCCAGACTAATTTTCTAAGGAAGCAAATTATGCCAAGCTCTAAAATAAAAGTAAAATCCCCGATTGTGGAAATGGATGGCGATGAAATGGCTCGGGTTGTTTGGCAACAGGTAAAGGAAAAGTTATTACTTCCTTATCTTGATTTGCCTTTGATTTATTTTGATTTGCATATGAGTAATCGAGATAAAACTGAAGATGCAACTACGGTAGATTCCGCTTTGGCAATTAAACAATATCAAGTGGGAGTAAAATGCGCGACAATCACGGCAAACTCCGATCGCGTTAAAGAATTCAGTTTAAAAAAAGCTTGGCCCAGTCCCAACGGAACTATTCGGGCAATTCTTGACGGCACTGTTTTTAGAAAACCAATTTTGATTAACAATATCAAGCCCGCAGTTAACTCTTGGAAAAATCCAATTACAATTGCTCGCCATGCTTATGGAGATATTTATTCGGCCAAAGAAATGGAAATTCCGGAGCCGGGTAAAGTTGAGCTTGTTTTTACTTCGGAAAATGGAAAGAAAACTGTTCTTGATGTCCATGATTTTGAAGGTCCCGGAGTAGTGATGGCGATGCATAATCTTTCCAGGTCCATTCGCTCTTTTGCTAAATCATGTATTAATTACGCTATTTCGGAAAAAATGGAATTTTGGTTTTGTGCCAAAGATACTATTTCCAAAAAATATCATGCTTTATTTAGAGATATTTTTAAAGAAGAAGTGGAAGCCAGAAAATCTGAAATTCCCGGATATAAATATCTTTTAATTGATGATGCGGCTTCACAATTAGTTAAGCATCAAGGCGGATTTTTATTGGCATTGATGAATTATGATGGGGATGTTTGGTCTGATTTCGTAGCTTCAGGATTCGGATCTCTTGGTTTAATGACTTCTGTTTTGGTTTCACCGGATGGAAAGTATGAATATGAAGCAGCACACGGAACTGTAACCAGGCATTTTAGAAATTATCAGAAAGGGGAAAAAACTTCTACTAATTCCGTGGCCTCTATCTTTGCTTGGACCGGGGCGCTGGCAAAAAGAGGAGAACTTGATGGAACTCCGGAAGTTGTGAAGTTTGCAAAAAGGCTGGAAGAAGTGACAATTAAAACGGTGGAGCAGGGAACGATGACGAAGGATTTGGCGATGCTATCTGGCATTGGCGCGGAGAAGGCGGCTACTACTGAAGGATTTATTGAGGCAGTAGCGAAGAATCTAGGGTAATGTAGGGGCGCCCGGTTGACCAATATGTTTTGGAATTCCGGGCACCCATCAAGGGTGCCCCT
>CAYOOT010000122.1:0-4414 GCA_964405665.1 uncultured Bdellovibrionales bacterium | reverse complement strand
ATATCAGGCTTTTTGTTTGGGGGTTCTTGTTGTTGCAAATTGCTTGTGCCAATCAAGTTATGTCCCGCGGTCATCATTCTAATTGTGAAATTGAAGATGTCCAGATGATTAGAGATGTTTTATATTTCGGACGAAATAAGCCTACTGGAGATACAGTCTCGGATAAAGAATGGCAGAATTTTCTTGATCAAGTTGTAACACCAAAGTTCCCAGAAGGTTTGACTGTTGTTTCGGCAAGAGGACAATGGAAGGGTCAAAGCAATTTAGTAGAAACAGAAGAATCAGAAATTGTTATTTTGTTTCATTCTGCTAATGAAGTCAGTTTCAAGGCAGTTGCTGAACTTGCTCAAGAGTATAAAAGACGTTTTCGGGAAGAAGCGGTTTTACGTGAGAGAACTGCTGTTTGTTCTCGGTTTTATTAAATTTCTGCAGATAAAGTAGGAAAGTTAAAAAATCTAAAATTAATTGTTGACAACAATCTTTAAAAATCCATATTTCTGATTTATGATTCTTTAAAGAAGTTGATCCAACTCTTTTTTCGTAACAGCATAACTCCGATGCACGATACCTTTCCAGCCCACTGCTTTCGCACCAGTGATATTGATTTCAATATCATCAATAAAAACCGTTTCCTCAGCAATCAGCCCGAATTTTTTCTCGGCAGCTTTGTATATTTTAGGATCGGGTTTCATTGCTCCGACCTCGCAAGAAGCAAGAATATCATGAGCCAGCTTGTTAAAATCATATTTTTCAATCATATGATGCCAATGCAAATTATTAGTATTGCTTAAAAGATAAACTTTTTTTGTTTTTTTCAGGTCCTGAGCAAGACTAATCATTTCCGGAAGAGGATGAAAAATATCATACCAACATTCGGCAATGATATTTTCCGCTAAAGGCGGAGAAAGCCGTTGATTGACCATTTGAATGAAATCTTGATTGCTAATTCTTCCATGTTCAAATTCCAAAAGTTTTAATTCTTCGATTAGATCATCGACAACGCTATTGTATGTGCTTCCTTGAGCTTGGAGATTAAGAAAAAACTTTTCATGGCTAAAGTCTAGAATAACTCTACCGACATCAAAAACGATATTTTTGATTTTACTCACTTTCGGGTTCGCTCTCGCTTTCTTTTGCTTTTTTCTTTTTCGCTCCTCCTGTCTTAGCGCCGCGTTTTGGTTTTTTTGCGGGACTGGATTCGGCTTTGTTTTTAAGCAGAGTAATGGCTTGATACAAAGTAACTGTTTCCGGAAGTAAGTCTTTGGTCAGAGAAACATTGGTTTCACCGTCGGTAATATAGGGGCCATAACGTCCACTTTTGATACTGATTGCTTTTTGGTTTTCAGAATTAACTCCCAAATCTTTTAAAGTTGCAGGTTTTGCACCGCGTCCTTTTGCTTTCGGTTGTTTTAATAATTCAATTGCCTGTTCTAATGTAAAATCTAAAAGGGAAATCTCTGCCGGAATAGAACGGGTATCAGTTCCGCATTTAATATAAGGACCAAAACGGCCATTGGAAGCAATAATGTCCTCGTTGTTTTCTGGATATTTTCCCAAAACTTTAGGTAGAGACAGTAAACGAACAGCCGTTTCAAAAGTCACATCTTCTGGTTTCATTCCCTTTAGAAGGGAGGACATCTTTGGTTTTGTTTTCCCGTCTTCGGAAATTTCCCCCATCTGCACATAAGGACCAAAGCGGCCGGTCTTCAAATATATAGGTAAATTTGTTTCTGGATGTGTGCCCAAAGACTCCGGTTGCTTGGCTGCAGTGACTAAGATTTCTTCTGCCATCTGAACAGTTAACTCATCATAAGCAATTGTATCGGGAAGACTGCTACGGTTGGTGCCATCAGTAATAAACGGACCATAGCGTCCGATTCTTACCTCAATATCAAGGCCTGCTGAAGATTTCCCAAGTGCTAAGCCACAAACTACTCGAGGATCTATCTCATCTTCTCCTTTTTTAACTAACGTATGAAGCCCGGGGTGACCATTGCCATAATAAAATTCTTTTAAGTAATTAAGAGTTATTGCCTCGCCGCGAGAGATCGCATCCAAATCATCTTCTAAACGGGCAGTGAAATTGTAATCCAAAAGATTAGTAAAATGCGTTTCTAAAAGTTGAGCTACGGCAATGGCGGTAAATGTCGGCACTAAGGCATTTCCTCTTTTGTTGGCATAAGAGCGGGACAAAACTAAATCCACAACTGTTGCCCAGGTACTGGGACGACCAATCCCTAAGCGCTCCAATTCTTTAATCAGCGAACCTTCAGAATAGCGAGAAGGTGGTAGGGTGCTGTGTTCTATTGGCTGTAAAGAAGAAACTTCCAAAGCATCATTTTTTACAAGTGGTGGAAGTATTTTGTCTTTATCCGCTAGTTCAGCATCGGGATCATCTGAGCCTTCGACATATGCTCTGAGATAACCAGGAAAATCTATGATTTTTCCGGTTGCCTTAAATAAAGCATCATCAATTGTAATCTGAACAGAAGTGTTTCTTCCTTGAGAATTAGTCATTTGTGAAGCAACCGTTCTTTTCCAGATTAGCTCATAAAGCTTTGCAGCATCTCCTGGCAGTTGCGCTTCCACAGTTTTTAAAGGAGTAAATTGTTCGCCTGCGGGACGAATAGCTTCGTGAGCTTCCTGAGCATTTTTTACTTTAGTTGTATAAATTCTAGCTTCTTTCGGTAAATAATCCTTACCGTAATCTCTTTCGATCAGAGTTCTTGCTGCATTTAAAGCTTCAGCGGAAAGAGTTGTAGAGTCAGTTCTCATGTAAGTAATAAAACCATTTTCGTAGAGTTGTTGTGCTACACGCATTGTATGTTTAGCGGCAAATCTAAATTTAGAGTTGGCTTCTTGTTGTAGAGTGCTGGTTACGAAAGGAGCAGGGGGATTGCTGCTAAAAGGTTTTTCCTCAATTTCTGTAACAATACCTTTTTGATCTTTAATTTTAGCGACTAGTTTGTCTACTTTTTCTTGATCAAGAGCAACGACTCCTTGGTCGGCTTTAAGTTTGCCGGTATTAGGATCAAAATCTTTACCGATAGCTACTTTATCCTTACCCAGCTGAAAAAGTTCAGCATCAAAATTAGCTGTACCCTTTAGAAAATTAGCTTTTACTCCCCAATAAACTGCTTTTTTAAATTTAGCTCTTTCTTTTTCTCTTTCCACTAATAATTTAACAACTACACTTTGCACTCTGCCAGCACTTAAGCCCCGTGCCATTTTTTTCCATAAAAGTGGACTTACTTCATAACCAAAAAGACGATCGACAATTCTTCTGGTTTCCTGGGCCTTGACTAAGTTTTCATCAATTTCTCTAGTAGAGTTTAATGCTTTTTGAATAGCCTCTTTGGTGATTTCATGGAAGACCAAGCGCTTGGTGGGGATTTTTGGTTTTAAGGCTTCCAAGATATGCCAACTTATGGATTCTCCTTCACGGTCTTCGTCAGTCGCCAGTAAAATTAATGAGGATTCTTTAATGGCATCTTTTAAAATCTTGACGTTCTTCTTTTTGTCATCTGGAATGATATAAAGTGGTTCAAAATCACCTTCGATATTAATTCCCAAGCGGGCCCAAGGTTGCTTTTTTAATTCAAGAGGAATTTCCTCAGCGCTACTTGGTAAATCACGGATATGACCCATTGAAGCTTTGACAATATAATCTTTACCTAGGAATTTACCTATGGTTTTTGCCTTTGTCGGGGACTCAACTATAACTAATGTTTTATCACTCATAATCAATGTATTCGCTAATAACTTGTGTTTTGCAGCAGTTCGCATACCACGAATGCTCAATAAAGACAGAAATTATCTTTAATTGGTTGCAAACTGTTAAAATAATAGTTTTAAAAACACAAGTCTTATTTCTTAATAATTTTTATTTTTTAGGGTTAAGTGCTTAGTCTTAATAAATAAATGTTACATTTATTGTTTCAATCAGCATAACATAATATATAGGTCAAAGAGGTAAGTATGAGCTCAAATTTTTTCAATTCTATCCTCAGTGTCTTTTTTGAGGCGGGGGGTCAAGGCATTTCTCGAGGTGGTAAAGGTATTGCTTTAATGGGTTTGAGAAAAATTGGTTGGGCTAAAGATGGAGAACAGAAAGGAAGGCTGCAAGGTCTAAAAATCGGGGGACATAAATTCGGACAAGGGAAAAAGGAGATACCTCAGGTAAAATTAGTTAATCAAAAAAAAGAAACAACAAAACCAAAAAATTTATTTGGCCGCCAAAGTTTTCAAGGAACAAATACTATTAGTGGAAATCCCGAAGGGCGTTGGAATCGAAATGGTAATAGCGCTTCAAAATCATATAGCAAAAACCCAAGGGGTTTTATTAAGTTTTAGAAGAATAAGGATAGGACCTGATTTCTGATTTCTGATTTCTGATTTCTGATTACTGATTTCT
>CAYOOT010000121.1:0-4430 GCA_964405665.1 uncultured Bdellovibrionales bacterium | reverse complement strand
GAGGATGTGCAACTACTCTATGCAGATTTATTGAGAATTCTTCCTCAACATGCCGGCAAAACCCCTGCTCAACTTAAAGAATTAGCCCTTGGAGTTCAGTCTTTTTATGATCCGCTGCATCATCGATTTGTTGTTTGTGAAAGTTTTGTCTATGGCAATGATCGAAGGGGAAGAATGACCAAAGCAATGCTTGCTTTCCATGAAACAGCACATGAAAGAATTGAAAAAGAAAGGAAATTTGTAACCTATAATGGTAAAATAATCGATTTGGATAACACTTCATTAGCAAAGACTGAATTGAATTTGGAAATCGAAAAAGAAATTTGGTGGCGCTGCGAGCAATTCTTGCGAAAACAGAGACCAGATTTTTCTCCAGATAACGCGAATCCAAAAGCACGGACAAAAGAAATTGTGATTAAAGAAGAAAGTTTGACTTTAAAAGAGTTATTTCCTTCAATTAATCTTGTTAGTAACCCAAGCTATGAAGAACTTTCTGTATGGGTAAAAAATATTTATAGTGGAGAAGAAGATTTTGCAGCATTAATTCCGGCACATTCTCAGAATGTACTTAATCAATTGATTGGATTAAGTGATAATTTAGAAGGGTCGATGCCACCGGGCGGATTAACCGAATTTTATAAGATATTTTTACAATACAGTTCAGCAGAAATGTTGGCGCTGTTAACAGGAAATCAAGCTTCCGGGCATTTCCCAAATTTGAGTAATTCCGTAGAGGTAGATCGAATATTATCACGTGAAGTGAGACAAAGATTAATTGAATGTTTATTCGGAACAATACCTTCTACTTTTAGGCTTACGGAATTATTGGCCAATCTTCCAGGATTAAAAGAAGCCCCTTGGACTTACGGCCCGGCTAATTTGGCAGTAAGCTTTGGCGTTAGCCCGGAGATACAAGCAAATGAGAGTTTTGGAAATGCGATTTTTGAAATGTTAGCTACAAGAAATGATGGTCATCCTATTGCAATTTTATTGGAAAAGCATAGTTGGGAAAATTTAATAGAAAGTATTCAGGAACTTTTTTATTTTTTGATATTTATTGCCGAACAAGAATCAGGGCAGCAAATTTTGTTTTTCTTAAGAGGAGAAACGCATGAATTATCGACTCTGTTGCAAAAATTATATGCACGGTCAAAAAAGAATTCAAATTTAGATGCAATTTTATCTGACGATCAGATGCTTTTAGAGTTGGTATCGTCTGCTCTCAAAAATACAATTCGTTTAGATCAAACAAACATTAATTGGTTAAAAAGATTGTTTACGCAAGCAGATAAATTGCTTAAATTGGAAGATCTCAAAAAAGCTTCTTTGATTAATGATTCCAATAAACAAGAAATTTATCTGCAAAATTTGGTGGATATTTGGTTGAGAATAAATTTTCGCAAGAATACAAGTAATTTTGAAAGAGATATATCGCCTTTGGTAATGAAACAATTGACCGCTTTTACTCAAAGTAATCTTGGATCAAAGGCAGTAGAACTACAAGGGATGTTTTTTTGTGCTGTGATTAATACTCTTAAAGAATTGGGTTATGCAAATGAAATTCTCTCACTTTATGAGGGATCGGAATTTGCCAATATTTTGAGAAATGAAAATAAAAAGCATTCGAGAGATACTGATAAAAGTGCTGCCCAGGTTGCTCTATGCATGCAAAGAAATCAGATAGCCGGAATGAGACTCAGCAGTCAGGAATGGAATAAAATACATGCTTGGGATAATCTTGGATTTCTAAGATATTCTATTAGGCATTATTCCAGAAGTGACACCGCATCTGCCCATGTTGCCTTAGTCGCTCTAGCTGAAGAAGTTAATTACCTAGATTTATCAGTAGGAATGAATTCGATAAGTGACCAAGCGAGTTATAATAAGATTTGGCAATCTCTAGAAGAATTTTGTTTAATGTTTTTTGAATTAAATTCCCGCTGTATTAATCAAGAAAAAAATTTCGATCTTAGAAAATCATTGGCAGATGAAATTTTACAAATTATTGATAAACTCCTAGAGAAAATTGGTGTGCCTGCCTACACTGAATTAAAATTACCTACTACTGAAAAAAAGTTAGAAAAATTGAAGAAAATCTTTGGTGAGAATGCTTTAGAAAGCCCCGGATTTATGCGCTTACTTTCTTTAGATGTAATATTCACATGGTTACTTGTAAATCAATTTCAAAAAACTCCCACAAAAATTAGAGATCTTGTTGAAGTGCTGGAGGAATTTATTACTCCAAGTAAACCAAGTTTTAATTGGGAAAAAAAATTCGTCCAAGAAGTGATGCGTTTAGGCATCTTTTCTGTTTATCCGGAAAGTGCTCCCTCTTTAATAATTGAGTTTTGCAAGCAAGGGTTTTTTGAAAAAATAAAAATAAAGAATCTTCCTGTGACTGCAGTTGCAGAAAAGACAGAGATTAAGCCAACTTCGCCGTTGGATGAAGTTGGCCAAAATGTTTTAAAATTTTGTGCACATGCGGGAGTTTCTGCCGCAGAAAGCCAGGATATTAAGTTTAGTGGTTTAGAGCGATTATTACCGGCGCCTGGAGAGGAGCGTGTTCCCGCTTCTTTACCTGAGATCCTTTGTTGGAAAATTGAGGATCTGGTTCAGTTATTCGGTCCGCAAACTTATACCCATCTTTCGACGTTGAGTAGCAATTCTATCGCTGCTTTTGCCATTGGTGGTTATCATGATCTTTTTATAGATAATACCAAACTCTGCAATGCTTTGGCTTTTGGCGGTTTAAGCGATTCAAAAGTCAATTTAACAACGCGATTTGAAAGAGATTTGGCTAAATTACACAACTTATTTATTAGAGGAGAGTCACTATATGATTTGGTGCAACTAATACAGAAAGATTTTGTTTTAACACAACATTATTCAACAGCATTAACTTCACGGACTTTGGCTAGAAGGTGGTGCTTGATGCTTCATCTTTTGATTGTCATCGGAGGTAAAGGAAGCGTTGCTCAAGTTGTAGGGGATAATATTTGTCCAAGTTATTTTACAGACTTTGAAGATCAAATTGCCGAACTTAATCTAAGAACTCAAAAATACAATACCGGCGAATATCTAAAAATAATGTATTATCTTTTACAGCAAGATGAAAAATTCAAACCGCCTGCTTCTTTCTTGGATTATCAACATCAGGCATTGGCCCAAGTTAATACTACAACTGTATTATTGGAATATGAAGATGAAGCCAGGGAATATTTTATGCCGGAAACATTTCTTGATATTGGAAAGTGCTGGCTAGCAAGTCAATATCAGAAATTAAAAACCTATTCTGTTACTGCCCGAAAAGATTTGATTTTGTGGGAATTTAAAAGGGTTTTTTTCAGACGTTATTTTAAAATTTTTGATAAGGATAGTTTTTATCTTGAAGCCAAAGTTCAGTTTTTAGCAGGTGTGCTTGCTGCTTTGTTGGACAAAGGGGATGTGGATACTGCCGGCGAAGTATTTAGAGAAAGTGAATTCGGAGATAGTGTGCTTAGCGACAGTTATGTTTCTTATCATATTAACTTTTACTTGATTTTATACAAAGTATTTTTCTTAAGAGGTGAAAATTTTAGAGGTAATAAAGGGCAGTTGATAGAAAAATATATTATCAGCCAAAGACCTTTTGAATATGCGGAACTTTGTCTTTTAAAACCTAAAGATTTACCTGCTTTGGTGGAGGCGGCAAAAGTTTTGGCAAAAGAAGCAGCAAGTTTAATGCATTGGTGGCCTCATGATCCTAATAGTGATGTTATAAGGAAGCGAAATATTTTACGTACAGTGCGGTTTGCAGAATTAGCAGCTTTGACAATTGACTATTTGAGTCAGCGTATCAGTTCGCTGGATGAATTCAGCGCGGGGAAATATATTGCAATTAGAGATCAATTAAGACAGAATTTGGTTGATGTTGTCGGTGAAGGGGCATTTTGGATGAAATGGCTAAAAGAGGGAAAGTGGGAGATAGATTGGGATAAGGTGGGTTCCGGCAATATGGAGTTATTGCCTAAACAAAATCAAATATTTGCTTACTATTTATTATTTAATGAGGAGGAAGCTCTTGCTGGGCTGATTAGAAAACTTTCTACAATTCCTAAATGCTATGAAGTTGCCAAAGAATTGTTAAATATTTATATTTTTATAATGAATCGAACAAGGGCCGCAGAAATTATCAAAGATATTCCTTAGATTTTTTAATACGGCAAAGAGCGTACGAAGCGCGGACTTTAGGGTATCTCTAAAAATTAGACAAAACAAACATCTGTTACTTACAAACATTTTATTTTGGCTATTAACAATGTAGGGGCACCCATAAAGGGTGCCCCTACAAATTAAATTTTCGTAATTTAAAAATCCTTATTACTTTCTGTCGTCCCAGTTGAACTAAGCTGGGCTTCCAGCTCCAACCTTTTTCTTCTCAGGCTTAAAAC
>CAYOOT010000120.1:0-4955 GCA_964405665.1 uncultured Bdellovibrionales bacterium | reverse complement strand
TGCTGGGAAATTTTAACCTCTGGGACGTCAATGCCTGTTACAAAAAAATGCCGTAAAATCATATCTCCACAACAGTGTAAGAGATGTCAGCTTGCAATTTCTAGTAGCTATCCTGCGGACACTCCTTTAGAAGTACTTTGTGAAGAATGTTTTAGAAGGGAAGTTTATTGATGATCACTTTAGAATTTCTAGGTGTTGGCGATGCTTTTGATTCACTGCGGGGAAATTCTTCGGTATTAATTCATTCACAATCCAAAATTTTGATGGATTGTGGGTATCTTACTCCATATTTTTTTGCTCAAGGAGCTTATGGCCCTGATTTTTTAGATGCGATTTATTTGTCCCATGTTCATCCTGATCACAGTTTTGGAATAGTTCCTTTGCTAGTTAATTTTACTTTTAATCAGAGAAAAAAACCACTTACTATTATCGGCAAACCGGGCACAAAAACTTTTGTTGAAACCCTTTTAAAATTATCCCAATCAGAATTGGGGGAGTTTGCTCAATTCAGTCTAGATTATATCGAAACAACAACTGCAATTAAATTTAAAGAATTTAATTTAGATTTTGCTCCAACAATCCATCCCTCGGATCCTTATTCTATCAAATTTGAAAGCAATCATTGTTCTTTTGCTTTTAGCTCCGATGGGAAATTAACCGCAGAGCAGAAAAACCTTTTTTTAAATTGTCAGACACTGGTTTTTAATACAGAAATAATTCAAGGTACCCATGCTGTTCACTCTACGATGGAAGAAGTACTAAATTATGCAAAAAGCTTAAAAAATATAAAAAATATTGCCTTAATCCACATTGATCAAAAGATTTCTCGAGAACAAATAAAAAAATACATCACTGACAATTTCCCTAAAAACTTAATCGTCTTAATTCCAGAAGTTTTAGATAAAATTCAAATTAATTAATCATGTTGATAAAAGATCTAAGCAGTTTTGTTGCAATACTTAAAAAGAAAAAAGAGATTGTTGAAATTACAACTCAAGTTAACCCTCATCTTGAACTGGCAGAAATTCACCGTCGAGTGATTGCCGAAGAAGGCCCGGCTTTACTTTTTAAAAATGTCTTAGGAAGTCCTTATCCGGTGGCAACAAATCTTTTTGGCACCAAAAGCCGGGTAGATGTGGCCTTTGGCGAAGAAGGAAAAAGATTTATTGAAGAAGTAGCAAAACTTCCCCGAGAGCTTCTTCCCCCAAATTTTAAGAAAATTTGGGACAAAAAGAATTTCTTTTTAAAATTTTTAAATCTGGGAACTAGAATTACGACAAAGGGGAAATATACTGTAGAGAATCCTAACTTAGACAAACTGCCGATTATTACTTCTTGGGAGAAAGATGGTGGTCCCTTTATCACTCTACCTTTAGTCTATACAGAAGATCCGGAAACTAAAATGCATAACCTGGGAATGTATCGAATGCATAAGTACGATTCCACAAGCACCGGAATGCATATGCAGATCGGTAAAGGCGGCGGGTTTCATTTAGCTAGAGCAAAAGAACTGGGACAAACACTTCCGGTAAATGTTTTTTTAGGCGGCCCTCCGGCTCTAATACTTTCAGCAATCGCGCCACTTCCGGAAAATGTGCCGGAGCTATTACTTTGTTCGTTAATGCTGAACAACAAACTTGATTTAATGAAATCACCGCTCAGTCCCCTTGCCTATCCGGCAAATGCCGAGTTTGTATTAATCGGATCAGTTAATCCACAAGAACAGCGTCTCGAAGGCCCCTTTGGTGATCACTACGGTTACTATTCGCTGCAACATGATTTTCCAGTTTTTCGCTGCAAAGCAATCATGCGTAAAACTAATCCTATTTATCCGGCAACAGTTGTAGGGAAACCAAGACAAGAGGATTATTACATTGGAAATTATTTACAAGAATTACTTGCCCCACTTTTTCCTCTGGCAATGCCTGCGGTAAAAGATTTATGGAGTTACGGAGAAACCGGCTATCACTCTTTAGCCGCAGCTGTAGTCAATGAGCGCTATAAAAGAGAAGCCATGGCTTCTGCTTTTAGAATCCTGGGAGAAGGCCAGCTTTCTTTAACAAAATTTTTGCTTTTAGTTGATCAGAAAATGGATCTGCAGAATTTCCCCAAAGTTTTGGAATATATTCTGGAACGGGCTGACTTTAGAAAAGATTTATATATTTTCTCTAATCTTTCCATGGACACATTGGATTACACCGGAACAAAGTTAAATGAAGGAAGCAAAGGCGTTTTAATGGGAATCGGAGATCCGATTAGAAAACTTCCTACTGTCTTTAATGGAAGTCTTGGCCCAGAAATTAAAAAAATAAAAGTTTTTTCTCCCGGTTGTTTGGTAATCAGCGGAATACCTTTTTCTTCGAAAAAGGTAGCAGAAGAAATTGCTAATCTCCCCGCACTTGCTGCGTGGCCATTAGTCATCTTAGCTGACGATGCTGATTTTACAACTTCAAATTCTGCAAATTTTCTTTGGAGTACTTTTACTAGATTTGCCCCGGGAACAGATATTTACTCTAAGTCCATTACCCTTGAACAATTTCACCCTCAGCTAGAAATGCCGATTGTCATTGATACTCGAATGAAACCAAACTATCCAGATGAATTATTCTGCGATGAGAAAACACATCAACTGGTGAATATGCGTTGGGGAGAGTATTTTAAAGCAGGAATGTAAAAATTTCAATTAAGTGAGACTGTAAATTAAACTGTGTAATTTCCCATATACGTACGGAGCGCGGACTTTAGTCCGCTTATTTCCAAATATTTTTAGCATAGCAGAATAAAAGTTTGGTATTAAGCGGACTAAAGTCCGCGCTCCGACGTTTCGTAGAGCTGTGTATATTGGAAATTACACAGTTTAATTTACAGTCTCACTTAAAACTCAAAATTCTCACCTGGTCTAAGCACTTTAACCTCAGTATCCAAACCTTTCTTTCTAACTTCCTCAACAAAAGGCTTAGCATCAGGAGCTAAATAACCTTCAAAGGTAGCATAGTGAATGGGAATAGTAATTTTTGGTTCAATTAAACTTACTGCTTCAGCCGCATCTTCTGCACCCATCGTAAAGCGATCGCCAATTGGTAATAAAGCAATTGTTGGAGAAAATTTTTTCTGAATTAAAGACAGATCACTAAACAAACAGGTATCTCCGGCATGATAAATAGTTCTTCCTGATTCCAGATGAATAACAATTCCACAAGGTTCTCCGGCATAATAAGTTTTTCCATCGATTGAATCATAGGACGAAGAATGAAAGGCATTGGTGAAGCTAATTTTCAAACCGGCTTCCAATACAATGGTGCCGCCTTTATTTGTCGGTTGAATTTTATCCCCGGAAACACCATCTTTAACTAGCAAAGTGATTAACTCAAACACTGCAATTACTGTGGCATTATACTTTTTTGCCAAAGTAATCGTTGAACCTACGTGATCGCTATGACCATGAGTTAAGGCAATATAATCAATTTTCCCGGGGTCAATTAAATTTGCCGGGCACTTGGGATTTCCCTCTAAAAAGGGATCGATAATAATTTTTTTGCCAGTTTCTGTGGTAATGATAATTGCCGAATGTCCACAGTAGGTAATTTTTGCTTTGCTCATTGCCCTTCTCCAAGATAAATAACATACAAATAAATATCTTAACTTAATTGTATAATGAAAATACCAAAAATACCATTTACCCTACAAATAATTTTAGGCATGCTTTTAGGTGTATTGACTGGGAATTATTTTGGTCCTGGAATTGAACCGATTGGGGAAATCACTCAGTGGTTTATTCAACTAATTAAGGTTTTTGCAATTCCTCTTTTGTTTCTAACAATTATGGATTCCATGCTGAGTATGGAAATAAAATCCCGCGGGATTTACTTAATGTTAGGCATTGCTGGAATTAATGCATTTTTTGCAATCAGTATTTCTTTATTAATTAGTAATATTTTTCATCCTGGAAGTTATTTAGACTTAAGTCTGCTTAGTCAAAAAATACCTAATATTGCGGCAACAAAAAAACTTGGTTGGGCAGAAAGTATATCAACCCTATTTCCAGAAAGTATCCTGGGACCATTTGTTACAAATTCTGTACCAGCAGTAATTATCATTGCGGTACTACTTGGTACGGCAATTGTTGCAGTTAGAAAAAATCATCAAGAACAATATAGTTTACTGCAAAATTTAATTAAGCTTTGTCTTAGTGTTTTATTTCAAATTATTGAATGGATTGTAAAATTAACGCCTCTGGCAGTTTTTGCCGCAAGCGCAAAAGCGGTTGGCGTTCAAGGCTTATCGCTTCTTACAGGATTAATGGTTTATCTTCTCTTTGGAATAGCTGGAATGTCCATTCAAATATTATTTGTTTACCAATTTTGGATAAGGGTAATTGGTAAAATTAAATTAAGAGAATTTTGGTCAAAAGCAAAAGAGGCTCTAATTTATACTTTTGGTGTCAATAGTAGTCTTGCTACACTTCCGCTGACATTAAAAACTTTAGATCAATTAAAAATCTCTCCGGGTGCATCCCGCCTTTCTGCTTGTATCGGAACTAATTTTAATAATGATGGTATTTTATTATATGAGGTTTTTGCCGCGTTATTTATTGCTCAAGCTAATGGAATACATTTAGGTCTGGGGGAACAAATTAACTTAGCTTTTGTTTCTATAATAGCAACTCTGGGAGTTGCTGGTATTCCCGAGGCTGGAATTATTGCACTTTCACTGGTGCTTAGTTCCGCCGGACTTCCCCTAGAAAGCTTAGCAATACTTCTTACCGTAGATTGGTTACTTGCCCGTTTTAGATCAGTTACCAATGTTATTAGCGATATGACAGTGGGAATCGGAATTGATGCTCTTACAAAAAAACCGAGACTGTAAATTAAACTGTGTAATTAATTATTTGGAAATTCCATATGCGTAATTATAAAGCATAAAACGTACGGAGCGCGGACTTTAGTCCGCTTAAT
>CAYOOT010000119.1:0-5293 GCA_964405665.1 uncultured Bdellovibrionales bacterium | reverse complement strand
GGATTACCCTTTTGCTTTGTTCGCCTTTGGAGATTATTTCTTTTGTTGTTTTCATGAAAATTACAAACCAACTGGTTGGTATTATATTCTTTTAAAAGAATATAGTCAAGAAATACCTTAATTTAGTAAATAAATAGTTTCGATGAACATCTTATTAGCAATTCTTGCCTTGGGATTTAGGGTGATCTTTTTACCATACCTTGCTTGGAGTGTTGGGATTAATTCTTTACGATTTGTTAAAACAAGATTTTCATCATTTTCGGGCAAGCAAGGGATATAATTATTTAACTCAGCAACACTTACTGCAAGAGAAATCATTGCCGCAGCAAGTCTTTCTGGTTCAGTTCCTTTTAAAAATTCACTTGATGGATTGATGCGAATTATTAAATAAGTCTGACCACTTTGTTCATCTAAGTGCCTAAGCATCTGAACATTTCCCACAACTAAATGATTATTAATATCAACAATGTTTATTTGTAAAAAATTTTTGTTATTCCAGCTATACATGTCTTCTGCGGTGCAAAGACCGGCAGAAGCTCTTGCGAAAAATGACTCAGTAGTTTTAGTAATAGTTCCTTGAATTGATTGCAGCTCTGTGCTAGCAACTGTTTTTAATTTCTTTCTTTCTTTTTTTATAACATTAGTATCTTTATTAAATGCAGTTTCTAAAACATTTAGAATATATGAACGAAATAACCTTGAAAATAATTCCGGGTGGCCAATCAAATGTCTAAATCCTGGTTTCTTTTCTAAATATGGTCTTAATGAGTTTTCAAATTCGATAGTAGCTAGGGGTAAAGTATCTTCAAGAACTTTGATAAATTGCGTTGAGGAACAAAGGTAAAGAATTTCGTTTAGAAGAACTAGTCTTTGATTTAAATTATAAAATATCTGAGAATTGCTTTCTAAATCATTTCCAATTTCTTTAAGAAGTATTAATTCATTTATCTTTTCTCTAATCGGACCAATATTTAATTTATAAATTAAAGCTATTAATTTTTCTTTATTAAGAGATCCTACTTTGATTGCTTCAAACAAGATTGTTGAAGTATAAATTCCTTCCATACTCGAATATTTAATAGCATTCATTAAGATATTTTCAATTTCCCTAATTTTTGTAATTTCTAAATTTCTTCCTTCAGTATGTGTAATGCTATCTTTATCAAATAGCTCTATTGTTTTAAATGAAGGCATTGCTAAACCACTGAGGTGTTTGGTCCTATCTGGAACGCTAGCTAGTAAACTCTCAACGCGGACTATGTTCATTCCAACTGGTCTATATGCAGCGATCACCAAACAAGGATATAAGGGATTATTTTTTATTTTAGGTGGCAATTCCTCACCTTTTGCAATTTGTCTACTCCATGCCTGCCATTCTCTTATTAATCTGAGAGCAGAATATTTATCTTGTTGATAGGCTGACCAAAATGCCTGATATGTGGCAACGCTAAAACCTCTGAAACCGGTAGAGAGGAAATCATTGACCGCTTCATAATAATAAATGGCTTCCCCATAAATATCTATTCTCTGTAAAATATGAAAATCTTTGTTCGCCTTAAATAACTTACTTAACTCCATGCAAATGCTATCTCCAAAAGTTGACCCATACATAACGCAAAGGCCACTAATGTAATTTCTAATTTTTAAATTCATTTCAGAGGTAAGTTCATCTGAAGTTAGGGAAATTAGAGCTTCCATCGCTCCTGATGGAATAATATGCCATTTTGATATTATCTCAGAAATACATTTGAGAGTTGCTACTTCATCTTCTCTAAGCGAATATTCAGCTAAAGCAAACTTTTCCAATTTTTCAAATAAAGGTAATTTATCCTTATTTAACATTTCTGAAGTTTCAAAGAGCTTATTGCCATTTTCAAATATTCCAAGAATTTCTAGAGCCTGGGGTAAATCCTTAGAAAATATTGCTTTTTTTAAGAGTGGTTTCCAAAATACTTCTTTTGCTTGAGTAGAATAAGTTCCAAATTGATCAATTACTTCTATGTCAAACCGATCTAACAAGGCTAAAGAGCCAGAAGGATTAGACAGCATTGCTTCGGTAGCAAGTTCAATTAATTGCTCCTGATTGAATTGATCTATTTTTCTCAATTGGTGAAAAGCACCTACGGGGTCTTGTCTTAAGCACATCAAAAGCACAAAGAACTCATCTTCTGGATCCTTGATGTTAAATTTTTCGATATGCAGCATTGTTGCTTTGCCAGAAAGAGAGGCACATTTTTGTGCAACATACACGATGTCATCTTGATTTGTTATTTTAAAATCTTTTATTTTTCTTGCTGTTGCTGCAGGATCATTTTCTGCGCACTGTAGTGCCAGTGTCCTTCTTTGAGAAGGATTGAATCGATCAATTATTAGATTTATATTTTCAGCAAACTTTATTGGAAATAAATTGCAACATTCAGTGGCTAAATCAAAGACATCTTGTTCTTCTAGTCGAGTTAGGAGATCCAATCTCTTAAAAGTTACTTGTGGATCGATAATTAAGCATTCTTTAGCTAAAGCATACACATGATCTTTTTCAAATTTAAAACTTTTAATATTACTAAAGAACTGTTTGATATTAAACTTTGCGCAAGCTAGAGCAACATCGTAGTAATCGTTGTAATTATCTAATCCATATAGCTTTATGAAATTCCAAACTATGACTTTTTCTTCTCTTGCAAGAAGCAAAGCAATGTCTTTTAAAGAAAGAGAATAATCTGCTCTTTCCTTAACAACTGTTTCTAGATCCTTTGCTTCTAAATCTCGAAAAAATCTTTTTTCATTTTCTTCTCTGTTCTCATTGAAAGAGGATGCTAAAATACTATTGATTGAATCCGTTTTTTGCCTGCTGCCGTAAATATTTTCTTTTTGAGAAACAAAGTATTGAATAGTTTCTATCTCTGGAAGTAGAAATGAGTGAGCTCTATCATCTGAGATTTCTACTATTTCAAATTTATTTCCACCTTCTGCAAAAACCATTTGGTATCCATACTCAAGTAAATATTGAGCCTGAGCGAGGTAAGCCAAACTTTCACTCATTAGTCCTTTCTTATGCGCAATTTCATGTACCAAAAAAGAACGATGAATAATTAGATCTCTTTTTGATTTAATATTTCCTGGTGAAGTGGCAGCGATTAGATCTTGTTCTTGATCATAAAAGGCCATTGTTCCCTTAGAATCTATTTCCGTCCATCCCCAGCCAGAAGAAAGTTCCATTGCTCTTTGGTTTCTATATGCAATGACATGCAGTTGTGATTCAAAGTAAAGAACTTCCTTATTAAAGCTATAATAGGCTATTGTATCTCTGCCATTTAAATCAATATGTCGAGCATCGTTTTTATTAATATCAAAAGCTCTAGCTTCAACTTCATGCTTTTGCTCTAAGAGATTATCAAACTGTTCTATAGTAAGAGTATCTCCATAATCCAGAATTGCTTGATCGGCCTTAGTGATTAATTGTTCTCTTGAGAAATTATCAAATGGACTACGATCGTTTGGGCCATTTCCCATTAAATCTTTGGTAGTTGCTCCCAATACCAAAGCATGGCCAAGGGCATTTAGTGGGTTTGTCCAATCTAAGTTTTGTGAAGTATCTTTGGCAGAGTCTAAAAAGTCATTTAAATCATCTACTGTTTGATAGAGCGTATTTCCTAATTGAAATTTAGTCATTGCTTTGTTTTGAGCTATTTGCGTATTCAGCTGATTAAGTTTTGATTGGGGAAGCCGAAGCTTGTTAAGGCCAAGATAACCTTTGCCTAAGGCATCTACAGTACCAGCCATGCCAATTGAGTTTGCTGTGTTAGCAAGAGTATTGCTGGAGATGTTCGTAAGTGTTTGCAATAAACTAAATTTTTTATTTGTTTCTTCTGAGTGGGGCATACTTAGTGATTTAAGTTCTTGCCCTGTGGAAATAACTCCAGAGAAAAGAAAATTATTTTTTACAACATTTTCTGCTATTTTTACTTGAGATAAGATGCCTTGTTGTGCTGCTATTTGAGGACTAAGGGCTAAGGATCCAGCAATTTTTGCAACATCGAGAGAAATTTTACCTGCCTTAAAGTAAATATTAGTAGATTGTAATTTCTTCAGTTCGATATAACTTAGAGTTTCCTCTCCGCCCATGTAAGTAGTAAAATTATTTGTTGTCTTTAAGAGTGCTTCATCATAGATGGCATCAACTATTTCCATGACTGGATTAGCATAGGCAGTAATCGGATGAAGGGTAATTAAATCACTGATCAAGTTCCCTCTGGCAAACTCTGCAGTGTTTCCTAGGATTGAGCCGATATGATTACTTCTTTTTTCTTTCTCACATTGCTTTCGATAATTCTCAATATAGTTTCCAGATCTCACTACTGAATTATCCCATGATTCCACAATTGTCCTACCGGCGCTTAGAGATTCAATCATTCCTAGAGTTAACTCTCGATATCCTCCAAAGAGTAGTCCCACTTGTTGTTTTATCAATTCAGGACTTTGTAGGATTATTCGCAGTAGTGGATCGGCTATCCGTTGATACCAGCTTTTTTTATTCAATTCTTTTAGCTGTGCAGCTTGTTGTGCATCCTCGTGTTGTTTTTGATATTCTTGATAATCACCATGGGATTTAATTTCAACCTTTTGAAGACTTCTTTCGATATCGTTAATTTCTGAATTTGTTTTTCCTAAAGAAAGAAGTTCTTTCTTTATTACTTCCCAATTAGAATACAATATATTTTTTAATTTTTCTTTCTTATCTTTTATATTTGTTATTTCTTGATCTAAGTTTGGATCTATTCCTTTTTCCTCTCTAGACATTTCTAATTTGCGATGGATTTCACTAAGGCTTCCTGAGAGGTATCTAAGCTTTACTTGTTGTTCTATTTTTTCGTTTAGTTCTGGATCTAGGATTTTTTTTAGTTCTGCTATTTCTGGAAGGTTAGCTGTCCTGTTACTTAGATTTTCGCTTGATTGATTTAGGTTTAAATGAGCTGCTGAGTTTAATGCAATATTGTTTTTTGCAACTTCTGCATTTCTTGTATTGTTTATTGATCTTCCTGACATTTTATATTTAAAATTTCTAAATAATTTTAGGCATCTACCCCCATTTGTTATGTAAGTTTTTTAGTAATTAGTGATTTTTTGAAAACAATTTTTATGGAGTTTGGTTCTGCTTTTAATTTTCTTAGTTAAATTAGAGGGTTAGTAGGCTTCCTTCAGTTTAGAAAAGAAAATACTGCTATCTTTTTAAGTAAACTTTAGAGCAAAGTAAGCATAACTAAATAGTGGAAAAAGATAATTTAATAGCCCAAAA
>CAYOOT010000118.1:0-5392 GCA_964405665.1 uncultured Bdellovibrionales bacterium | reverse complement strand
GACAGAGGCTGAGACGAAGGCTGAGACTGAGAACAGGGAAATTAGTTACCCCTACCTACACGATCAATTACTTTCCACAAACCACAATCACCCTCTTCGGAGCTAAGAAACCTTCGATAGTTTTTGAAGAGTCCTGAGGATCCAAAAAATCTTCTAAACTTTCATAGGGAGCAAGCTCAGTTTTCCTCTGCTCCTCTTTTGTAATCTCAACTTCCGAAATTAATTCTATTTCTTTAAATCCCACTCGGTGCAGCCAGTTTTTAAGGCAATTTACAGTGGGAATGAAATAAGTATTTCTGGCTTTGCAATAACGATCTGGAGCAAAAAAAGCTACAGCATCATCCCCCGGGTAGCATTGAGTTTCAATAATTAATTTTGCATTCTTAGCCATGGAATTCTTTACTTCTTGCAGCATCCCTAAGGGGTCTTTTTGATGATAGATTATTCCCAAACAAAAAATACAATCAAAAAATTCCGGAAATAAATCCATATTTTCCACGCCCAACATTAAATAATCAACCTTTGGACTTTGAATGAAGTGTTGAAGTAAATGAAAACCATAATAAAAATATTCTGAAGGATCGATTCCGATAATACAATCTACTTCCCCCTTCCCTTGCTCCTCGGCCTTACCTAACATTCGCCAAATATAGTATCCATTGTTACAACCGATATCGGCTATTTTTTTTCCAGAGAGAGCTCCAATTGCTCTTTCCAAACGCTGCCATTTGAAATCACTTCTCCACTCTGAATTTATTTTATGACCAAAAATTTCAAAGGGACCTTTTCTCCAAGGAATCAAATATTTAATGCATTCTTCCAATACCTGATGTTCTTTTTCATTTAAATCAGAATATTGACCGACACATACTTCAGCTTTTTGAAAGTTTAAATCAAGTTTCTTATTTCTTTGTATTAATTGCTCCTGAGAGGGTAATTGATTCATTGCCTCCCTTAATTTTTGCCAAAATTCTCTTCTGACTGTCGTTTCTTTTTCTTGGATTAATTGCGTGATCTTCTCTTGGTTTATTTTTTTGCCATATTTTGATAAAACGTTATTTCTTTTTAGATTAAGCAATTTAGCCCCGGTTTATGAATTCCAAACAGGATAAAATATTTAGCAAACCATTAGAATCTGTCAAAGATTTTGAATTCAATGCAGAAGTTGCTGATGTTTTTGATGATATGGTATCAAGATCGGTCCCTCTTTATCAACAAGTCCAACAATCAACCTATAAAGTAGCATTAAAACATTTACGTCCTGGCTCAATTGTTTATGACTTGGGATGCGCCACAGGAACTACTCTAGCTCTATTGGCAGAGAATTTGCAGATATCGGGAATAAAGTTAGTAGGAGTCGATAATTCTCCTTCGATGCTTGAAGCTTGCAAGCAAAAGTTATTGCCATTTAAGAACATAGAATTAGAACTCCTCAAGGCAGATATTAGTAATTTCGTCTGTAAAAATGCTGCCTTAGTTATTTTAAATTATACTTTACAATTTATTCCCATTGAAAAAAGACAAGAAACATTAAACGATATTTTTCAAAATATGCTTCCTGGTGGAATGCTTATTCTTAGTGAAAAAGTAAAACATCAAAGCAGGATATTGGAAGAAACGATATTTCAGTTACATCATGATTTTAAACGCGATCAGGGATATTCCGATTTGGAAATAAGTCAAAAAAGAGATGCCTTGGAGCAAGTATTGTTAACCTTAACCACAGAGGATAATATCAAACTCTTAAAATCAGCTGGTTTTAATGAAGTGGAAATTTTTTCCAAATGGTATAATTTTGTTTCACTGGTGGCTTTAAAGGAAAATTAAATTAATTAGAAAATTCTATTCTCTGCTGGCAAAAAAGAAAATAGAAGGGCTAATCACAATTCCCAAAGAACTTGCAATAGCTTCAGCGAATTTGTCTAATGCAGCTGAGAAGTTAGTAACACTAGGAATTATTTGGATTTTGTTGAAGCCTAAGCTCTTCAATCTTGACTTCATGTATTCTTGACTAAAAATAAAAATATGCTCCGGATTGAATAATGGCAATTTAGTTTGAAAGGAAAAGAATTTTTCACCTCGGCAAAAGCTGTAACTTTTTAATACTAATTTTAATAAAGCTGCTCGATTGGGAATTCTAATTAAGAGTTGCCCCGATTGATCCAGCAAATTATCAATTTTTGACCAGAATTTTTGAATTTCTGGCTCATAATAAAGCATGTCTAAAATTAAAATTGCTGAAAAACGATCACAGCTATCAATATTAAAAATACTGCCGGGGTAGGTTTTTAATCCAAAAGTTTCTTCTGCAAATTTACAACTCTCGGGAGAAAGATCATTTAAATATAAATCGGTATCAGGTCGAAGTTCTTTTAATTTTGCCAGCAGATGCCCTTTAGCTCCCCCGATATCAAGCACTTTCGCATTATGCGGTAATGTTGAAACTAAAATTTTGGCAGCTTGAGTAAATATCCGTTCTCTGGATTTTAAAAAATATTCTTCATTTTTATAGGCGAGAGCAAAGTGTTGAGCAATAACTTCCGGTGCCAGGTGAAGGTCGGCATAGATCAACTTACAATCAAGACATTCTCTTAGTCCCAAATGATTGCTATAATAGATATATTTCCCAAGAAGCACGCCTGCTTTTTTCTTACAATCAGGGCAAAGCAAAACTTCTTGGGCATTAACTTTTTTAAAGTCATGGCTTTTGGCATAAGGAATCCAGGCAGCTATATTATCAAAACCCTTATTGTGTTCTAATACTGATTTATAGAAGGCATCTTTGGAGCTATTCACGGGTAATGCCCTCCTCCAGAGCAGGAAATATACTAGGCTTGTAAGAATAATTTTGTTGTGAAGACATATTTTATAGAATAAATATTATAAAAATGAAAGAAGAATTCACCATATCTAAAAATAGTTCTATATTTAATCAGCTAGAAAGAGAAAGTACAAAAAATTTATTATTTTGTATTGTAATTTTATTGAACTTTGTTTCTATTTTTACCAGACCACAAGATACCCTCGAAGCAATTGGGGATTTGAAAATACCAATGATCTTAAACGCCCTGCCGATCATTATTTGGTGTTTAAGCTTTCAAAGAAATTGGACAAAACAAAATTTTATAATGATTTTTTTCGTTTTCATTGAAACATTGAGAACTTTAATCGGGAAGTTAGTAATTGAGGATTTTGTCATTAACGATTTTTGGCAATTTCACACTCTAAAAGGACTTGCTTTAGAAATCATTGGCTTGGCCTTGCCGATAACTGTCTATTTTGCAAATTATCAAGCTCTAAAAATACTTTTAAAAACGACTATTGCCGTGGGAATATATTTAGCAATTTATGCTCTAACTCATTCCGGAACAGGTCCCGGAGGATTTTTAGGGGATGAAAATGATATGGCTTTAGCGCTGCTCTTTTTTCTCGCTTATTCTTTTATTTTTCTTACTGAAGCAGAAATAAGCATGTTTCAAAAAGTATTTTTGTCCCTTGTTTGTTTTCTTATCATTTTAGGAATAGTTGCCACAGCTTCCAGAGGAGGTTTTGTCGGTTTAATTTGTTTATTAGGATATATATTTTTTCGATCACAAAAAAAATTGATCTTTATTTTCTTAGGGATGGTAATTTTCTTATCAATCTTACCCTTTGTACCCAAGTCTTATATTACAGAGATTAAATCTATTTCCGAAACAAACACTGGAACTGCCGAGATCAGAAAACATTATTGGAAACTGGCAACAAAAGTTTTTCTTGATCCTAGAAATACTCTAACCGGAGTCGGTTTAAATAATACTTCATTCAATATCAATCGTTATGAAACAGCAGAGGATTTATTGAATTTCCCTAGTGCTGCCGGGCGCGTTGTGCATTCTCTTTATTTTGAAATTTTAGGTGATTTAGGACTCTGGGGAATTTTTATTGTTTCTTATTTATTTTTGAGTTCAAATCGTTCTAATCGCCGAAATTATTTGCTTGCTTCAGAATTAAAAGATCGTTTAAAAGTTGCTCATCAGCGGATTACTAAAGAAGATAAAACATTGGATCCCCTTTTTGAAAAAAGTATAAATAGTAGCTATAAGCAAATTAATTTACTTCAACCTTTCTGCCTCAGTGTCAATGTTTCATTAATTGCAATATTTTCAGCAGGAGCATTTATTTCAGTTACTTATTATCCTTTTATTTGGGTAGCGGTGGGAATTAGTTCTTGTCTGAAAATTTATTCTAGAAAATTATTATTTGCTACAGATCAACTTTTAAAGCACCTTTAAGCATTGATGTTTCATTTTGTTGAAGAAATAATCTTGCAAGCATATTAAATCGGGACACGGCATCGGTCACAAAAAAATCAACTGAAGCTGGGGATTCTGATCTAAGGGACTTTAAATTAAGTTTATTTTTAACTTCTTCAGAGATTGCTTTGGAGCATTCGATAATTTTTACTTCGGGACCGAAAAATTTCTTGATTGCATTGATTAAAAGTGGATAATGAGTACAAGCAAGAATCAAAGTATCGATTTCTTTTGTTTTTAAATCTGCCAAATGATGTTCGATGATTTTATCGACAATTCCTCCTTCCAGCATTCCTTGTTCTACCAGCGGCACAAACAGTGGGCAAGCTGCGGAATAAACATTAATTTGAGGATTTATTTTTTTAATCTTATCTTCATAGACTCTACTGGCAATTGTTGCCTCTGTCCCAATTATTCCCACCTTTTTAAAATTTGCTTGATTAAAAACCAGATTGACAGCTGGATCTATTGTTCCAATCACGGGACAGGTAGTAATATTCCTTAGCTCTTCCAATGCTACAGAAGAAGCAGTATTGCAGGCCACAATTAGCAAATCAATTTTTTGCTTCAGCAAAAAATTAGCGCATTCTTTGGAATATCTAATTACAGTTTCACTTCCTTTGGAACCATAGGGGGTTCGAGCCATATCTCCCAAGTAGAGATAATGTTCTTGAGGTAAATCAATTAATAATTCCCGAAGCACGGTTAGTCCACCTAACCCGCTGTCGAAGATGCCTATTTTAAAAGTAGAAGATTTCATGTTTTTTGTTTAAATTTAGAAAGAATAGATACAATACATTAAGAATAAAATAAAGAGGTCATGGTTTTACGGGCACCCATAAAGGGTGACTATTACCCACAAGTACCAATTTCCTGTTCTCCGCCTCAGCCTTCATCTCAGCCTCTGTCTTGGTCCTGGTCTTGGCCGTTAATCTACGTTCTTTTTTCTATAGTCATGGGAAGGATTTTTTAATTAAAAAACGATCAAAATAAACAAAAGAAAAACATGAATAGAGAGAGGGACTATAGAATTTAGACTATCGGCCATGTCAATCCCTAAATACGGTTTACACATAAAGAGTTGCATTTAGCATCCT
>CAYOOT010000117.1:0-5508 GCA_964405665.1 uncultured Bdellovibrionales bacterium | reverse complement strand
CAGAAATCAGAAATCAGAAATCAGAAATCAGAAATCAGAAATCAGAAATCAGAAAAAAGTAGAAAATTTCTTAGCTTAGTGCAAGAAATATTACTTAAATTTTTAATTTTTTTTATTTAACCAATTTCAATAAAATCTCAGCCCCTTGTTCCAACTTCTCCATCGGAGCAGAAAAGGAAAGACGAAAGTGAGTATCTCTTGTGGAAAAAACTGATCCTGGAACCAGCAATAAATTATTTTCAATACATTTTTCGACAAATTCTTTAGCTTTTTTTCCAGGAGCTTCCGGGAAAATGTAAAAGGCACCACCTGGTTTTTCTACATTGTACTTATCTTTAAGCGCCTGATAAATAAAATTTCTTTTTCTGCGATAGTCTTCTAGCTTGCCAGAAAAATCTATTTCAAAACCTCCGACCAGTCCCCATTGAGCAATCGACGGTGCACAAACAAAGGTATATTGTTGCAGCTTGGTCATTTCATTAATTAAGAGATCGGACCCAATTGCATAGCCCATTCTCCAACCGGGAACCCCGTGAGATTTAGAATAGCCGCCTAAGATTAAAAGTTTTTCATAGGACCCAAGAGCTTTAATATGGGGGCGGTCATAACAAAAACATTCGTAGATTTCATCAAAGATTAGCCACAGATCGTGAACTTTGGCAAAATCAACTATTGTTTTGTATTCTTCTTCTGTCAGTGCATAACCTGTAGGATTACCCGGGCTGGCGATGATAATTGCTTTTACTGCCGGATTATAAGATTTTTCCAATTCCTCAGCGCGAATTTTAAAATCAGGATAAGTATTGTAACAGCGAGGTGTGATATTTACTAAAGAAGCCAAATCTCGATACATCACAAAATAAGGATCGGGAATTAAAATTTCATCTCCCGGATCCATCATTGAAAGATAACTTAAAAATAGTCCACCACTTACTCCGGAAGTAACAAAACAACTTCTGCCATCTCCTGGTTTCAGACCATATTTGTTTTGAATTTTTTCTCTTAACTCGGGAATCCCTTGAGTTTGGGTGTAGCCATTTTTTCTGGAATTGATTGCATCAATAGTTGCTTTTTTTATTTCGGGGAAAGCATCAAAATCTGGCTGACCGATACTTAAGTTAATTGGATCTTTTAGCTTTGCAGCTAAATCAAATACTTTTCTTATTCCGGAAGAATCTACTGACTTTGAACGTTTGGAAATCAAAATAAAAAATATTGAAGCGGACTGGTTTTACTTTACTAATCCGCGCTCCGATAAAAAATTATATTTTAGTAACTGGGATTAGAGCCAAAAATTGAGCTCTCTTAATTACCATTGTAATTTTTCTTTGGTTATGTGCTGTAAGACCAGTCATTCTGCGGGGAAGAATTCTTCCTCTTTCACTAACAAACCGGCTTAAAAGTTTTGCATCTTTATAATCAATGGCTAGTCCACTACCATCAAGAAAAGGATCCATTTTTTTCTTCTTTTTCAGGCCTAAATCAAAGGGTTGAGCTTT
The DNA here is from genome assembly GCA_964405665.1 of uncultured Bdellovibrionales bacterium. Classification (GTDB taxonomy): domain Bacteria; phylum Bdellovibrionota_C; class UBA2361; order SZUA-149; family CAZDWZ01; genus CAYOOT01. The sequence goes on along the minus strand of CAYOOT010000117.1, from coordinate 4,009 downwards.
AAAATAGCCCATCGGAGCTCCTTTGTTGTAATCTCCGCTATCAGAATCATTATGTCTTCTGTTGTTGTATTGTCTTTCTTCAGCCACTGTAAAATCCTATACTTGTAAATGGTTAGCGATTAATTCAAGGAGGCTCTTTATACCGATCCTAGTTTAATTTGTAAAGTTTGGTTTAAAGAAGCAAACATTAAAACACCAATAAAAAATAGAAAGTTTTTTATTGTGAATTAAAGATAAGAATAAGAGCCTAATTTTCTTATGTTTTTATCTTAAAAGATTTAATCTTTCTTGTAACATTTCAGGGCTTCCTTCATAACTCTTGAGAGTTTGCTGAAGTGCTATCGGCTCAAGGTCGAGGTGTTGAGCAACCCAGGCAAAGCTAAAAGCTCTTTTAACGTCTAAGGCTCCAAAAAGCCATTGTCTGGCACTTCTCACAACATGACGATCACATTGTGCGGAACCAAAAGCATCGCAAATTGCACGCGCCAAAACTGCAGATAGAAGATTGCGTTCCGGTTTTATTCCACGGGTTGATGAATAACTTTCTTCGTCTTCAACATTTGTTGTGCGAACCTTCGCTACTGACATAGCTTACACCCCATTTAAAGTTTTTAAATTCCGTAACTGTCCTTTAAGTGTGTTAAAGTTTTATTCCGTAAGTTATTGTTTGTCAAGCGAATTTCAGAAATAGCTTGATGAATTACAATATTTTAAATCCTTAAGTTAAACGACGCAATGAAAAATTTTGTTGTGCTGTATAGCAAATTCAGTATTTGTGCAGTTAAAAACTAGGGAATAAATTAGTGGTTTTAATAGTGTTGGACCGCGGACGTCCTCGTCCGCAACCTGGAACGTAGCAAAGCATGAATCCTCATAGACAAAAAATAATTTTGTTAATGGTTAACTTTGAGAATTCTGTCTAGAATCAAGCTTAAGGTTGCGGACGAGGACGTCCGCGCTCCAAATATTACAATCCCCTCTAGTCTTCTGCCCACTCTATGTTTATATATTGGCATGACCAATTCCAATTTATTTTTCAGTATCTGTGCCCTAATCATCATTCTCAACATCTGCATGTTACAAGTTGCAGTAACTCCGGAATTGCAACATTCGATGCTTGTTACAAACATTCAACTCTTTAGCTCAGGATTTTTTCTTTATTTTCTTTTAAGAGAAAAAAAATAACTCAGAACTTCGCTTTTCTTTTTTCTCTTGCCGCAGTGATCCCTTCTAAAAATTCCGCATTAGCATAACTTACTGCCTGACATTTTGCTTCACGAGTTAAACAAGTTTTCAAATCAGCATTGGCATTTATTCTTAAAGATTCCTTTAATAAGGAAATTGCTTGGGGACCAGCTGCAAGAATTTGTTCAGCAGTGCTATTTACCACATTCCAAAAATTATCTTTGCTGACAACTTGGCTAACTAAACCAATTTTATAAGCTTCTTCTGCGGTAAGGATTTTTCCGGAAAAAAGAAGTTCCGCCGTTTTTGCAGGCCCCACTAAACGCGGCAAAAAATATGTCGCCGCCATTCCCGGGTGTAATCCTAAAAGCACAAAATTTAAACCAAGCTTTGCTGACTCCAAAGCAATCCGAATGTCACAGGCTAAACTTAAACAAAGCCCCGCACCCATCGCATGACCATTGATTGCTGCAATCACTGGAACATTAAGTTCTGTTATCGCAAGAAAACTATTATAGAATTCCAACATTAGTTTTTCATTTTGCTTTTCCGAAATTTTTGTTTTAGCAAAAAGCATCTCCAGATTTCCGCCGGCAGAAAATGTCTCCCCTTCTCCGGTTAAGATTAGAACTCGAAGTTGAGAATCTTTTTTTAAATTCTGAACTGTCTTGTAAAACTCAGCAGCCATTTCTTCGTTCATCGCATTTTTTGTGGGAGGATGATTCAGAATAAGTTGATAAATTCCGCTAACTTTCTTTTCTAATTTAAGCAGGCCACTAGTCATAAATACCCAAGAATATTAAATTTTATTTTACTTTTCTATAAAACTTCGATATGCTATATTTCACCAAACAGAAGCGCTGGTTAATAAGGAAATATATTTTATGACTAACATAGCAAATAAGAATACAGAAGATAAAACAAACTTCAAAAGTCATTCCCTTGCTCCTGTTCAAAGAGAAACTTTAGAATTTTTAAGAAGATTTCTTTCAGAAAAAGGTTATGGCCCCACACTAAAAGATATTGCTGGATATATCGGAGTAAAATCTCTTTCCACTGTTCACTTTCATTTAAGTCGGCTCGAAGATAAAGGCTTTATTCGCCGGGGAGAAGATGGCTCAATTGAGTTAGTTAATCGTGAGGAATTACAAGATGAAGCCGGTCCTTGTGCTGTTCCGCTTCTGGGATTAATTGCCGCCGGCTCCCCCATTGAAGCAATAGAAAATGGTAGTGTGATGATTGATGTGCCTCCTCAATTTCTTGATAGCAGAAGTGAGATCTATTGCCTGCAAGTTACTGGGGATTCGATGATTGATGCTCACATTATGGACGGTGATGTAATAATTGTGCGAAAACAAAACACAGCTGACAACGGACAGATCGTTGTAGCTATTTTAGATGATAGTAAAGCAACAGTAAAAACTTTTAGGCGATTAAAGGGTGGAAAGCTAATGCTAGTCCCACAAAACCCGACTCACCAACCAATTCCTGCCGACAATGCAGAAATCAGAGGTCGGGTTATTGGAATAATCAGAGAGCTTTAATTTATTACAAATTTATAAATAAAAACAAACGAAAGGAAAGTTATGAGTAAAAATACAAAAACAGCTGATGCCAAAAACATTGAACTTAAAAATCCTATAAGTAGTTTCGATACAGAAAAAGAAAAAGCCCTAGGCAATGCTCTTGCCGCTTTGGAAAAAAGTTATGGCAAAGGGGCCATTATGCGCTTAAACGATGCACAAATTCTGGAACAGCAAGTTGAGGCAATTTCTACAGGAAGCTTAAGCCTAGATATGGCTCTGGGAATTGGCGGGGTTCCAAAAGGAAGAGTTGTTGAAATTTATGGACCAGAATCTTCTGGAAAAACCACTTTAACTTTACACATTGCCGCAGAAACCCAAAAGCAAGGTGGAACTGTAGTTTTCATTGATGCTGAACATGCTTTAGATTTAGGTTATGCTGCCAGACTTGGTGTCGACACAAAGAAATTATTAATCAGCCAACCGGATTCTGGAGAACAAGCATTAGAAATTGCAGAAACTCTTGTTCGCTCCGATGCTGTTGATTTAGTTATTATCGACTCCGTTGCCGCTTTAGTTCCCCAAGCAGAACTAGATGGTGATATGGGAGATTCCTTACCGGGATTGCAAGCTCGTTTAATGAGTCAGGCTTTACGTAAACTTACAGCTACTGTATCCAAAACCAATACAACCATTATCTTCATCAACCAAATACGAATGAAGATTGGCGTAATGTTTGGTTCTCCGGAAACAACAGCCGGAGGAAATGCTCTTAAATTTTATTCTTCTGTAAGAATGGATATTAGAAGAATTGCTGCCATCAAAGAAAAAGAACAAGTAATTGGCAACAGAACAAAAGTAAAAATTGTAAAAAACAAAGTTGCTCCGCCATTTAGAGAAGTAGAATTTGATATTATCTACAACGAAGGGATTAGCCAAGTGGGAGAAATTGTCGACTTGGGAGTGCAATATGGTGTGATTGATAAAGCTGGAGCCTGGTATACCTTTAATGGTGAACGTCTAGGGCAAGGCCGAGAAAACACCAAGCAATTTTTAAAAGACAATCCAGTAATGAAGGATGAAATCAAAGCATTAATTTTAGATTCTGTCGGAGTTGTTAATGCCGGAAGCAAATCTATAGGCAATACCTCAGGGCTAGAAGTGCTCGATGGAGGAAAGCTGGAAGAAGATCTTCCTGAATAATTAGCCTAAATTTTTTCTTTCTCTTTTCAATTTTAAGCCCAAAGCAAAAACTTTGGGCTTTTTTATTGGAGCGCGGACTTTAGGGCATCTCTAAAAAT
>CAYOOT010000116.1:3963-5571 GCA_964405665.1 uncultured Bdellovibrionales bacterium | reverse complement strand
GTGCTGACTGCTACTAAGGTTACTTTTGCTTTTTCCAAAACACTGGAAGAAACATAAATCGGGCTAATTGTCCTTACCGCTAGAGCAATGGCATCACTGGGACGAGCATCAATAATATGCAAAGTATCTCCGGTTGCTATTTCAACGTTTGCTAGATAAGTGTTTTCTTCTAGGGCAGAAATAACTATTTTTATTACTTTGCCTCCCAATTGATCAATTACATCTCTTAATAAATCATGAGTCATTGGCCGATTGAGGCTAAGTTTTTTTAGCGCGCTGGCAATTGCAGTTGCTTCAGGAAATCCAATCCAAATCGGTAGGCAAATACTAGAATTTGTATCTTTGAGGATCACAATTGGACTATTGGTCTGCGGATCCATTAGCAAACCCACTACAGTCATTTCAATTTCACGGCTTTGATCACTCATTTGCTAAACATAGTATAATTTTTTCATATTTATATTGCTAATCTTTTATTCCAAATTTAATCGGAATAGACTAGATTCTCTCACCAAAAAGCCCATGAGGAGTGCTTCCTTTTACTATTACATCTAGCAAATCTCCCTCTTTAATACCATCTCCAATTACTTCAATTGCTGTATTTTCTGCGATCCGGCCTTTCCAGGAATTTGCCTGAGGAGTTTTATTTTCAATTAAGACACCTTTTATTTTTCCCACGTAACTTTGATTATTTTCTAAACTAAGAACCTTTTGAAAATCCTGCAGTTTTTGGAGGCGTTCTTGGGCAATTTCTAAGGGAACCTCCTGTTCTAATTTAAAGGCCTGTATTGCCTTAGTATTTGGTCTTCTTGAATATTTAAATGAGTAGGTGCAATGATATTTAACTTGCGACATAATTTCTAATGTGGCTTGGAAATCTTCTTCTGTTTCTGTAGGAAAGCCCACAATGACATCGCTGGTAATGGCGATGTCCGGTACCTCTGCTTTTAGATTTTCTACAATTTCCAGATATCTTTTGGATTTATAATTTCTGTTCATCAGCTTTAAGATGCGATCACTTCCGGACTGCAAAGGCAAATGAATATGAGCGCATAATTGAGGGACTTCGCTATAAAGTTTGATAAAACTTGCTTTTACTTCTGCCGGATGCGGACTGGTAAAACGGATCCTTTTTATCCCTTCAATTTCAGCAATTTGCTTGATTAAATCTTCAAACCTATAGCGGGGTAGCAGGTCTTTGCCATATGAGTTTACAGTTTGTCCTAGCAGGACAATTTCTTTGGCTCCGATTCTGGCCTTGAGTTTTATTTCTCTAAGAATCTCTTGCGGATCTCTGCTTACTTCCGGTCCACGTGTTGTCGGAACTACACAAAAGGCACAATGCTTGTTACAACCTCTTTGAATTGAAACAAGGCCACGAGCACCCTGAAGTAAGTTATTTTTTAACCCAGGAGCAAGATCTTCGATTTGATAAGTCTCATTTAAATCTTCCCAATCTTCCCTGTAATCAACGGCGATTTGTTTGCCTCGCCCGTCTTTGACTGCTTGCACTAAACTAGGAACGAGTGAAAGATTGTGAGTGCCGACAACAAAATCTACAGCTTCATTTCTTTTAATGATGCTTTCCCCTTCTTGTTGGGCAACGCA
>CAYOOT010000116.1:0-3863 GCA_964405665.1 uncultured Bdellovibrionales bacterium | reverse complement strand
TATTTATTTTCAGAAGATTTTCCATGTGAAATTACTAGTCTTTTTTCTGCTTAAATTCAACTATTCTGATATAAGGAAAAAACTTGCCGGCACTAAGCTTGGGCACTTCCCTGTCGATATCAACTTTGACCTTTTTTTCAGAAGAAGCCTTTAAAACATAATCCTCCAGATCCAATGCTTCTTCGGAATCCATCAAGGGGTCAAAATCTTTAAACACTCCTGGTAATTTTCCTTCTTCCGCCCAAACAATTCCCACGGCTAGTTTGATCTGGGAAAGATTAGTTGCTGATTTATTGATTAATGCTGCAGAGATTGAATAATGATGAAAACAAGGAGGACTTTTCGGTAATTTTGCTGTAGGGTTTTCGCAGTTATCATTTTTTTCAAGCAATTCTACTTGCTCTAATTGAAGATCTTTTGCTGAGCTATCAATTTTAGTTTCTGAACTATTATTTTTTTCAGAATATTTCCGGAAATGATCCAATAGTATTGTTGCATCATTTCCCCAACTACAATGAATTTGATATTCATTAAAATCCTCTGCTTGCATTTCAAAAGGGATAATCAATCTTTGATTGGTTTTGATCTCCGACTCTTCATGTAAATCGGAAACCAATTTTAATTGTTCTTCTACGACTTCTCCTTTCTTCAAAGCAGCAAGTTTAATAACTATTTTATTGCTTGGATAATTGGTATTTGCTTCCAAAAGGACTTTCACATTTAGCTTATTGGAGACATAAAAAGCCTGTAAAACTGAGACCGAAAAAGGCTGTTTTTTTTGCTGTGGTAATTTGTCTTCAGTTAATAAATAATCTTCTTTCAAGGCAGTTTTAACTGGTCTTGCACAAGCAACGAACTCTAAGGCTAGTAAAAAAATAACTAAGATCTTTAACTTCATTATTTCTCAAAGTTCAAAAATGGAATGTTAGTAACTCTGGAGCTTAAATACTGCTGAATTATTATTCTCTTTCCACACTTTCCAATAACCAACCACCATTGAGGCTAGCAAAGATCCATGTTTCTTTTTCTTTTCTAGTTTCAACCATGTAGCGCGGTTCTTTGAATGATTTTATTTGAATAACAACATGCGCTTTTTTGCTGTCTTCAAAAAATTCGATATTTTGTACTTCGATTTCCATTATTTTTTCAGCTTTACAACTTTGTTTTACACTATTGATATACTGTTCGCGAAAAGGAGGACTGATATTTTCTGACAGGTTGTCGTAAATTTTCCAGTAAAGGTCTTTATGGAATTTTTGAGTAATGTCTCGAAGCATTGCTTCTCTGCCGCTAGCTGATGTGCTGACATTAAGAATTGAAGTACAAGAAAAAATTGTTAAGAAGGAAAGCAGTAAAAAGGTAAATTTGCGCATAAATATACTCTGTTAATTAATATCAGCATGATATTATTTTTGATTGATTAATTTATCAAGCTCTTGACGGTCTGATTTGCTAAGTTTATCCATTGTTTTGTTGTTTTTTAGCGGAAGAGCCTTCTTATTTTCCGCTGCCGGAGTTTGAACCAACAATTTATTTTCTTCTGAAGATAAATTGCCTCTGCCATCGTTAAAAAACAAGGGATAATCTTTTTTAAGTTCTGCTTTTGATTCTTTTAAAGTAGATTTTATTTCTTTTCTTTTTGGATAAACGGCCATCATAATAATACCTAAAGAAAAGGCGATTATTAGCAATCGAGAGATAATACCAAATTCTGTTTTAGACTTGCTCATTTTAGATAACTCCTTTGCAATACTGTGCTGGGCCTTTCTACCGCTTGCTAAGATTTGAACGGAACTCTTAAGCAAAAATAAGGCTCAAAAATATCACCTACTTCTCTTGATTTTAGCATCTTATTAACTTATTAGGTATATACTAAATTATGATGTATTTTGCGATTTTTCAAAGATTGCAAATGGAATTAATATCTATCCTTGCCTAGATTTTGTGCGGATCCTTAGTTTACTAAGGAGATCGTATTTTCAGCTGCAAGGAGAAGATAAATTTTAGATTAAATTATTAGCAAGGCTGGAACATGAACGATATTGACCGTTGGAGCATTCAAAAGAGTAAAACACTTTATTGCATCGAGAATTGGGGTGGTGATTATTTTGGAATTAATGAGGCAGGGCATATTTCTATTACTCCCAGCGGAATAAACGGACCGGCAGTGGATTTGTATGAGTTAATTAAATCTGTTCATGAAAGACAAATTGAGTTGCCAATTCTTTTTCGATTTAATGATATCATCAGGCACCGCATCAGAACGATTTACAAAGCTTTTAGTAATGCAATTGAAGAAAATAATTATTCTGGAAAATATTTTCCTGCCTATCCGGTTAAAGTAAACCAGCAAAAGCACATTGTGGACGTGATCAGACAAGTTGGAAAAGAATTTTCACTGGGAATGGAAGTGGGAAGTAAACCGGAACTACTAGCGGTATTGGCCCTACATGATGATCCTACTGCCTTGCTTCTTTGCAACGGCTATAAAGATGAAGATTACATCGAACTGGCCTTGATGTCGCAAAAAGTGGGAAAACAACCGATAATAATTATTGAAAAATTTACTGAATTAAGTTTGGTCATGAAGGTCTGCGAAAAGCATAATTTAAAGCCACAAATCGGATTACGTTTAAAACTCTCCGGTAAAGGTGCAGGCCGTTGGGAAAAATCCGGAGGAGACAGGGCAAAATTTGGTTTGACCATTGGTGAAGTGGTGCAATGTTTTAATGAACTAAAAAATTGCGGACAACTTTCAGGTTTAAGATTATTGCACTTCCATATCGGCAGTCAATTGACTTCAATTTCTTCCTTGAAAGAAGCGCTGAAGGAAGGAGTGCAAGTTTATGCCCAGCTAAGAAGAGAATGTGAGAATCTAAATTTCTTTGATGTTGGTGGAGGTTTGGGTGTTGATTATGACGGTTCCAAGACAAATTTTACATCTTCGATGAATTATACGCTTGATGAATATGCCCGAGATATTGTTTGGACAATTGATAGCATCTGTAAAGAAGCTGATGTGCCACATCCCAATATTGTTACGGAATCTGGCAGGGCCACAATTGCGCACCATTCCATTTTAGTTTTTGATGTTTTGGGAATTGCCAATACTTTTAACTATCCTTGCAATCCGGAAGAGATCCTGAAAACAGCCGAAAATACTAGCATCAAAAGCATGGCAGAATTGTTATTGGAAATTACACCAAAAAATTGCCAAGAAGCATTGCATGATGCGCTGGAACTTCGTTCCGACGTTATTCAGCAATTTAGTCTTGGTTTAATGACAATAGAAGAACGGGCCACGGCGGATGAATGTTTTTGGGCCTTATTAAATTCTATTTCGAAACACTCCAAGGAACTGCATTATATTCCGGAAGATTTGGAAAACTTACCTTCTCTTTTAACGGATACTTATTTCTGTAATCTTTCTGTGTTCCAATCCTTGCCCGATAGTTGGGCCATTCAGCAGATTTTCCCGATTACTCCTGTTCACAGACTAAACGAGGAGCCGACACGGCCAGTTGTTTTGGCTGATATTACCTGTGACTCCGACGGTAAAATCGACCGCTTTGCAGATTTACGTGATGTTAAAAGATATCTGCATGCTCATACCCTTAAAGTAAACGAAAAATATTACTTTGCCGCATTTTTAGTCGGAGCCTATCAGGAAATATTGGGTGATTTACATAATCTCTTTGGTGATACCAATGCCGTGCATGTGGAAGTGGCAGAAGATGGTCGAGTGGAATTTACTAATATTATTCTGGGCGACACGGTGCGTGATGTTCTTAAATATGTGCAATATGATAAAGACGATCTCTTTGTGCGTTGGAGAAATTCTTTAGAAATAGCTGTTTCCAACG
>CAYOOT010000115.1:0-5636 GCA_964405665.1 uncultured Bdellovibrionales bacterium | reverse complement strand
GAAATAATTATGTCCAAGAATTGTCCCGTTTGTGGAAAAGGCAAGTTAGAACAAAAAACTAAATTACAAACTTTTAAATACAAGAAAAAGACTTTCAAATACCAACAACCGGGACAGTATTGTAATTTTTGCAAAGAAGCTATCTTAAGTAACTCTGATATGGATGTTGTTGAACCACAACTTTTTGATTTTCAAGCTAGAGTTGATGGCTATTTAACTACTTCAGAAATGAGAAGGATTAGAAAAAAATTAGGCTTAACTCAACATCAAGCCAGTCAAATTTTCGGTGGCGGACATAATGCCTTTAGCCGTTATGAAAAAGGTAAATGCCGGCCGTCTAAATCTACTGATAACTTGCTACGCTTATTAGACAAACATCCAGAATTACTTGGCGAACTTCCTAAAGATATCGCGGCCTAATTTTATAAAACTTTCACTTTTACATTGCAACAGCGTTGTCTCTTCTTCTTACTGCCCTCAACTCAGACTTATTAACTGCAGCATTAAAGGAATTACTATTCTCAAATAAGGCATCAATAAATTCTTCGGCAACAAATGGTCTTAAATCTTCAACTCCTTCCCCAATTCCCACATAGCGAATGGGAACACCTAGTTCATCCTTGATGGCAACAACGATTCCACCTTTGGGCGTACCATCTAATTTGGTAATAACGATTCCGCTTAATTTAACTTTTTGATTAAATTCCCTTGCTTGTTCCAAGGCATTTTGTCCAGTTGCCGCATCGAGAACTAAAATGGATTCTTGCGGCGCACCGGGTTGAAGTTTTTCAATTACCGCTAAGACATTAGCCAGTTCGTTCATCAAATTTACTTTTGTATGCAATCTTCCCGCTGTATCAATAATCACTACATCAAAATTATTGTCTTGAGCTTTCTTTAAGGATTCATAAGCAACAGTTGCCGGCTTAGCTCCTTCTTTCCCAGAATGCAATTCTACGTTTGCTCGCTCTGCCCAAACTTCAATTTGCTCCACCGCAGCGGCACGAAAAGTATCCGCGGCACCTAACAAAACTTTTAAACCATCTTTAGCAAACCTACTGGCTAATTTTCCGATAGTGGTAGTTTTGCCTGCTCCATTAACGCCAATTACTAAAATCACAAAAGGCTGATTATTGATCTTAGTTGGTTTAATTTCAGAATTTTCTTTTCCTGATTTTAAAATACTTAAGAGTTCTTCTTTTAATTTTTCTTTCAAATCAAAGTGGACAGTAGAATCTTTCTTGGCTTCTTGAAGTTGTGTTAACAATTTCGTTGTTGTTTTTACTCCCAAATCAGAAGTAATCATTAATTCTTCCAAGTCAGCAAAAGTTTTTTCAGTCAACTCCGCATCTTTTCCGATAATGGAATTAAAGCGAGAAAAGAAAAAATCTCTGGTTTTTGTCAGGCCCAGAAAAAAAGGATTTTTGCTGACAACAGGCTCAATTTCAACAATGGGAACAGAACTTTCCTTTTGAAAAGGAATTATTTTATCTTCTTCGAGAACTTGCTCTATTTTTTCAGTTTTTTTTTCCTGGGGAAGGATTTCTGCTGACGGTGTTTGTACTTGAAGCTTTAGAAATAAATTATCGATTCTTTCAGTTAAACGCGCATTTTCCGTTTTAATACTTTCTAAAGATTCTATTTTCTCAGCAAGTTTCTTATTAGTTCGATAAAGACGATAAACTAAAAACAAAAGTATCGTATCATTAATCAAACTTAAAGCAGTTCCCCAGTCAAAACTTAAAGTACTGAGTAATAAATTTAGAGCTTCCTGTTCATCCATGATTTTAAGCGTTTGCCACCCAACGATCTATTTCCGATTCAGATTCTTCCAATGTCACACTCAATGCTGTGGAAACTCCCTTTTCCTGCATCGTGATCCCCACAAGTCTTTGCATCATCGACATTGTGCGCTTATTGTGAGTAATTACTAAAAACTGTGTGGAAGCAGATATTTCTCTAATCATATTCAAATAGCGTTCCAAGTTAGCATCATCTAATGGAGCGTCAACTTCATCCAATACGCAGATTGGACTTGGTCTGTGTAAAAACATAGAAATTATTACGGCAACGGCAACCAAGGCTTTTTCTCCGCCGGAAAGCAATTCCATATTACTTACCTTTTTCCCCGGGGGACGAATAAAAATTTCCACCCCACTGGAAAGAGGATCTTCGGAATTAATCAGCTCCAGATGACCAGAACCGCCACCAAAAAGTCTTGGCAACAATTCTTCAAATTTTTTGCTGACAAATGTAAAAGTTTCTAAAAATCTTTCTTTAGAAACATGTTTTAAACGAGCAATTGTTCTTTCTAAGATATTGGAAGCATACTCCAAATCATTATATTGCGTTTGTAAACTTTCCAATCGGGAGCTTTCTTGTTCATAAAGTTCAATTGATTGAGGATCCACTTCTCCTTCTCTTTCAATTCTTCGGCGAAGTTTGCCGGCATTTTCTTGGAGTTGTCCAATCAGATCACTCAACTCACCTTGCGCTTTTTGTAAAATATTTTCTATTTGCTCATCGCTAATAACAGGAGTTTCCGGATAATTCTTACAAACATCCTCACCCAACATCGTAAGTTCTAAATCCGCTTTTTCAATTTGCAAGAGCAGTTTGTTTAACAGTTCTTGTTTTTGACTTTGCGAACGTCTTAACTGCACAATACTTTCGCTTTCTTCGGCAATCAGTAAACGAATCGGCTCCCTTCTGTCATTTAGGGTAAAAAGTTCCGTATCAATCTCTTTACATTCTGATTGAATCTGTTCCAGATTGATTCCTCGCTCTACCGCCCCTTGATTAAGCTCGTTTTGTAAATTTAGTTTTTCCTGCTTCAGTGATTCCTGTTCAGAAATTAAGTTCTGTTTGCTATCTTCCAGGCGTTCAATCTCTTTAAGCAGATCTTTAATTTTTTGTTGCTCATAATTTAATTGACTGAATAATCTGCTTTGCTCAGAAATCACACTCCTTAAATTCTCTTGCATTTTACGATCTTGCTGCAAATAAGCTTCCTGATTTTTCCTTTCCTGAATAATCAAAGAATCCTGAGCTTGTTTTTGAGAATCTTGAAGTTCCTGTTTTAATCTTAAAACCCTTCTTTGCACTCCAAAATAATGCTCTCTTTTTGTCTGCTCATTTACTAAATCTTGTTTTTGTTCAGTTAAGAGACTTTCCCAATCATGACTTGTTGTTTCTTCAGATTTTAGTTGCTCGGACAAAACAGCAAGTTGTTCTTTCAATTCAGAAATTCTTCTTGTGAAAGAAAACACTTTCGCTTTACCTTCAGTAGTATACCAACCCCAAGGAGTAACAACTTCACCGGCTAAAGTAACAAGAAATCGTAAAGTCTCGGAATTTTCCCGGCAATGATCGTTGATTTTTAGAGCCTGCTCTAAAGTATCGACTAAAAAATATTCGCCCAAAAAAGATTGGGCTATTGTTTCCAACTCTGAATCAAAACTAAGGGAACTGACTAAGGAAACAATATTCGGACAAATTTCTTTTTCCGCCTCAGTAATATTTTCTTGATTGGAAGATTTTATTTTATAAGACTGATCAATTACTCCTATTTTTATTTGCTGTTCGGAACCGGATTTATTTTTCTGGGAAAAACTTTGTCCCAAAATGCTAGCCTCGGATGTCACAAGATACTGGGCCTTTTCTCCAAGAATTGCCGCCACCGCTCGTTGCAATTTTTCAGGAACTTTTATTCCCGCCAATAAAACTTTGTTTAGGCCTGAAACTTTTTCACTAAAGACTTCTTGCTCAGTGGAGCTGACAGTTTTAACAACGTTTTCCGCTAGGGTATCTAATTGCTTTTCTAAAGTGGAAATTTCACTTTCTACAGAAGCTATTTTAATCTTTGAAGAACTTACTCTACCCAATTGCTCTCTGATCTTTTGAGTTTGTTCCTGGATTTGATTTTGCAAGGTTTTTATTCTTTGTTCCAAACCGGGCATTTGTTCCAGCTCCCTCAGCAGTTGCTCAATTTCATCATTCTTGGCAACAAAGTCAGCAGAATTTAAAATATTAGGAAGTTCCAACTGGATTGTATTTTTACGTTCTTCTTCATGTTGTTGGAGATTTTTTAATTCTTCTTCCGCTAGTTCTTTTTTCTGTATCGCTACGTGCAATTCTTGTTCCAGATTTACAAGATTTAATTCTCGATCTTCAGCTTCCGCTTGCAAATCCCGTTTTCTTTGTTCCAGACCGCTTACATTTTTAGCCAATTCTTCAATTTTCCCGTCATTAAGGGCCAACTTTAACTTTAAATCATTGGTCCGGCCTTGTTCGGCGTTAATGATCGACTGAAAATTATCTCTTTTTTTACGAAGCTCCAGAATTTCTAAATCAAAATTTTCCAATTCGGCCCGCAATTCCAATTGTTTTGATTCGGAAAGATTTAATTCAAAAGAAACTCCATCTAAATCTTCTTTTAATGCTTGAGAGTTTTTTTCATTATCCTTTTTCAGCAAGATAATTTGTGCGGAACGAGCAGTGAATAAATCCAATTCATATTCTTTCAATTCTGTTTTAATTTCATTTCTTTCTCGAGCACGTTTGGCTTGTCGGCTTAATACTTTTACCTGTTTTTCAATTTCAATGATAATATCCCTCAAACGAGCCATGTTTTCAGAAGTTTTTTCCAATTTTCTTTGAGCAGCTTCCATTCTTGTTCTAAAACCGGAAATACCTGCTGCTTCTTCCAGTAACTCTCGGCGTTCTGTTGGTTTTTTAGAAATTAATTGTCCAATTTCGCCTTGTTGAACAATGCTTAATCCGCGAGCACCCAACCCAATCAAACGATAGACCTCTGTCATATCTCTTAAGCGACAAGGAATTTTATTGATAAAATATTCACTTTCACCGGAACGATATAAACGTCTGGTAAATTGAATTTCACTGGCATTTAATAATCCAGGAATTTCATTCAAAACATTTTTATGACTTTGGGCGATTTCTTTGTCGATTTCATTTTGAATTTTTTCTTCTTCATTTTGAGCTGCACTGATTTCAAAATTAGGATCAATTTCGATATCCAAATCAGAATTTGCTTGTTCTAGAGGTTGGCTTGCAGTATCAGACCAGCCTTCAGATGGTCTAATAGTAATACTTACTTCAGCCATTCCCAGTGGTCTTCGGGAATCAGATCCGCTAAAAATTAAATCCTCAAGGAGTGTTCCCCTTAATTGCTTGGCATAAGTTTCTCCGAGTACCCAGCGTAGTGAATCGACGATGTTAGACTTGCCGCAACCATTTGGTCCAATAATTCCAATTAATTTCTGATCAAAATTAAGAACAAATCTTTCAACAAAGGACTTAAAACCAAAAATCTCAATCCGGGTAACTCTCATAAACTCCTAGACTTTTTACTATAAAAAAAGAGATTATAAATGATATAAATTTCAATAACAAGTGCAGTTTTAAGTTAATTGAAGGAGCGCGGACTTTAGTCCGCTTAATTCCAAACTATTATTTTTGCCTTTTAAAATATTTGGTAACAAGCGGACTAAAGGGCATCTCTAAAAATTAGGTAGAATAATTGTTTAGGATGTTTAAATTACAAAAATTTAATTTGTAGGGGCACCCATAAAGGGTGCCCCTACATTGTTAATAGCCAAAATAAAATGTTTGTT
>CAYOOT010000114.1:0-5678 GCA_964405665.1 uncultured Bdellovibrionales bacterium | reverse complement strand
GAGCAACTGATTTGTAATCAGTAGGTTGCGGGTTCAAGTCCCATCGCCAGCTTCTCTTTCTTTAGTTAAACCAAATAACTAAGATGATATTGTAAATAGGTTAAAAAGAAAGCAATCTTTGATAGGACAATTATAGGACAAGATACAAAATTAAAAGTTGTTTGTGACTTTATTCTTCTACTGTTTTGTCTTCATTATTTATATAAATCCCTAGATTTGAGGAAGCAGATAACACAGTATTAAGTTCCGCATTTATAGCTGCAATGAATACAAACAATGCATTTGGGCCAGATCCATTACTTCCATTGGTAGCTACAAAATATCCTGGATTAATTACTAAGATTCCATCAGGACGGCATTCTTCAGGTGTAGAATTTAAGCGATTAACTAATGCTTCTTTCGTTTTGTAGCCAGCATAAGCAGCTACATAACAAGGAATTTTAGGTAAATCTGACATTCCTATTCTCATGATCAGTCTAAGCTTGCGCTCAAGTTTTTTAATTTTAGCCACTGTTTCCTCAACCTCATTCCATTGAGTAGCTAGATTTGATTTTACTTCAATTACTGCTCCCACTGCTTCTGCTGGATAAAGTCGCTCTTCGGTAGATGGCATGGGAAAGCTTGGTTCGTAGGGAAGTTCAATAGCAATATCCACTTGTCCAGATAGATTATTGTTTGAATCCGTTATTACTCCTGTTCCGAAACGAAATTTTCCAGGAAAAACTTTTTTTAAAAATTCACGACGAAATGTCTCTCTCTCATTTCCGATCATTGCGTTAGGAAAACCGCGTCCAGCTGTGTGTTGACTAATAAGAGCTTGTTGGATTGCAAGCATTCTTTGTTCGATATGTTCGTTCACGGGTTATCCTTCATGTTTAGCTCCATTCCATATGGTTTCATATGTCTGGAGCACGCTTGAAAAAGCATCCGTGATCTGAGTAAGTGTGGTAGGATTTTTCATTGCTCCGTCTTTAAAAGAAGCGCCAGATTGAAAGCACAATTGTTTATCGATAAAAAGATAGCGATCATGAAAATTTGGATCTGAACGAACTTCAATTTGCCCTTTGCTCTGTTTACAAAAAGCATCCACAGCAGGCAATAAAGAGGAAAGCTTCTTTGCTGTTAATAATCGAATTGAACTACCTTTTGCTATTTGTCCAAGATAACGGGAAACAAATTCCGAATCCAAGTATGGATCTATAAAAAAAACATCCTGCCTTGCGGTTTCAAGGACCTTTCTAATTTCATCGAAATAGTCATATGGTTGACCTGCTCCTATCGCCACACTAAGAGGGCCCAGTGTTGTAAGCCGAAGATCGCTCCGCGCTCGATGCAGCATTATCATTATTCCAGAAAACTCTTCTTCTATTACATAGAAATGCCTTGCCTTCAAAAGTTGAAATAGATGCATTTCTAATGGGATACTTTTGGGAGGATCCCATACATTGATTACGGCAGCTACGCGACCAAGCCAGCTAAAATTTTCGTTAGAAGGATATCCAATAGACTCCTTAAGGGGAGCAATCCTAATCAACTCTTCGATTTCAGAAAGTAATTGTTCTTTTGGTATTTGTGATTCAAAAATATTATTTGCCATTAGTGCTCTGTAAGGAGTTTTTATTTAAAGGGAAAATTTTCTTTTAAAAAATTAAAAACTAGGATTAAGTTTGTTTTTTGTTTCAGTAATTAACTTAATCCTTAGAATTTACTTCTCTCTGATCACTCCTTTAAATTTTTTATTATCAGATTTAAGATCCATAAACTGACCATTATCTTTATTCCTTTTAACCCAGGATTCAGTTTTAGGGTTAAAGGTTTGGGATCTATTTTTAACTGCTCCTTGTCGATGTCCGTCGCCAATTGGTGGATTTTTTGCCATAGGTTTTATTCCAAAAATTATATTAATATAATAGAAAGCTTGTTTTAAAACTTTAAGCATGTTAAAATTCCACTTGAGGTCTTAAAAGCAAGGTTTCCTAGTTTGTGTTATAAACATAGCTTTCTTAGTTTTGGATGTCAACTAAAAAGCTTTATTTAAAATCTAATGGAATCAGCTATTTACGAAATAATTGGCGAAAACATAAAATCGCGCAGAAAAGAAAAAGGTTATAATCAGGACTGTTTAGGAAAATTGGTAGGACTTAACAGGAGTTCCATAACTAACATTGAAAGTGGACGCCAAAGACTTTTGGCGCATACTCTTTTTGAATTAGCAAATGTTCTTAAGTGTGAAGCAAAAGATTTGTTACCGACGATTAAGGAAGTTGAAAAAAATGAAATAACGATTTCAGATACTGAAAATAAAAAAATAAATAAGGAATCTTTGTCGTGGATCAACAAAGTTACAGCGAATGTAAAAGATAAAAAATAGTATTATAATGAATAGAGTTAGGCGCAAATTTATAATTTCCAAAGCAGAAGAGGCCTTAGCTTTAGTTTATCAACCAAAGCCTCCAATTGATGTTTTGAAAATAGCAGATAAAAATAACATTTCAGTAGTTATTGATAAATCTGCACCAGAGGATATTTCTGGTTTTATTACTACTAATAATAAAACCACTGTTATTGGTATTAATGGAGAACATGATAAAAAACGCCAAAGATTTACTATTGCTCACGAGCTTGGACATTTTTTATTGGGGCATATTAATTCCGAAGAGACTCATGTCGATAAAAAAATTGTTATAAGATTTCGCAATAATTCTTCAAGTTCTGGAGAATTAGTAGAAGAAGTAGAAGCAAATTTATTTGCCGCAGAATTGTTAATGCCGACAGAGATGATTTATAAAAAAATTGCTACGAATAAGGCTTTTGAATTAGAAGATTTAAGTGAGAGGATTGCAAGTTTAGCTAAAGAATTTAATGTCAGTGAGCAGGCTATGATGATTAGATTAACTAATCTTGGAATACTTAATTTGTAACTACAATAATCTTTTATGAATATGTAGAAACTGATCTTTAAAATTTCTATATTAGATTTTTCATAATGCGATGTGTTTAAACAACATCAATAATTAGAACATTTACATATGTTTTTAAAGTTTATTTTGAACAGAATTTTTATCCTCAAGGCACCTGAATACAATAAAATAGTTCATAAAAAATTGAAGGAAATTGTTTTCGCTGAATTTTTAAAAGTGTTTCATGTAAATCTTGTTTTTTTTGAATATCCAGCTGCCGGCCCTGAGGATAGTTTTCTAGTTGCTTGTCTATAGAATTTTCAAACTTTCCCTATATTGTTCAGCAGGAGCTTCCTTAAGAATATCTACAACTTTATCATAGTTATCTCTTATGACTTTTTCAATTTCCTTAATATCAGCCCTAAAAAATTCTTTTCTATTGTTAAGTCTATTAATCCTACTATTACAAAAGTGCTCGTGAAGTTTACCTTCCAAGGTTGGAGCATTATCTGAAAAGATCAAAGCATGAACATCAAAAGAAAATGGCACAGAAGCATCTCCTAATTCGTCAATACGATCCATTGGTTCTAAACGTCTTGTCATCCCAATCTTATATACGTTCTCACCAAAAGCACCTAAATTCGAAATAACATACACATAGCCAGCTTTTGCATTTTGCTCTCGATAATCAATTACCTTTTCCTCTTTTTCTAATTCGGTAAACTGACCTCTAACTTCATCCAGTTTATTTTTAATTGCTTCTTTATCTTGATTATTTTCTGTCTCATTGAATTTTAACTCTAGTTCTTTTATTGCTTGTAAATAGTGTTTTCTCTCTTTCGCAATTTTCTCTCGTGCTAGTCGAATTTCTTGTTCAAGTTTTTGCTGCTCACGTAATTCATCTCGAGCTTTCTTTTGCGCTTCCTTTTCTTCTTGTTTTTTTTGCTGATATTCAAAGGCAAGATGTAATTCTTCTAATTTAAATTTTTTATATTCTTCAGCTATCCTAGCTTCCATTATTCTTCCAAGCTTAGTTAAAGCTTCGTAAGATTTTTCGATTCGCGTTTCACTCATTTCAATGTTATTAAATTTTACATTATCAATACAATAATCACATTCATTATTAAAAGATCGAAGCAATAGTTTTTTCATATCATTAACCATTTTTCTTCCTTCAACCTTACTATTATTTACGGTCCAATTTTCATTTGCTTCTACGGCTGATCCGCTTTTTATTAGATCTTTCTGCTTTACTCTGCATTCTTCTAGCGCGCCTTTATACTCCTCACTTAATAAGAAACTAAACTTCGGTTTATAAAGGGCAAAACTTTCAAGTAAAATTTCATCGTCTAATACTAAGATTTCTGCTGTTTTTTCTTTAATCGTATCATCCAGAGACCGGATGATCTTTTCTAAGGATTGTCTTTTATTATTCAACTCTTCTAAGCAATTTTGAAATTCTTCAATTTTATGTTTTACTGTAATTGCATCTCCTGCACCCATTTCTTGAATCAGTACTTTTAATGTCTCGTTCTCTCGCTTAAATGAAGATGCTTTGAAAAAATCCATTATTCCCATAATTTCTCCTTATGTTAAAATTGTTTCTTTCCCTATATTATTTGCTAAAATGAGGCAGTGCAAATATTTAAAAGTCAATTAGAAATCAACTTTCAAAAATGTGATTCTTGATTATTTTACTCTTTGCTTGTACCAGAATTTGTATCCTCAAGGCACCTGGATATTTAAAAAAATCTTAATTTTGATGAAACACTCTTGCAAATATAGTAAAAACAGACTTCATTATGGGACATTAATTTATAATTTAAAATTACTAAAGTATTTAAGCTTACTTAAAAATATAAATATTATTATTAGCTTGTTTAAAACGTGTTTTCCTCATACTAAATATAATACAATTATTGTTCTAATTAGATAAATTAACTTTATGAAAGAAGAACCGAATAGAGAATATTCATTAAAATTGATGTTTGCTATGGTACCTTTTCTTGGATATTTGGCGGGCTATTGTTATGAAGTAGCTTTTGCGCAATTTTATGGATTGCCATCAGATATTGTAGCCGTGGATCTTCTATCTATCCTTAAAGCTACAGTTGCTTTACTTATTTCTTTTAGCTCAGTTTATTATCTTCTTAGTGGCATTATTACACCTGTTATTGCATTATTTGAAAAACTAACATGGTTCTGGAAAATAGTTGCTTATATTAATTTTTTCATTCTTTTTCTTTATAGCTTAATCTATTGGTTTGTTGGTTTTAGTTTTAAATCATTTTTGTCATGCTTTTATCTTATAATATTTGCAAATTGTTATTCTATAATCCCTGTTTGGATTCAGAGAAAATTGTCAAAAGATAATAGAACCTTTGCTGAGTCCGCTAGCGATTCTTTAGCAAATGATCCTTGTTTGAAAATCGAAAGAAAATTTTTACAAATGTTTGATGGTATCCCTTTGAAAATTTTTCTTTCAATTTTTCTTTCATTTTTTTTCCCTGTGCTTATAGGACATAATGTTGCAAAAACAAAGAAAGAATTTTTTGTTAGTGTAGATGGCACTAAGATTATTATATCTCATTATAATAATCTTTGGGCAGTTAAAGAATTTGATTTAGAGAGAAAATTAATAAAAAACGTATTCTATTTATGGACTAATGAAGATATGTCAAAGAAAGAATTTAAGTTAGAATTATTGAATAGCCTTCAAATTGAAAAATAAATAAGGAAAATTAATCTTTAGACGGTTTTTCTTCACAACATTTTGCT
>CAYOOT010000113.1:0-6542 GCA_964405665.1 uncultured Bdellovibrionales bacterium | reverse complement strand
ATTATTAGAAATTTAAATTTATTAGCATTAGCTTTGTTAACCTTTATTCAAATGTCTCCCTCTTCATTTGCTGAAAACATTTACCTTAAGCGTAAACCTGGATTATGGGAAATTCAAACTGAAACCAATGGTCATGTGATCCCTCCGATGAAGAGTTGCATTGATGAAGCTACTGATAAGCAAATGCAAGATATGGGAAATGACATGGCAAAAGATTGCACAAAAAAGGAAATGAAAAAGTCCGGAGACACTTATACCATGGACAGTGATTGTACTTATGCTGGTTCCAATATCCGTTCACATGGAACTTTCAAGGGCGATTTTAATTCCAATTATCAAGGGGAATTTACTTCAACTTACAATCCTCCGATGATGGGAATTAAAGACGGTTCTACAAAAATCTCCGCTAAGTGGTTGGGTAATTGCGAGGCCGGTATGTTACCAGGAGACGTGATGATGCCCGGTGGAAGAAAAATCAATATTATTCAAATGAGAGGAATGATGAACGGCACTAAATAGTTTTTTTCTTTTGTAGGGGCAGGGACAAGCCCTGCCCCTACAATCTATATTAACAAAAACTCTTTTAAATTAGAAAACTGATTATCCAGTAAAATAGCTTCTTTTTTCTTTTCCAGAACTTCCTTGAGCTGTGCAGGCAATTCAACTTTTTCCCCAATTAATGGTTCAACTTGATCAATAAATTTAGCCGGATGTGCAGTGGATAAGATTACGGCTGGGTCATTGTTATCAGGATGTTCTTTTTTAAATTTATTTAATCCCAGATAAGCAACAGCAGAATGAGGGCAAAAAAGATAATTATATTTGGAATATACTTCTTTAATGGAGTTTTTAATTTGCTGATCATTAAAGGAGATGGCGGTAATATCTTCTTTTATTGCCGATAAATTATTATCGTATAAGGAAATGATTCTCTCAATATTGTTGGGATTTCCCACATCCATCGCATTGGCAATAGTTTTAATTCCCGGTTTTACCACAAGCTTGCCACTGGCTAGATATTCTTCAAAAACATTATTTGAATTTAAAGAAGCAATAAGCTTAGCTACATTTAATCCCATTTTTTTAGCAAATAAACCGGCAGTGAGATTACCTAAGTTTCCGCTGGGAATAGAAAAAAGAATTTTTTTGCTTGAATCATTAAGTTGCGCTGCGGCTGAAAAATAATAAAAACTTTGAGGGATTAATCTTCCGATATTAATCGAATTGGCGGAACTAAGCGCTAGCTTTGTCAATAAATCTTTATCTAAGAAAGCTTCTTTCACTAATCTTTGGCAATCATCAAATGTTCCTTGAATTTCCAAGGCAGTAATATTTTCACCTAAAGTAGTTAGCTGTTTTTCCTGAAGAGGACTGACTTTTTCACTGGGATAGAGAATGATCACTCTGATTCCGGGAACTTTATAAAAACCACTACCGACAGCGCTTCCTGTATCTCCGGAAGTGGCAACTAAAATATTTAACAGCTGATCCTCATCTTTTCTAAAATAAGAAAGAGTTCTGGCCAGGAATCTTGCACCAAAATCCTTGAAGGCAAGTGTGGGGCCATGAAATAATTCCAGGATATAAAGGTTTTTATCCAGCTGTTTTAAGGGGCAAGGGAAATTGTAAGTTTCATTGATAATTTTTTCTAAATCTGTTTCCTTGATTTCTTCTCCTAAAAATTTCTTGGAAATTTCCAAAGCAATTTCTTGGAAACTTTTTTTATAGAGATTTTGCAAAAATGAAGAATCAAAAGGGGGAATAGATTCAGGTAAGAAAAGTCCCGAATCAAAAGCTAATCCTTGATTGAATGCTTCTTTGGCACCAAGACGTAAGTTTTTATTTCTAGTGCTATAAAATTTCATTTTGCTTTAGGATTTCCAAAATATTTTTAATTTTAAAGTTTTCTCTTTTCTTGAAAGAAATGTTAATTTTCAGATCAGCATATTTCTCATAAAGTTTTTTACGATAATCAACCAAATTAACATAACAACGCCTGATTGATTTTTGATAATCTTCACCTGCAAGAGGCCGATAGAGATGTTGCCATAATACCGGCTTGGGATCTTTAAAATACTGCTCGATCATTTCCGTCATGTCTTCTTTTTGATATTGTAAATAAACAAGCTTAGTCTTTTTTTTAAATTTTATTATTGTCTTTTCCGGCAATAGAACAAAACTACCTGAGGTATCAATGACAGTATTTTTTTTATTTTCTAAATTAGCAAGGAGTTGATTCATGATATAATCTTCGATTTCCAAACATAAAGAATCACGCCGCTTAAAATCTGAATCCTCAGGACTGCCATGCCAACGGGCAAGCTCTGATAAGGATTTTAATTGAAGATTTTCTCTTTTATTAAGTTCTTCTCTGATTAGTTGATCGCAATCCAGATGATCCCAATTATGTAATTGTTTTAGTTCTTTGGAATAATGGCTTTTTCCTGAGCCGGAAAAGCCAATAAAAGTTAAGATCATAAAATTATTTTGTGTTTTTTATCTGTTTCTAGATCAGGCCAGCCTCGGCATTGTCCATCTAGGAGTTAGCAACTTTTATCTTTTCTACTTCTTCCACTAGAGGCGTATATAGTCTGGCAATATTTTGCGGATCTTTAAAACTTTCTACCGCTAATCTGGTCATTTCCAGATTGCTATAAACCTTGCTTCGATAATTATCATAGGCACCATTGACAAAATTATCTAACATCTCCTGAACACCTTCTTCTATCAGCACGCTAGCTTGATAACCCAGAGCATTTCTGATCTTTCTAAAAGAAACCATATAATTTCTGCGATCGGAAATATCATTGTGGGAGAAGATTTCAACAGGTTTAATTTTACTCACTACATTTTGTACTGATTTAGCAAGTTGACCGATAGTTAGATTCAGGCGAGCATCACCGACATTAAATATCTGATTCTTTACAATCTCTGGTCTGGCTTTTAAAACAAAAAGAACTGCGCGAGCCAAATCTTTTACATGAATAAATGGTCTCCATTGATGTTCACCGGTAACTGTAATTTTACCGTCATTAAATGCTTGGGCAGTAAAAAGATTTCCCACAAGATCAAAACGGGGACGGCGGGAATGACCAAAGACAGTAGCAAAACGAAGTACCGTAACGGTAAAATTATCATTGACCTGAGTAAAAAGTTCACTTTCGCTGTCTATTTTTGTCTGCGCATAAACGGAGACAGGATTTAAATGACTGGTCTCATCTACTTCAACGTCACTTGAACCATACACTGAACAACTCGATGCAAAAATAAATCTGGGAACTCCTGAGGAGATAGCGACTTCCTTGAGCATTCTTGTGGCAATGATGTTGGTATGTCTGGTAAAAGTAGAATCCACTGCGCATGCGGGATCGCCCACTAAACCTGCTAAGTGAATTACAGCAGAAGCATTGCTAATCGCTTCTGTTAATTTCATCAGATCGGTAATATCTCCTTCCACAATTTCTAGCAGAGGATTATTTAAAAACTCTTGCAGAGAGTCTTTGCCGTAGAGAAATTTATCAAAAACTCGAACAGGAGTGCCTTCGGCAAGCAGTTGCGAAACAACATGGCTTCCAATATATCCGCCACCACCGACTACCAACACAGGTCCTTTTTCTCTGATTGCCGAAGCAATAATTCCTGTGGAGATACGATGTTCGAAATTAAGAAAGATTCTAGGAAAAACAAGAGGAGACCAAGCAAGAAATGCCCAAAGAATTGAAGCGGAAGCGCTTACTTCCAATAGGAACATTACTGTTGAAGAAAATAATATTGCAGCAGTTAGGATTGGAGTCTTAACCTTACCACCATAAACTTTATATTTATTGTAAAGTCCAAAAAAGTAAGAAGAAATTAAAAACCAAAGATAAGAAGAAAAAATTACCAGAGATACTTCTTCATTGATAAAATATTTTGAAAAATAAAAAACAAAAGTAGAAACGGTAGAACAAACTGCAAAATCATAAATAAATCTCATTATGTTGGGACTAAGATTTTTTTTTAGTAACATCATAGAAGGGTTCCAAGTTTATTAGAGAAAAAAATTGAAATTTATAGTTTATTGTCAGCTGGAATTTATAGCATAAATTACTATTGTTTGTAAAAGAGCTGGTCAATATATCTTATTAAATCATGTGGTTAGCCATAAAATAAAATCCGACGTAATTGATGCAAGGAAGTTTTATGAATAAGAAGAATTTTTGAGAATGTAAACTAAACTGTGTAATTAGTTTGAATTTCCCTATACGTATATTGGAAATTACACAGTTTAGTTTAGAGTCTCGAATTTTTAGTAATATTTTCTATTGGAAAATTTATTTGTGGGATTAGAAAAAGCTTCTCCAAAATCTGTAAAAAATCCTGATTTTCGATCTTCAACGACATCTCTGGGAATTTCTTTGATAAATCTGGAAGGTATTCCGCCATAGCCACCGCGACCGAATGTTTGGCGGTCGGAAGCGCGCAGTAAATAAAGTTGTTTCCTGGCTCGGGTAATACCCACATAACAAAGTCTTCTTTCTTCTTCTAGTGCTTGCCTGTCTTCCGCTGCACGGATATGGGGAAGCAATCCTTCTTCCAATCCAATCAAAAACACATTATCAAACTCCAGGCCCTTTGCTAAATGCAGGGTCATCATTGAGATGCTGCCTTGATAGATTTTTGTATCCGGATCTTTTGTTTTACCACTATTTTCTTCTTCTAAATCAGAAGATAAACTGGCTCTGTCCAGAAATTCATTGAGTTTCGGGGTTTGGCCTTGTTCTAAAGTGCGCATTGAAAATTCTACGGCTACCCGGCAAAGTTCGGCAATATTTTCAATTCTGCTTTCTGCTTCAATGGTATCTTGCATTTTCAAGGCTTGTAAATAACCTGATGTTTGCGCGATATTTTTTAACAAATTGGCAATGGCATCTTGTTGATCTAAAGAAAATGTGTCGGAATTTTCATGGGAAAGAAGATATTCTGTTCGAACCAATTGATCTTTTAACTTAATGGTGATTTCCAGAAATTTCACTAATTTGGAAAGAATAGATTTTCCAAGAGAGGGTTCGTTGTTTTTAACGCCAAGTTCCAAGGCTTCCAGTAAGGAAAGGTTTTCTTTTTTAGCATAAGTGCTCAGAGCCGTAATCGCAGAAGTGCCGATTCCTCTTGTCGGAGTGTTGATTATCCTGAGAAACGATTCATTGTCTTTGGGATTAAGCAAAAGGCGGTAGTAGGCCATAATATCTTTTATTTCTTTGCGATCGTAGAAACGATGTCCGCCAAAGATTTGGTAGGGAAGTCCTGATTCGCAAAAAGCTTCTTCAATGGAACGGGATTGAGCGTTGGTGCGATAAAATATAGCAACTTCCGAAGGCTTAGTTCCTCGTGAAAGAAGTAAGGATATTTCTCGAGCAACGAATTCTGCTTCATCTTGAGCATCAAAGGCTTTATAGCAAATTATTTTTGCTCCTTCGGGGTTGGGAGTGCTGATATTTTTAGGTTGGCGCTGGGAATTCTTTTTTATCAGCGAACTGGCCAAAGATAAAATATTATTACTGGAGCGATAATTGACATTAAGAGTTACTACTTTTGCCTCAGTAAAATCTTTCTTAAAATTAAGAATAGTTTCAATATTGGCGCCGCGAAAACTATAAATCGATTGGTCGTCATCGCCGACAACGGAAATGTTTTTATGTTTGCCGGTAAGTTGTCTGATTAAAAGATATTGCACTTTATTGGTGTCTTGATATTCATCCACTAGCACGTATTTAAATCTTTCTTGATAATGCTCCAGCAATTTGGGTTCAAGTTTAAATAAGGTCACAGTATTAAAAAGTAAGTCTCCAAAATCCATGGCATCGGCAGCCTGCAATTCTTCTTGGTAACAAGTATAAAGATTGGCCACCATTTCCGTAAAATCCCGGCCCAGGTAATGATTATTTCTTAAATCGTCTGCAGATTTATAATCGTTTTTGGCTTTATCAATTGCCGAGATTACAGCTTTTGGTTCAACAAATTTCGGATCGATATTAAGTTTTTTGTAAGCTCTTTTTAAAGTGGACATCGAGTCAGAGGAGTCATAGATAACAAAATTGGAACTATAATTTAGAAGCTTGGCATGTTCTCTTAAAATTCTGGCGCAACTGGCATGGAAAGTAGAAACCCAAAGAGGCAAACGCTGGTCAACGAAAAGAGATTCCACACGCTGCTTCATTTCTTTGGCAGCTTTGTTGGTAAAAGTAACAGCAAAGATTTCATCCGGCCGGGCTCCCAGTTCATAAATTAAATGAGCGATTCTTCTGGTTAGAACTCTTGTCTTACCACTTCCTGCGCCGGCAAAAATTAAAAGCGGTCCCAGACCATGGGTTACAGCTTCATACTGTGAGGGATTTAGATCTTGAAGATGAGAAGGAAGTGACAAATGATACTCTAATAAATATTTTTATCTGGATGTGGGTTAGTCAATGCCAAAAAATCATAGTATAGTCAAAAAATAATCAATTAACGTAGGGGCGGGTCTTGTGCCCGCCCGGAATATCCCGATAGAACGGGCGGGCACA
>CAYOOT010000112.1:0-6664 GCA_964405665.1 uncultured Bdellovibrionales bacterium | reverse complement strand
AGAAATCAGAAATCAGAAATCAGAAATCAGAAATCAGAAATCAGAAATCAGAAAATGCGCCTATATCACATTTTTCGGTAATATTCTTCAACTTTCTTAATCGCCTTAATACAATCTTCAACTTCTTCATCTCCATATTGTTCATTAAGAAACAAATTAAAAGAAGTATTTCTTGTCTTAAAAGCATTGGGTGTTGCAAAATTATCTGAAAGGTAAGGCCTTGCAAATTTCCATCCAGCAATTAGACAGCCATAATGCGGCAAAAGGCCGATTCCTTCGGCGGCAACAGCCTTGGCAAAATCAATCTTGGAACAAGAAATGCGTTTCTCGTCAACAAAAACAGGAAAATAAAAGGGTGAAAACCCGGAATGAAAATTATAAGGTTTACATACTGTGGATTCATTAAGTAAGGCTGAAACAAATTTTTGAAGAAAAGCATTTCTTAGCTTGATAGTTTGATCAAGCCTTTTCAAGGAAGCAAGTCCGATCGCCGAAGAAAATTCGTTAGTATTAAAATTCAATGCCGGGAATAATGATTCAGTAGGATCGCTAAGATTTAAATCCTTTCTCCAAACTTGTTTTCCCCGATCAGCATGGGCCAAAGCTTGATTGTAAATATTTTGGTCTTTTGTATAAACCATGCCTCCACTGCCTCCGCTCATCAGATTTTTTCTGTACATTGTAGAAAAAGCAGCAACATCGCCAAAGGTTCCCACTTTGCGGCCTTTACATAAGGCTCCCGGAGCTTGACTGCAGTCTTCTAAAACTTTGATATTTTTATTATGCGCAGCTTCAACTAAGCGATCGATTTCCAAAGGTTCTCCCGCTGCATGAACGGCTAAAATAGCGGATGTTTTTGGAGTTATTCTTTCTAACATCTGAGCTACTCCGATATTATAACTGTTAGGAGCGCTGTCGGCGAGAACCGGAATATAGCCTTGCATGATGATGCAGTTTAATGGACCACTGTCAGTGACCGGAGAAATTATTACTTCAGAGCCTTTTGGTAAATTAAGGGCAGCTAAGGCCACATAGACGGAAGCAGTGCCGGTAGAAACAGCATCGGCAAAGCCATCTTCTCCCATGTAACTGACAAAAGCATCGCAAAATTGTTTTTCAAAATGTCCTTGATATGGAGGATCTTCGTTTCGAGAGGCATAATAATTAATTGCTTCCTGTAGTGATTCAATTTCATCCGGCCCAAATGCTTTTCTAAATGGCATTGCCTTGCTTCTAACAGGAGTACCTCCATTAATTGCTAACATAAAATTATCTACCTCTATTAATTCCCATACTTTTTCCAAAAATCAGTCTCTGACAATCTAAACTCCTTGCCCATTTCTTCTATTACCCAAAGTGGAGTATCCCATTTTTTTGGAAGTATATTCAAGTAGCGATCGGAGAGTTTGCGATTATGATAGGAACCTGTTTCTTTTAATTGGCTCTGAGAAATCAGCTGATATCTTTGATTAACAATATCTTCCCAACTCTGACAAAATAAATCTACCGCACTATTTTCCAAGATTTCCCAAGATGTTTTTAATGTTTCCTGATTAGATAGTGGAATCTCTTTGCGAATAATGATTTCTCCGGAATCAATTCCGGCATCGATAAAATGTAAAGTTACACCTTTAGGGGTCCCTTCAAAAAAACTCCAAAAGTTGCCGTAAATGCCGCGTCCAAAAGGCAAATAAGTAGCATGAACATTAATAATTTTACGTTTAAAATTTGAAATAATTGGTTCTTTGATAATCGGAGCGTAGCCGTTGCTGACAAGATAATCGATTTTATTTTCTTGCAAAAAATCAAGGGTGATTAAATCAGTCCAAGTAAGGACATTGCATTTTTTTTCTAAAAGAAACTGATGAATAACTTTATTGCGGGGGTAGGGACTGAGCAGTAATATATTCATAATATCGTTACGGGATATAGAGATCTTCCTACCTGTCGTTGCGAGCGAAGCGCAGCAATCTCCTTGTGTTTACGCTTGGATTGATTTGGGTAAACACATGGAGATTGCTTCGGTCGCCTTCGGCTCCCTCGCAACGACAGGTAGTACTTGTATAACCTATAAAAAGAACTATACATTAATGATTCTCTGGATTCCCATTATTTTTATAACAATGACGACAAAACTCGGGAATTTTTCCTTCCAGATGAGATTGGCGAAAATCTTGATAAACCTTACTATTCCAAACATCTTGGAAATTATTAGCGTCACCTAAATTTTCAATATCAGGATTTCCGATCATACAACAAGGAACAATTTTTAAGTCTGATGAAATGTAAGGACGCTGAAAAGGCCAAGGGCATAAATTCTCCAGAGAATCAAAAGAATATTTATTTGCTTGTTGCCAAATGGTTATATCAATTCCTTCCTTTTGGGAAATTTCGGCAAGTTTCAAACGCTCTTCCTCTGATATTCCCTGAATTTCAATCTCTTTGTTTTTTTCTACCCAATTATCTTGACCCCAATCATTTAGAGTAACAGAAAAACTCATGCGCCTAAATCCCATCTGCTTAGCAAGTTCCACAAATTCAAAAATCTGATGACGATTATCTTTTTGAACTAATACCCACATTCTTGTATAGAGACGATCCTTTGTGTTAGCATAAGCATTAAGAGCCGTTAAATTTTTTACAACCGTTTCAAAATTAGAATTTCCCCTGATTTTTTCAAAAACTTCTTTTGTTGCTCCATCGACCGAAGTTTGAATTTCTCCAATGCCCGTATCGATTAAACGTTTAGCATTATCCCTAACATGCAATAATGATCCGTTAGTTGTTGTTCTTACCCAAATTGATTTATCGGCAAGATAGCTAACCATTTCCATGTATTTCTTATTCATCAATGGTTCGCCTAAACCATGCAGTTTAACTTCAATTAATTGGGGATTATCATCAATGAATTTTTGATAATTCTCAAAATTCATATCGCCCGCTCTGTTGCCGTTAGACCACTCGGAAACCTGGCACATGATACATTTAAAATTACAACGGCTATTCGGCTCGATATCCATAATATAAGGCATAAAAGAACGAGTAACTGCTTTAGGATCATCTTGAGCAATAGTATAATTTTTTAGTCTTTCCGGAAAAAGGACAAAGCCTTTATAGAGAGTCATTCGATAGGCAAAGGGATCTGGGGTTGGCTGATAAATTTTTAAAGGATCTACTTTTGAGAATTCTTTGGCAATGATTTCCTTTAATTTACCTGGGTTTTCTACAAAATCTTTTGCTTCGGACAAAGCTGACTGAAAACGTTTACCATATTTTTTTTCAAATTCTACTTCCTCAATCAACATCAATTAATCCTTTAAAAAAATACTGCAACTAGCATTCTTTGCTTAGATCTAAAAATTTTCTACAATTAGTTTACAAATAACATATTTTATAAGACGACGGTATTCATATCTATTAACCGTAGAATGTCTCATAGGTCTACAATGTTTTAGATTCAACTGTAGATCCATATTTTCATTTTTTATTTTCATATTTAAAAATTATGTTCAGCAATAATCTGCTGTAATTACTGTATAAAAAGTAGAAAACCCAAATATTTTTGGCAGAGATATAAAAATTTACTTAGGAAAAAATTTTCTGACGATAAATATTAAATGTTAAAATCATGGGAGATAGCTGATGGCATATCAAGAGGATATTCTATTTCTGAAATATCAGGAAGCGAAATATATTGTTTAAAATGTTTAGGATGTTCTCCCGGAGAAGTGCCTCTCAGCTTTTTGATAGTAATGTCGTTAACTTGTAGGTAGATAAGGAATTTTTATCTTATGATTACAAAAATTATTTTATTTATCCTTTTTTTATTAGGAAGTTTTATATTTGCAGCTGCTCAATTAAAATATCGTTGTCTAGATAATATTCAAATTTGTCTTTTTGCAGGTGGAATTGTTTCGCCATTTTTTGGATTTATTGCTTGGATTCTTAGTTATCAAGAAAAAAAAAGGATGAACTATGTGATAACTTCAATAATGTTTGGGAGTATGTTTGCTGCAGGGATTACTATTTTTCTTAATGGTTATTTTGATTCTTCAATTCCAGCAAATCATCAGGTTCCTGTATTTTCAAAATATTCAACAAGGAAAAAAAGTTCTACTACTTATTATTTGACTCTTGCTTCTTGGAGACCCAATCATCAATCAGAAGAAATTAAAGTAAATAGAGATCTCTATGAAAGAGTTGTTCCGGAAAAAAGCAAAATACTGCTGCAAACTAAAGCAGGTTTTTTGGGTTTTGAATGGTTGGTTAATTATGCAGAAGCCAATAGGTGATGGCCAATTTTATTTATTTACCCAATCGCCAAATATTTTAGCTAAATATTTACTATCAAATCTATGAAATCTTTTTCTTTCAGCTTGAATTATCCCTGAGGCAGCATCAATGGTTTCTTTTAAGCTATCATTGATTAATAAATAATCAGAAAAACCTGGAGAAGTAAGAGTTTTAATTTCTTCTTTAGCTATTTCTAAACGGGCGTTTATTTTTTCTTGATCATCTGTTCCTCGAGCAGTGAATCTTTGGACAAGAATATCAAAACTTGGAGGAAAGATAAAAATAGTTACAAGATGAAGGGGATAGAGTTTTTTTAATTGAATTACACCTTGGATATCGATATCTAAAAGCAAATCGCAATTTTCTACTTTGGCCTTTTCCAGATTGGAAAATTCTGTTCCATAATAATTGGCATTGAAATTTGCGTATTCAATAAAATTCTTTTGATTAATTCTTTTTTCAAATTCTTTCTCTGAAACAAAGTGGTATTGTTTTCCATCGACTTCTTTGCCGCGAGGAGCCCTGCTGGTAGTGGAAATAGAAAGCCTTAACTGGGGAAGTTTTTGCAGCAATTCCGTGCAAATTGTCGATTTGCCACTTCCTCCGGGACCGCAAAAGCAAAATAATATTTGATTTTGATTTAAGTTAATCATTAGCTACTCGATATTTAATACCTGCTCTTTTAATTTTTCAACTAAAGATTTGGAATTTACTATTAAGATAGTTATTTCTGTATTTTGTGATTTAGATGCGGTCGTATTCAATTCTCTTAATATTTCTTGCAAAAGAAATTCTAATTTTTTCCCGGGACTATCTTTTTCTCCGAGAAAACTTTTAAATTGTTGAAAATGGCTGGAAAGACGAGTTAATTCTTCTGTGACATCGATTTTATCGGCAAAGATCGCAACTTCTTGGGCCATCCTTAATTGATCAAGCTCAATTGCCGCCAATAATTGTTTCACCTTTGCCGTAAATCTTTGTTGAAATAAAAGTGGTTCGGCAACGCTAAGAGTTGTAACTTTGGAAACTAATTCTTCAAGCTCTGAAAGAAGATTTAAAAGGGCGATATTTAAATTTTTGCCTTCAATTTTTCGGGAATCAACCAATTTATCCAGGGCAGCTTCTAGGCAATTTTTAACAAGTGAAAATTCATTTTCCAAATTTGCTTCTTTAAAAGATATTTCAAAAACTTCTTTGCGCAATAAAATTTCCGGAATAGTCATTGCTAAGACCTTTTCTTCTGTGCATTGAGCAAGTGCGGAGGCTTTTTGCGCAGCTTTCAGATAAGCGCTAAAAATTTCCTCATTGAACTTACTTTCAAAAGAAGTGCTTCGTTCACAGCTTCTGGTTATTAGAATATCAACTCTTCCTCGGCTAATTTTGGATTTTACTATTTTAGTTAATTCATTTTCTAAACTATAATATCCTTGAGGTAATTTAAAATTCGTGTCCAAGTATCGATTATTAACCGAACGAAGTTCCACGGAAATATTTAAACCATTTTCAGAGCAAGATTCTTTCCCATAACCAGTCATGCTTGAAATAGTCATTTTTTAGCCTTTATTTTATTTTTTTCTTTATTGATAAACTCTAGTTCCCATAGTTTGGCATATTTCATAAAAGTATAGTAGCCCTCAAAAAGAGCGACGATCAATCCCGCAATACCTTCCCGATAGCCCTTTTTGAAAATATAAAATTTTAATGTTCTTAAGATCGGGTTGATTAGTAATAATTTTAAAGAGGCCTTAGTTCCTTTTTTGTATTCTTCAAATGCCGAGATAGAGGAAAAGTTTTGTAATCTGGCCAACTGATCATCAATATTTTTATAAGTATAGTGCTGAATTTCTCCTCCCAGCTGTTTGGTTTTTCCTTTAATTATCGGTTTTTCATGAGGTTCTTCCCCTCCCCAAGTAACATCAGATTTTCTGAAGAATCGTAAGCGATATTCTGGATACCAACCGCCTTTTCTCCACCAGCGACCCAGATAAAAAACAACGCGATTAATATAATATCCGGAGATCTTAAAATTGTCATTTCCAGTTTGTTTAATTTCTTGCAGGACCTTAAGAATATTTCCTTTTAATTGTTCATCCACCCTTTCATCGGCATCAAGGTTAAGTACCCACTGATGTTTTACAATGCTCAAACCATAAGCTTTTTGATCACGGTATCCAGCCCATTTTCTTTGGATTATAGTTGCGCCCAAAGTTTTGGCAATTTCTGCAGTCCGATCTGTTGAAAAAGAGTCGATCAGAATTACTTCGTCACAAAATAAAAGACTCTTGATACAATCAGCAATATTTTCTTCTTCGTTGTAGGCAATTACGAAGGCAGAAACTGGTTCTCTTTCCATAGTTCTAAATTAATGTAG
>CAYOOT010000111.1:0-6702 GCA_964405665.1 uncultured Bdellovibrionales bacterium | reverse complement strand
AGGCAATTACGAAGGCAGAAACTGGTTCTCTTTCCATAGTTCTAAATTAATGTAGGGGCACCCTTTATGGGTGCCCGGCTGAACAAAATATCAGGTTTTCCGGGCACCCATAAAGGGTGCCCCTACATTGCATTTCTACTAGGTTTCCAAAACTCTTTCAACTAATGACAAAACCGCCTGTGGCGGAATATCTTGCATGCATTTATTGTTTCCAAAAGGACACTGCTTTTGAAAACAAGGAGCGCAGCCGATTGGCGATTGGAGAACCAAATTTTCCGAGCCTTGAGGGGCAGAACGAAGATGACTTGTTGATCCCCAAAGACTGATTATTTTTAATCCTGCCGCAGCCGCCAGATGCATCGGTCCGGAATCGGAGCCGATGGCAAAATTCAATGACCGATATAAGGCAAATAGTTCGATTAAATTTGTTTTGTTAACAAGATTGATGATTTTTATTTCGCTGCATTCTTGCAAAATTTGTTCAGCAAAATGTTGTTCGGACTTAGAGCCAACTAAAACAGAAACAATACCGAATTTATTGTAAAGTTCTTTAATCAAAGAAGCATAGTGTTCACTGATCCAAAAGCGGCTGGGACAACTTGAGCCAATAATTAAGGCAGCAAATTTTTGATGTCCTGACAATTGTAGCTTATTGAGCTCAGCTTCAAAAATTTCTTTTACTTTTAAGTTACTTTCTTCAGGAACAATAAGACCGTAATCAAATTGTTTACTTGCTTCCAGCCCCAAATAATTTCCAAATTCCTGATAATGCTGAAATTTGGAAGAGAAATTTTCAATATATTTAATTTTTTCATTGCTAAAAAGCCAATTAAATTCTTTAGCATTTTTTTTGTGAAAACCGATTCTCCTTTTTCCTTTACTCAAGTAAGAAGTGATTCCGCTCTTAAAATGTCGTTGCAGATCCAGTACGATATCGTACTTCTCTGAAGATAATTCTTTGATGTAAGAAAAATAAGCCTTCAGTCCTTGGGGTCTGTTAAAAATAATCACGCGATCAACGTAAGAGTTGTGAAGGAGAATATCTTTAGCCAATGGTTCGACGCCCCAACTTAAATGAGAATCAGGCCAAGTTTGTTTGATTCTTGCTGCCAAAGGAAGTGCCCGGATGACATCTCCGATTGCGCCGTGAAGAATAATCAATATTTTTTTAGACATTATTGAAACCCTCAATGAAATACTTTCCGGCAATTTCTTCCACTTGATATTTTTTACAAGATTTAAGCCAACGGGAAATTGTTTTTTTGTAAATGGATGTTTTTTGTCTTTCGTTAAAAAAAACTGCCCTGTCAAAATCAATAATAAAAACATTGTTATTTTGGTCAAGCAAAACATTTCCCAAATGTAAATCTACATGAAAAATTCCGGCATTCAATATTTTTTTGGAAATTTTACCAGCTTCCAGAGAAATATTTTTAACCCATTCGTTTAAAGAAGGATCTTTTGAATCTTTGGATTCTTTAATAATTGATAACAAATTTTTTGCACCATGGATTTTTTCTGTAGCGATTGCCCCCTGATATAATAAACCGAAGCAAGACGTTTTGACATAAGCCGCTAAGGGTTTGGGAACAGGAATCCCTTGAGCATATAAATTTTCCAGGATTTTCAATTCTCCAAAAGGACGATATTTTATACAATAAACATCCTTGCAAAAATGTGTATGGAGGAATTTATTTTCAATTAATTGGCTAATTAGCCCGCCGCGCAAAAATGATTTAATAAATGCTTTTTGATTGGATAAAGGAATTTCTTGCACCAAGCCGCGTCCTTGTTTGAACTTTTTGCGGCTTTGAATTTTGGAGATCATTGTTAATTGCACAAGTTCATTTTGCAGGAATTGCTTATCTTGCTTATTTGATGATTCCAGACAATATTTACTGTAAAGAATTTGCTGCATCTGTTTTTATTTCTTTTTTTAATAAATGTTTTGCCGCCGTTACTACGCTATTTACAGAAATATCTTTTTGACAAGCATGAGTTCCTGTCGGACAGTATTGTTTCCCATGGGGGGAGCAAGGTCGACAAGATAGTGAATCAACTCCTAGATTGATATGTGAAACACTCCAAGGACCAAAACCAAATTCGGGAACTGTGGCACAAAAGAGCGCAACAACAGGGATTTTACAAGCTGCGGCTAAATGCAAAGGAGCGCTATCATTAGTAATTAATAAATCTAAATGTGAAATAACAGCAGCGGATGTGGCGAGATTGGTTTTCCCGGTTAAATTTAATAATTCCAGTTGAGCGATTTTTTCAATTTCTTTGGCAAGTTCCCGATCTTGGGGACCGCCAATTAAAACTATTTGATGTCCAGTTTCATATAATTTTTTGGCAGTCTCAGCAAATCCTTCTTTGGTCCAGCGCTTAGTAGCCCAAACACTACCCGGTGCTAGACCCACTATTTTTTGATTGGGATTTAAAAAACTCAAAACTTTTTTTGCTTCAGCTAATGTTTGATCGGAGAAATTTAAATTTAATTGTGAATCCAATTCTTTAACATGAAGATTGATATTTTCCAAAATACAAAGATTTCTTAAAGCCTCATGAGTGTAATTGTTGCGAGAAACAGTTTTGGAATAGAGAAAGTTTAATTTAGCTTCCTTAAAACCATAGCGCTGCGGAATTCGGGATAAAAATAACAATAATGCAGTACGATATGATTTATGAAGACTGAACACCAAATCATATTTTTCTTGTTTCAGGAGGTTGCGTATTTGCAAAAAACCTTCCCAGCCCGAATGTTCTCCCCGTTTATCAAAAGCAAAAACCAAATTTAAGTTTTGATCAGAGTCAAATAATCCTCTTGCTTCTGGCGTAGTCATTAAATGGATTTCCGCTTGCGGATATTGTTTGCGCAAATTGCTAAATACTGGAGTGGATAAAATTACATCGCCGATAAAGCCGGTTTGCACAATAAGAATCTTCATGTCAGCGCTCACAATTTCCCGCACTTATCGTTGCCAGTAATTAAATATATTTTCATTTTTTATTGAGGACTTTTAGCCATTCCATCTCGGCCTTTAATCCTTCTACTAATTTTACCTGAGGAGCATAGGCTAAAGCTTTTGCTGCTCGAGAAGTGTCGGCACTGGTATGTTTGACGTCTCCCAATTGCCTTGCAATATAATTGACTTTGGGTTTAATCCCGGAAATTTCTTCGATAGTTTTTAGGACTTGATTAACAGTTACCCTGGACCCGCCACCGATATTATAAACCAATTCTGCTGCGGTACTTAATCCGGCAGAGATATTGGCGTTTACTGCGTCACTGATAAAGGTAAAATCCCTGGATTGTTCTCCGTCTCCGTAAATTGTTATTTCTTCTCCACTTAATGTGGCTTTGATGAAACGATGAAAAGCCATGTCCGGTCTTTGGCGAGGACCATAGACTGTAAAATATCGCAGACTGGCAGTAGGGATGCCAAATTCCTTTGTATAAAGCACCATTAAATGTTCTGCTGCTAATTTCGATACTCCATAAGGACTAACCGGACAAGGAAGTGCGGTTTCTTTGGTGGGTAAGCTTTCTGCATCGCCGTAAACCGATGAGCTAGAAGCATAAACTACTTTTTTAAGATTTTCTTTGATTTGTGGTAAACGAGTTGTTTCTAAAAGTACTTGGCTGGCCAAGATATTATTGTCGGTGTAAATCGCAAAGTCTTTTCCCCAACTAGCACGAACTCCTGCTTGAGCAGCCTGGTGAAATATTATTTCCGTGCCTGCAAGAATTTTAGGTAAATCTAAATTTAAAAGATTACCTTCAATGAATTGAAAATTATTAAAGCTTTTAGCAAAAGAAAGATTTTTTTCTTTCATTGCTCTGGGGTAGTAATCAATAAAGCAATCGATACCGATTACTTCATGACCTTCACTTAATAATTTATCTGCAATGCTCGATCCAATAAATCCGGCAACTCCGGTGATAACGCAGCGCATTATTTTATACCTCCTCTAATATGGGTACAAGCCTCAATCAAACTGGGAAAAACTTTTAAATCATTTCCAAATTTATTTTTTGTATTTTCCAGTTCTTCCTCTCCATGACCAGTAAGCAATAATAAACATTGGTTCACTGGTATTCCTAAGTTTATTCCAAATTCTAAATCAAGACACTTATCACCAATCATCCAAGATTGCTCGGAGTTAAAGCGATAAGGAAAATTTTCGGCTGCGATCATGCCGATTTTTGGCTTTCGGCAATCACAGTTATCAGTAGCAAGATGCGGGCAAAAGCAGACCTGGTCAATAATTGCTTGTTTATTTTCAGCAATCAACTGTTTTACGCAAACGTTATTTGCTTCCTCTACTTCTTCTTTACTGGAAAATCCCCGGCCAATTTTGGACTGGTTTGTAACTATAATTGTTTTAAATCCTACGCTTTTTAATAAAGCAATGCCTTGAGCCGCACCAGGAAAAATTTGGATGTCCGAAGGTTTAGTCTGTTGACCAAAGTCTTCGCAAATAGTTCCATCTCGATCTAAAAACACTATTTTATGCACAAAATTAAACCGTCTTACTTACGCATTAAATCATTATTGAAGTCAAAAATCTAAAAATCCGAGGTTAACCCGCCCTTGCCGATTTTATCGACAAGGGCGGGTTAACCTAAATTGTTCAGGGGTTTTAATTCCGCAGTCTTTATTAGGAAATTATTAAGATAAAGTCAAAAAATAGTTCTAAGCGGAGGAAATGCCAATTAATTAAATGCAGGGGCACCCCTGCATTTTGCAGATAAAGTGTCCTTATTATTAGGCAGCAAATAGCTTTAACTGCTTTGGTGCCACATATGCCTTGATTGGCAGGAGCAACTTTTCTGGGGCCAGAGCCTTTATTCCTTGAAATAAATATTGATAACTAAAAGGTCTGAGCCAATAATATTGCTGATCTATAGCCAGTCTTTGAGCTAAAGGAATCAGTTTTAATTGTTTTTCTTCCTGTTCATCGCCTGTGGCAAGGCAGCCAAAAGTTATGTAGTCAGCATGTTGCTCTAAAATTTCTGCAAAGTCCCAAGCATCTCTTTTAGGATCTCCGTAAGGAAGTAAAGGAGAGACTTGTAAATTTACAGTGATGCCTTGTTTTCTTAAACCATCAGCAGCAAGTAATCTTTCTCCAATTCTCGGAAGACCAGGAGTATAACGAGCCAAGGCTTTTTCAGAAATTGTTTCGATGGCAATTGCTGTTACTGCTCTTTCTCCAAGATATTTTAACATTCCTAAAATTGAAATCACCATTGGAGAACGAGTTTGGAAAACAATTTTTTGGGGAATATATTTTTGCAGTAATTCCAAACATCCCATAATCACATCGAATTTTTTATGGAAGTTAAGAAAAGGATCGCTGACTGTTCCAAAATACCAGACAGATGTTTGTAACTTGCCGCTCTTTTGCAGGCGTAACAAAATCATTTCTAATGCTGTCTTATAGTTTTCTTTATAAAGTAAATATTTACCTTCTGCTAATTGATAAGTGCTAGTTTCTTTCAATCGTAAATGGAATTGTTGAGGAGAAAATTTTTGTGAGCCTTCCTCATCGGGGTTGCTTTGATTGTTGTGAATGGAAAGTGTAATGCCGTTAGGATAGACATTCAAACAATAAATACTTTCCGCCAATGATGCCCAGCTGGTTTGTAGTTCAGTGCTTTTTGGGTCAAAATCTGTGCTTAAATCCGGATTTTGAAAGTTACCTTGTTTATCTGTGGTCTTCTTGATTGAAGAACCTTGGCTATTAGTTTCCGTTTGATTAACACTCGGTTTATTTTTCATAATTAACCTTTTATCATTTTGGAACTAACTACATCTACTTCTAAAGCCAGTATATCTACTTACTAATCTTAGTTCAAGTAAATTAAACCTAATCTTAGGACGCATAGAATAAGCATTCTATGCAAAATTTTTTTCTTTAAGTTATTTGAAACTAGATATTTTTCTGGGCATCTGAAGCTTTAAGGGCCTTAAACTATGGTAATTAATAAAAATCTAACAAAGGTTATAGCAATGCAAAATCTAAATTTGAGCCTTTCTGAAACAAGAAAACAAAACATTTTACTACTTGATCTTGATCATGCAGCGCTCAGTTTTCAGATTTGCCGAGGCCAGGAAACTATAGATTTTGGCCAAGAATCTGAAGCAAAGACACACTTGATGCTTAAAACAGCGGGACATCCGCGGTCTGTTTTGCAAAGTATTTTAAGTTCTTTGGCTCAGGAAGGAGAATTAAGTGAGACGACAATTTTTCTTGGTTGCTACAGCGATCCTTTTACCACTTCAGAAAGTAATTTTGATTTTGCCTTACAAATTATTGAGATCTTATTGAACAACAATCCACATAAATTAATTATTAAAACTTCTTCTCCTTTGATTTTTTTAGCTGTCCCCTTATTAATTAATTCCAAAGATAAAGTGCAATTCCATACCAAAGTTGAGTATACAGAAAAATTAAATAAAATTTGGTGTTCGTAGGTATGTAGCTGACTATTGCCTATAAGTACGAATTTCACTGTTTGTTCTCAGTCTTTGTCTCGGCCTCAGCCTTCATCTCAGCCTCTGTCTTGGTCATGGCCTTGGTCGATAGTCTAAAATTCTATAATCAATGTTCCTGTTCATGTTTTTCCATGACTGTAGAAAAAAGTGTCAATCCCTAAATACGGTTTACACATAAAGAGTTGCATTTAGCATCCTGATC
>CAYOOT010000110.1:4630-7016 GCA_964405665.1 uncultured Bdellovibrionales bacterium | reverse complement strand
GATTTCTGATTTCTGATTTCTGATTTCTGATTTCTGATTTCTGATTTCTGATTTCCCCAAAAAATATTCTCAGAGCCTGCCGGAGGAAGAGTTAAATTAACCTCTCAGCTTAACTTTTTGCCAGCCGAAGGAAACTAAGAGTAAGTGCCTATCGATAATAGGATTGTAAATATGTTTAAAATCTTATTAACATTCTTAATAGAAAATAATGATATGGCTCAACCACTTAGAATAGAAAACCCTAATAATTCTTATTTCTTTACTTCAAGAACGGTTAATTCTCTATTATGGTTTGTAAATAATAATGAGTTATCTAATAGAATTTTGGGTTACTTAGCAAAATATCAACAAAAATATAGTGTCACAATTTACTCTTTTGTCATTGTTGGTAATCACTATCATCTTGTAGCAAAGTTCCCTAACAAAAATAAATCATTGTTTTTCAGAGATTTTAATGCGCGATTTGCAGAAGCTACTAGAGCAATTGTAAAAGGATACTTAG
The DNA here is from genome assembly GCA_964405665.1 of uncultured Bdellovibrionales bacterium. Taxonomy (GTDB): domain Bacteria; phylum Bdellovibrionota_C; class UBA2361; order SZUA-149; family CAZDWZ01; genus CAYOOT01. The sequence continues at coordinate 6,514 of CAYOOT010000110.1, read as the reverse complement.
GAGGACATTTATTTGCAAGGCGCTTCTCTGAACAAGCCTTACCGCTTAAAGAGGATGTAGAAGATAGATTTTTTTATTCGGCACTTCAAGCTGTATCTGCTGGTTTAGTAGAAGATATTAAAGAATATAATGGTTATAATTCATTTTTTGATGCAATTGAAGGGATTGAAAGAAAGTACAAAGTAATTGACTACTCTGGTTATAGAAAAGAATTACAATATAACAAAAAAGTTAACTTAAAAGATTTCTCTACAGAATATAGCCTAAAATTTACAAAATTAGAAAAATATGAAAAAACTACTCAAGATGAATATAGAAAATTTCTTCTTGATAAACTAAAATTACTCCAAAAAGAAATTATCAGAGAAAGAACAAAAAATGGTTTATCATTCCTTGGTAAGAATAAATTAAAGCAAATAAAACCAGGTAGCCTCCCATATAAAACTAAAAAAAGTAAATTAACAAGTTATCGTCCCTTAGTGTTAACTAAATGTTTAGAAGCAAAAAACTTATTTCTATCTTGGTATTTCTCAATTTGGGAGAAATATAAAAGTGCTTCTAAAGTGTACCGTAAAGGATTTCTTGATGTGATATTTCCCTCTGATACTTACAAGCCTCCTCTGTTATCAATTTGCTAATAAGATACCAATCCATAAATTCACCTGAAAAATGCTTTTTTAGACTAGCGTTTCTGATATTTTTCTATCTTTGATATTCCAATACTTGTAATAAATTCTTTGCACTTCTTAAACATATTAAAATCGCTTTTTTAGATTAAATTATAATCGAATTTTTTATGTAATTCTTTTTTTCTAAAAACATAGAAATATTAGAAAGAAAAGATTTTTCAACAGGCTTCCGGCAGGCTCTGAGAATATTATTAGAGAAACTAAAAAGATTTCTTGATGTGATATTTCCCTCTGATACTTACAAGCCTCCTCTGTTATCAATTTGCTAATAAGATACCAATCCATAAATTCACCTGAAAAATGCTTTTTTAGACTAGCGTTTCTGATATTTTTCTATCTTTGATATTCCAATACTTGTAATAAATTCTTTGCACTTCTTAAACATATTAAAATCGCTTTTTTAGATTAAATTATAATCGAATTTTTTATGTAATTCTTTTTTTCTAAAAACATAGAAATATTAGAAAGAAAAGATTTTTCAACAGGCTTCCGGCAGGCTCTGAGAATATTATTAGAGGAGCCTGATTCTCTGATTTGCAGATGTCTAGAGGAGCCTGATTCTCTGATTTGCAGATGTCTAATTTTCCGACTTTCTGTTTATATCATGTAAAATTAATCAAAAAGTTTTTTAACAAATCTTCCTTGCTGAGTTTAAGAAAACTCTCGATATTTCGTAAAATTGAATTCAGGGTAACAACCCGAAGATACTTGTGATTACTAAAAATTACTTAAAGTTATTAACGTGCTTTGAGGCTACTTAATGGGATTAAAACTTCTTTTACCAATGGCTCTCAGGCTTGCTATTTGTTCTTCGGTATATCGATTTGGGGTATCTCTAAGCGATCTTTTTGTATCGCTAGCCCAACTGCAAAGACTGCCTTCTACTTCTCCAACTCCATTATCAGCAGTTTTACGTCTTGGCTTTTTACCATCGTTATTAGCCAAGAAATCTTGATATAGCTCAATCCATTCTTCAGTGGTTCTGGTCACTGCTGCAGGCTCAATTCCCAGCTTCTCAAGGGCTAACTTTTCTTCTTCTGTATAGCGATTTGGGGTATCTCTAAGAAAACTTCTTGTAAAGCTAGCCCAACGGTAAAGACTGTCTTCTACTTCTCCAACTCCATTATCAGCAGTTCTATATCTTGGCTTTTTACCATCGTTATTAGCCAAGAAATCTTGATATAGCTCAATCCAT
>CAYOOT010000110.1:0-4530 GCA_964405665.1 uncultured Bdellovibrionales bacterium | reverse complement strand
CAGCAGTTTTACGTCTTGGCTTTTTACCATCGTTATTAGCCAAGAAATCTTTATATAACTCAATCCATTGATCAGTTGTTTTTTGTTTTCTTGCTTCAAATTCTTTTACGTCTCTAGCATACCTCCTCATAAACCCATTAGTAGTTTGCAACATCTCAGCTAACCACTCTTGTTGTTCTACTTCCCAGGACTTGTGTTCTGGAGATGGTGTGACTAATTCTATACTTTGAGGAATAATTTCTTCATTCTCACATCGGATGTGATATATTTTTGCTGCAACTGAGGCTTCTGTCCTATATTCTGAATCTCCAACATCTGTCTTTGCCAATCGATTAAGCTCTTTGGCAATATTAGCGCTTGATATATTTTCTTCTTGTAACCGCCGAAGAATTTTTTCTTCTGAAATTATTTTACCCCTGAATTCGAATTCCCTGTTCCACTTAATTCCACGATTGCTATAATTTATATAGTGCATATAAAATTCTATTGCTTGTTCACCACAAATGTTTAAATTATCAACTATTTCCCTTGCTGAAATCTGATGAGTGAAAAGAGTTTGAAGTAACTCGACCAAAGGCACACTGAAAAATTGATTTTCTTGGTTAGTTGCTGTTAGAAAACGAGATTCAATATTTTTTAAAGCTGCTTCCATCTTTGGACTGCTGTTTTTACTTCTTTCCCAATCCTCCTTATTAATCATTACATTTCTTGAGAATTCAATACTGATAGAAATCCCCCAATCATTAAATCTATTATAGAGATCCGATTCCGTTTCAATTCCATATCTCCCTTTTAACAATCTTGCTATTTCTGGAATTGACTGATTTGTCACTTGAGTTTGTAAGAAAAAATATAAGGTTCTTTGCGTTTGTTTTGTTTCCTCTCCTAATAATTCACGTAAGAAAATTCTCCTTAGCCTTCCTTTTCCATCACTTAGGTTTTCAATTTCCCTAAAATAAGAAGCAAGCCATATCTCCATGTCATCTACTTCTTCAACGCTAAATTGCCATTCCTTAATTAATCTCTCTCTTCTTTCTTCTGCATTGTTATCAACAAGGATTTCAAGAATTTCATCAATTAATTCAGCTGCAGTTCTTGGAGAATTATTTTTCTCTAATATTTTATCAATAGCATCGTAGCGATCAACATTTTTGAGTTTTCCAAATATATCACTCCTCAGTGTTTTTGCTATTGAACTTGCGATTAATTTTTGCGTATCTTCTGATTTGCTTTCTCTGCGTCTTTTTCTGCGAGATTCAGGAACCCCACTAGATTCCCCATCCATTGCATAACTTCTGCCATGAGTTGGTAATATGGCTGCTTGATTACTCGAAAATTCAGGATCGGAAATGTCTCTTCTTGCATCCTGTCTTCCCTGAAGAGTCTGGGTATTAAATGATAATTTATTTGGTAGTTTAGAATTAGTTTGTAAACTATTATTGACATCATTACCTTGGCTCTTATCTTTTACTACTTGAGCCTTATTACCAAAACTAAAATCCCCCGCATCAATAGTAGCTCCTGTAAAACTAGATAAGTGCCCCAGCGCCACCTTGCTTGTTTCTCTACTGATTTTTCCAGTTCTAGTAAATTCATTATAAGCTTCTAAACCGGTATAATACCCTCCTAACCCTGAACCTAATAAATCTCCTCCACTTTCAACCTTATCAATTGTATCTGCTACTTTGGACGCCACTTCCAGCCTGGCTTGAATCACTTCAGGGGTTTTTACTGCACCAAATTTTGCATAGTATTTTGTTGCTGCTCTTAATCCTGTCTGAAATCTTAAGCTTCCCTTGGTACTTTCAAAAAGCTTATCTCCCATTCTAAAAAGTTCTTTCTTTCCAAGCAAATCGTGATCTTGCTCCCTTCCATGTTCTACTAATTCCGCTCCAACTGTAGATAAACCTCCTATTAGAATTGAATTCCCTAAAGTCTTTCCTGTCTGCAATAATCTTTCTCCTTTGGTTAGCAGAGTTCCTCCTCCGGAGTAATAAGTTGCTGCTAATTCCCCTGTCATTTCCACTGCTCCCAGGGTTTGATGCAGTTTCTTAAACCCACCCTTACTCAATTCTTCATCTTCTAAAGCGCTGCGATATTGTCCTACACTCCAATTCAATCTGCTGGATTCTTGAGAGGAGATATTCACTAATCCTACTGCCATCGCATCAACTCCTACCTGAAGAGAATCCGTTACTGGCTTAATAGAAATATCCACAATATGTTTTGGTAGGTTAAGAGTTGCTATCAGATCGCTATCACTTTTCCAGGCAAAATCACTGCGAGTCATTTGAGTTTTATCTGAACCTAAGAATAGTTCTTTCATTCCCTTTTGATTAAAGAGAAAGTTTACTTTTCCAATACCTTCTTGTTGACCAACAAATTCGGCTTTTTTCTGTTCAGCAATACTTTCTCCTCTCTGCCAGGATTGAACTTTACGGTAAAAACCAAAGCCTGCTCCATAGACAATCCAGTTCACACCTCGGGAGAACTCCACAAAAGAATCTCTGGCGCTTTTTACTAAATCTTTAAGAATATCAGTGACACCGTAATTTCTTGCCTTCTGCTCTTGGTAGTTCTTAAGAAGGATTTTATTAACTCTGTCTTCTTCAGTTGCCCAGTTGATATAGGCATTAAATCCTGCTCTTTTTGCCGAGGATAGGTTTTCTTCTATTTTCGTTTTATCTTCTACACTTAATTTAAGTTTATTACCTAGAAGATTTAATTTCTCTTCTAACTTCAGAGCATCGTTTCTTAGCTCAACTTTTTTCAGTAAAAGCTTTGATAGTTCAGGATGTCTTATTTCACTTATGGTTTGAATATTTAAAAGAAATGAATACTTTTGATTGGCAACCATTGCTTGTTTATATAATTCCTTAAATTGTATTTCTTCTTCTCTTTTTAGTGCTTGGTTTTGGGATAGGGGTAACTGCAACTCTGGGTTAATTGGCTTTGCTGGTACTAATACTTTTGATGCATTTGTACTTAGTGCTTTTGTATTCTCCCTGCTAGATACTGCTTCTGGGGGTTTTATACTCACTGACTCAACTTACATTTAAGGCTTGATAAATACTTTCACATAGTCCTTATGATAAATTTGCGGCTTTAGTTGCCAATATTCAATGGTTTTGGAGTATTTAGGATAATTTAATAAAATAGTTAACTTATAGATCAATTAAAAATTAGTTTTTTAAACTTAACTATATGATTTAATTAGATTCTACGCGCATCACTACAACAATCTTGTAATACAAGAAGACCCTGCTGTGCCCATTTACAGCCATTTGTAAATCAAAAATACACTTAATTCCAGCCGCTTACTTAAATAATGCTCTCAGATGCTTTGATAATAAGGGAAATAATCATTCCTGTTTTTGGCAATGGGGAGGCAACTCCGCGGGAAACTCTTATGCAGCATGTTCAAAAAGCAAAGCATAATATTTTATATTATTCAGAGAATACAAAAAGTCCTTTGGCTTTTGAAAGTTATAGTTACAGTATAGAGGAAGAATATCGGAATTAGAGGTAATAGACGAAACTCAAATACTGAAAGATGGTTGGCAAAGAAGAATTTTTATGGAACCACAACAGCAAAATCCCCAAATAAACCCCAAAGCGATACTAGATCACTTAAGAGAAATTAAAGTTTTGCCTGGTGCTGATAACAAGACCGAACTTACACTGCCAAGTGGTTATGCAGCAGGTCCTACATATACTAAAGGAGGAAGATCGAATTTAAGTTTGTCTTCACTTGCTGAAAATAAACGTACCGCAAATCCTCAACGCTCAATTAACTTTGATCAATCTAATCTTGAAACTATTTGCAGAAATGGTTGCTCAGCAGGTGAAATTAGTTTTGTAATACAAGATAATGCACATTACACAAATAAAAATCCTTTAACTTATGGAGTTGTTTCGATCGCACTTTTAAAAGGAAAGGTTTATATTACAGGAATAAATTATGGAGATGGGAAAATATATGAAGATATGCCCATAGACAAGCAAGGTTATACACGCGTTAATGCTTATGGAATTTTTGGCGTAGCCCAACAAGTCTCCCACGTAGATTTGAATAAGGACTTTTGCCCGCCTAATCTTAAAACAAGGGGTGATAGAATTACAAAACATGTTGATCCACCTGTACGTAACAATACTGGTCAGGTTATTGTTAAAGCAAAATCACATGATTTAGCATGGCGCTACAATTACATAGAGGATCGGGGTATTGTTAATGTAAGTAGGTTTATAAGAGATGAAAGTACCGTCTCATCAGTTGAGGATCGTCGAAACAAACCGTATCTATATAATGAAACAATAATTCCTTGCGAGTTAATCGCAGAGCAGAAAGGGAAAATTAAAATCTGCTCGTATGACCAGAGAGTCCTTGAAATAGATATGTATCATAGAGAAAAAAATGAAAATCCAATTTTGCCAAAGCCATAGATAAATTTATTTCTTTGGCAATTTTATATAATGAGCGGATCAAAGTGGTCTGCTAATAATAAAAAAATTGTTAGTGGACCCATTTTA
>CAYOOT010000109.1:0-7143 GCA_964405665.1 uncultured Bdellovibrionales bacterium | reverse complement strand
TTGCAGCTGATTCGAGAACTTCGGAATTATGTAAAAATCAATAATAAAATTTGTCTTTTTGTAACACATAATATTGATGAGGCGATTGCCATATCTGATCAGATAATTACTTTAGCTGGAAGCCCGACAACAATCAGTAAAAATTATCTGATTGATATTGCAGAAGATCAAAGGGAAGCGGCGGAAATTAGAAAAACGGAAATTTATAAAATCTCCTTCGAAAATATCTGGAAAGAAATCAGCAGATGAATTTTAAGCTTAAAAATAATTTACTTTCTTTGGCAATCTTAGTTGTGTTGTTATTTACTTGGCAACAAGCTGCAAAGAACGAGGATTTTGTATTTCTATTCGCTTCTCCCAAACTAATTTTCCAGTCCTTAATCAGATTGTTTACTGAAGAAAACTTAATTGGTCATATTTTAATTACTAGCTATGAGGCTTTTGCTGGTTTTATTATTGGCATTATTCTGGGCACAACAATTGGGTTTTTGCTTTGGCTTTCTCCATTAATTGCCAGCATTAGTTTGCCATATATTTTTGTTTTAAGTGCAATTCCGGTCTTAACTTTTGCTCCGATGATTATAGTCTGGTTTGGAATTGATACAGAAATGAAAATTGCCTTATCTGCTTTTGGAACTTTTTTAATCTGTCTTAATCAAGCTTATATCGGAGCTGAAAATACAGGTAAAGAAAATCTTCGGTTGTTTAAAATTCTGGGAGCCAGTCGTTTCCAAACTCTAACAAAATTAATTATTCCATCTTCTTTAAATTGGGTGATTAATGGATTGGATTTAAGTATTAATGTTGCTTTACTTGGTGCTTTTGTCGGAGAGTTTATTTCGGCGAATCAGGGAGTGGGATATTTGATGGTAAGGGCAGGATCGCTTTATGATATTCCTAAAGTTATGGCGGGGGGATTTTGTTTGCTTGTTATTTCGATCGTATTTCGAGGTTTTGTGAGGGTGATTGAAAAGTATAAGTATAGGATTATGTAGGGGCACCCATAAAGGGTGCCCCTACATAATTATTTAATCAATTCCCGATATTTCTTTAATCTCTCAGCAATCTGCGCATCAAGCGCCCGGTCTGTTGGTTCGTAAACAATAAGATTCTCAATTTCTTTTGGCAAATAACGCTCAGCAATAAAACCCCCCGGAGCATCATGGGGATATTTATATCCTAAAGAATTTCCTTGAGCCTTCATTAAATCCGTCGGAGCATTGCGCAGTCTTCTTGGAATTTCTAATGTCGGATATTTTTCCACTACTTCTTCCATTTTTCTAAGAGCAACGTAAGTGGCATTGGATTTAGCACAACAGGATAAATAAACTGCTCCTTGGGCTAAAGGAATTTTTCCTTCGGGTAGACCGACTCTTTCCACTGCGGCATCTACAGCAAGAGCAATATCTAGCGCACGGGGATCGCAGGAACAATCTTCTGAGGCAAAGATAATCATTCGGCGAGTAATAAATGCCGGTTCTTCTCCACCATCTAAGGCTCTCAGCATGTAATAAAGTGCTGCATCAGGATCGGAGCCGCGCATCGATTTAATGAAAGCGGAAATTATATCGTAATGATAATCTCCGTCTTGATCAAAATATCTTGGTTGGCTGCCAAAGGATTTTTCAATATCTTCTTTGGTAATTTGTTTCAGACCTTGAGCTTTAACATTAGCCGCAGTCCATTCAATTCCGGTAAGCGCTCTTCGGGCATCACCCATTGCCAGTTGTGCAAGCATGCTTAAGGCATCTTCCTTGATTTCTAATTCCCAATTGCCTAAACCTCGCTCACGATCAGTAAGTGCGTGTTTAATAATTTTTTTTAAAGTTTCTTCATCAAGAAGTTTTAATTCAATTACTTTTAATCTGCTTAATAAAGCATTGCGAATTCTAAAACTTACATTGTCTGTTGTTTGGCCGATAATTGTTATTAGTCCAGATTCGACATGAGGCAAAAAAGCGTCTTGCTGCGCTTTGTTGAAACGATGAATTTCGTCAACCAAGACCAAAGTTGATTTTCCTTGATACTTCATCATTTCTTTTGCTTGTTCTACAGCTTCACGTAATTCTTTTACTCCATCTAAAACTCCCGAGAGTCGTAGAAAATGATAATTGCTTTGTTCGGCGATAACTTTAGCGATAGTGGTTTTCCCTGTTCCCGGAGGACCCCAAAGAATTACAGAGGGAATTGCTAGTTCTTTATTTCTTAAAATTCTGCCAAAAGCTGATTCGGGTCCAATGGCAATCTCTTGTCCCCAGATCTCATCCAAGGTTCGAGGACGCATCCGCTCTGCCAGCGGTGTTTTAGGAGCAGATTTGTCGGAGTTAATCATTTGTTTCTAAAAATCTCTAGGGCAATAGGGAAAGTTTATTTTATAGCATTTATAAAAAGATATGTCCGTTATTGGGACAAAATTTTTAAAAAATCTTTAACTTCGGAAGCTTAATGACGAAAGAAAATCTATATTTATCTGGGACTATTTTGTTGATAGTGTATAAAGTAGTAAACAGTTTTTTAAAGGCAGATTACCCATGGAAATTACTAAGATAAAAGAAATTTACAGCAAATTAGAAAAGAATATTAATTCAATCAGAGCAAGCTTAGGGAGACCGCTTACTTTGGCAGAAAAAATTGTGCTGGGACATCTAGATTCTTCTACTCCGGCTACCAAAGAAATGCAGCGAGGAAAAACAAATATTAATACCAGACCAGATCGAGTTGCGATGCAAGATGCTACGGCGCAAATGGCAATGTTGCAATTTATGTCTTCTAAGAAATCGCAAGCTGCTGTTCCTACTTCTATTCACTGTGATCATTTGATTGTTGCCCGCAGCGGAGCAAAGCAAGATTTGTTAAAATCAATTGATGAAAATGCCGAAGTTTTTGATTTTCTGGCAACATCGGCAAGTAAATATGGTATTGATTTTTGGAAACCAGGTTCGGGAATTATTCACCAAGTAATTCTTGAAAATTATGCCTTCCCCGGTTGCATGATGATCGGCACAGATTCTCATACGCCGAATGCTGGTGGGCTTTGTGCTATTGCCATTGGAGTGGGAGGAGCGGATGCTGCTGAGGTGATGACAGGATTGTATTGGAATGTGACTTTACCAAAACTAGTGGGTGTAAAACTAACTGGGAAAATTTCCGGTTGGACTGCTCCGAAAGACGTGATTTTAAAGTTAGCAGGAATTTTAACAGTAAATGGTGGAACTGGAAAAATTATCGAATATTTTGGAGAAGGTGTCAGCTCTCTAAGTTGCACGGGCAGAGCCACAATTACAAATATGGGTGCTGAGCTTGGCGCAACAACTTCGGTTTTTCCCTTTGATGAAAAATCTGCAAAATATTTAGAAGCAACAAATAGAAAAGATATTGCCGATCTTGCCAGAAAATACATTAATTTATTTCAAGCCGATTCGGAAGTAGTGGCCAATCCCAAACAATATTATGATGAAATAGTAGAAATTGATCTTTCCACTCTGGAGCCGCATATTGTCGGGCCCCATACACCAGATTTAGCCAGACCAGTTTCCCAGCTTGCTCAGGAAGCGAAAGAAAAAGATTATCCCCAAGATATTCGTTTTGCTTTAATTGGTTCCTGTACTAATTCTTCTTATGAAGATATGGGCAGATCCGCTTATATTGCAGAGCAAGCAAGTAAGCATGGTGTGAAAACCAAAATCCCATTTATGGTTACTCCCGGTTCAGAAGCAGTCTATGCAACTATTGAACGCGATGGTTTGATGCAAAAGCTGGATGCCATTGGCGCTACTGTATTGGCCAATGCTTGTGGACCTTGCATTGGGCAATGGGATCGCAGTGATATTAAGGAAGGAGAAAAAAATACAATCATTACTTCATATAATAGAAATTTCAAAAGAAGAAATGATGGTAATCCGGAAACTTTGGCTTTTATTGGCAGTCCGGAAATTGTTACTGCCTTTGCACTTTCTGGTTCTCTTGCATTTAATCCTTTAACTGATTCTTTAAAAGGATCTGACGGTAAAGAATTTAAATTACAGCCGCCGATTGCCGATGAATTACCAAAAGCTGGTTTTGTTGAAGCCAAAGCTGGTTTTGTGGCACCGAGTAAAAATCCTGCAGCAATTAGTGTGCGAGTGGATCCGAACAGTGATCGCATTGCCTTGCTGGAACCATTTGCTCCTTGGGATGGGAAAGATTTTACTGATTTGGTCGTATTATTAAAAGCTCTTGGTAAATGCACTACCGATCATATTTCTCCAGCCGGGCCTTGGCTGCGCTATCGTGGACATTTAGATAAAATCAGCGACAACATGTTTACCGGGGCAGTCAATGCCTTTTCTAAGGAAACAGGAAGAGGATTAAATATTTTAACCAAAGAACGGGATCAATTCTGTAAAGTTGCAAGAAACTATAAAGCAAACAATATTAGTTGGGTTTCAGTGGGAGATGAAAATTATGGTGAGGGCTCCAGTAGAGAACATGCTGCAATGTGTCCTAGATATCTGGGGGCAAAAGCAGTAATTGTAAAAAGTTTTGCCCGAATCCATGAAACTAACCTGAAGAAACAAGGTGTGTTGGCTTTAACTTTTGTTAATCCGGAAGACTATAATCAAATTCAAGAAGAAGATCGTTTGGATATTCTGGGAGTAAAAGAATTAAAGCCGGGAAGTATTTTGAAATTAGTAATTAAGCATCAGGACGGTTCGCGTTTTGAAGCAAATTTAAAACATACTTATACTGCAGAACAAGTTAATTGGTTCAAAGCCGGGTCTGCTTTGAATTCTTTAAATTAGAGGTTGTCTTAATGGAGTTAATTTCCGGAGTTGAAATAAAAGAACTTAAAACTTTTCCTGATGATCGGGGGTTTTTTCGAGAAGTGATCAGAAGCAACGATCCATTTTTTGCTGGGAGCAATAATTTTGCTCAGTGGAGTCACAGCAAAATGGGGCATAATACGGTAAAGGCTTGGCATTTTCATCATCAACAAATCGACTGGTGGTATTTGGGACTGGGTGTGATTGAAGTTGTGCTCTTTGATCTTCGAGAAGAAAGTCCTACTTATAAAAAAAAGATGCAATTTTATTTAGGGGAAGAAGAAGCGGATCCGCGAGCAAAAGCTGCTGTAGTAAAAATTCCTCAGGGAGTATTGCATGGCTGTAAAGTTTTAACACCTTTTGCGCATTTGTTTTATGTGACAAGCTGCACTTATAATCCGCAGGATGAAGGAAGATATCCTTTTAATTCTGAAGTTGTGCCTCACGCTTGGGGTGATGAAAAAGAATTAATAGTTGCGGCAAATGATCGTAAATTATTTATGCCAACAAATCCCAGAAGCGCTTTAGCCAAATGAAAGAAGATACAAGTTTTTCTAATAATCCTTTAAAAATATTACTTCCTGACATAGGAGAGTTATCTCATTTGAGAAATTCTTTGGAAGTTTTTCAAGCTCGCTTTTTAGAAGTGCGGGCGGAAAAAGAATTGAGAATTTCCAATCAAGATGAAGATGAGGATGAGCAATTTGATGCTGAAGAACAGATGCTAATTCAAGTATTGCAGTGGTTAAGTGTAGGGGAGCAGAATTAATGGAATATTCTGAAGATCAGTTGTTATCAATCTATACTCTGGGAAAAATGTACTTAGAAATGGGTTATTTTGTGCCTGCAGAGAGAGTATTTTCTGGACTGGTAAAAATTGATAAAAATTTTGATACTCCGGCAAATGTTGGACTGGGATTATTAAGATTATATAAGGGCCAACATCAAGAATCTACCGCATTTTTTAGATTGCTATTGCAATCTCCGAAGTTCTCTTTGTTTGCCAAGCTGGGACTTGCTGCTGCTTTTCTGGGTTTAAAAGAATTTTCCAGAGCTCGTTTGCTTTTACTGGAAGTGCAAAGTGAATATAAAAAAAGGCAAATCAATGATACACAGATAAAAAGTTTGATTGATGCTTTTTATATTTGTTGTAATTAAGAATCGAGCTAGCTATTTTTAGCGGACTGATGGACATCTCAGAAATTATCGTTACGAGCAAAGAGAAGGCAAAGAATACCTGTCGTTGCTGTAAGTGTTACGTAATTCGAGGCTGTAAATTAAACTGTGTAATTTACAGTATCTTAATTTCAAGTGCTCTGATTAAGTCATAACTCCTTGTAATTAATAAATATATTTCTATTCTTATAAGTATCTAAGTCAGCCAAAATCCTCATAACAACATCTGTGGCACCGAGAAATGAAAATATCGATAAAGCTTTGGCAACAAAGGAGAATCCGTCTGTCCCTGCATGCGGGCTTGGCCAAATTTTGCAAGGCAAAGCCAAAGCTTTAGATCAAGCAGCATTGACCAAGCTTTTGGGAGTAGAGCCGGATCAACTTTCCAAAGATATTATCAATCGAGCCAATATCTTAGTTGCCTTTGAAGTAGTGCTTTCGCAATTAAAAGCATTAAAAGAAAAGGGTGCTGCCAATCCGCAAGAACTTACTCAAATCGGAAAAATTGAAAAATTTAAGCAAGAAGGTTTATCTGAACTTAAAACTCTTTGTTCTGGCCTGCCGACTAAAGATCGTTCAATCAACATTGATAGTTTTTCCAATAGATTAAGAAGTATCGGGGAAGTTGTTCAAGAAAGTTTCTTAAGAGATTTAGATCAATCGCAAAAAGCCAGTGAATATTTCAAAAAGCATCTGGGAGAAGATTTTTGCGGGATAAAAGACGAGAAATTAAAAATTAATATTATAAAATTAATTGAGTTTAGAGTTGAGTTGGGAAAATTACAAAATGCGGCTACTAATTTGGAGAACACCAACCAAGAAGCGCAAATAGCTTATCAGGGCTTAAAAAAACAAATAGCCAATCTGGAAACAGACCTGGGGAATAAGTTAGGAGATGATTATGGTTCGGAATTAAGAGATCGAATTTTAACGATTAGCAGAGAAGCTAATACCATTGGTCTAAACCTGGCCCGGAAAAGAACAGCAGAACAACTGGAACTAAAAACGCTGCTGCAAAACACGGAAGAATCTAAAAAAGACTGGACGGAACAACTTAAGGATTTAGGAATTAAAGCCCTTCAAGGAATTCCCAAAATCGTGGAAAGCACTTTGGATTTAGTGCCGGGTGCGATTGTTAGTGTAGCTGAATTTGTTGCCACAGGAG
>CAYOOT010000108.1:0-7196 GCA_964405665.1 uncultured Bdellovibrionales bacterium | reverse complement strand
TCTGATTTCTGATTTCTGATTTCTGATTTCTGATTTCTGATTTCTGATTTCTGAATCTACTCCCTAAACCTCAAGAAAAGCCCAAAAAGAAGAAATACACATCACGCACAAAGTGCTAAAAGCTAAGAATATCCCCATTCCCAGAGCAGTAGATAAAAAAAAGTTGAAAAATTCAGCTTTAAGCTTCATTGTTTGATTTCCTGATACTAATATATTAGCCTAGAGTCATTACTATAATCAATATATTTAACCCAACCATAGCATGAAATTAGTAGTCGGTAACATTTTAAGTTTAAGAGCAAGTGAAAAAGAGCAGTTAGAAAAACTTGCCGCAAAAAAGATCAATTCCGAAGAATTGATTACCCAGGACTTGGCAAAAAAAATTGCTCAAATGTCGCATCATCTAGGTTTACAAATCGGATTATTAATCGGCCGGGATGGTCAGATTATTCATTTGGTAGTAGGAACAAAAGACCGGCTTTATTTGCCCGATTTAGGTAGGTTCCGTTTAGGTTCAACAAGATTAAGAAATATCCGTTTGATAGTTTTTTTACCAGATGCCGAAGGAAAATTGTTGCATCAATTTTCCACTTCCAATCCTTTTTCTTCTTTGATTCTAAAGAGGCAAAAAGTGGGAGTTTTAGCTCCGGAAATTGCCGCTGATTTTTTAACAGATTTAGAAAAATTGCGATTGGATGCATTATTAATCATTGCCGTTAATTTTAATGGTGAGCCCGGAGCTGTTTCTTTTGCCTGCATTAATCCTGCGCAGCAACAAGGAATCAATCAACACGCCAGCCAAAGAAAAAGACAACTTAGTTTTCTTTATGCTGAGAGTTTAAATGATTTGGATTTTGATTTTTTAGAATTTATTTCAGAATTGGAAAGTTTGGTTGTTGCCAGCAGCAGCAAAACTTTTGATACGGGAAAAGATAAAGCGATTTTGGTTGGAGCTTATGTTTCTTCAGCAAAAGACGCTCAAGCTTCGATGGCGGAGTTAGAAGAGCTGGCTCGAACTGCTGGAATTGAAATTCTGGATAAGGTTTCTCAAAGACGAAGATCACTGGATCCTAAAACTGTAATCGGTAAAGGTAAAATTGAAGAACTGGTTCTTCATTGCCTTGATTTGGGAGCAGAATTGGTGATTTTTGACAGAGAACTTTCTCCCGGGCAATTGCGCTCGATTGCCAATCTCACTGAACTAAAAGTGATTGACCGCAGTATGTTGATTTTGGATATTTTTGCTCAACGTGCAAAAAGCAGTGAGGGGAAATTACAAGTGGAGCTGGCACAGCTCAAATATTCTCTTCCGCGCTTGACTGAATCTGACTCCGGCTTAAGCCGTTTAAGTGGTGGTATCGGAGGAAGAGGACCAGGAGAAACAAAACTGGAAATTGGACGTCGCCGTGCTAAAGACAAGATTTCTGATTTGGAAAAAAGAATTCAACAAATTTCCAGACAACGTGAGCTGAGAAGAGATCGTCGGCAATCCCGTGGTGTTCCAGTTATTTCAATAGTTGGTTATACCAATGCCGGAAAGTCTACCCTTTTAAATGCCCTTACTAAAGGAGATGTTTTTGTAGAAAACAAATTATTTGCCACTTTGGATACTTCTAGTAGAAGAATGCGATTTCCCAATGAAAAGGAAGTTATTTTTATTGATACTGTTGGTTTTATCAGGGAGCTTCCCAAGGAATTAGTTGCTGCCTTTCGAGCGACCTTGGAAGAAGTGGGGGAGGCTGATATTTTGTTGCATTTAGTTGATGCCAGTAACCCAGAATTTAGAAAACAAATTGAGGTAGTAGACAATACTCTTAGTAGTTTAGGTTTTAATGACAAACCAAGAATCCTTGTATTTAATAAAACAGATTTACTTTCTGAGATCGAAATACAAGGCTTAAAAAATACTTATGATGCCTATGTGATCTCGGCTGCCAAAAGACAGGGATTGGAAGAATTGGTTAGCTGTTTACAAAAAACTTTGCATCAAACTTTTAAAGGGCAAGATCCGGGAAGGTTTACGGAGATTGAGTCGAAGATTGTGTAGCAAGAGGTGACTGTCTTATGCTGGCATATAGAATTTATTATCGCGGTAGAACTTCCTGTGGTTGGAAGTGCAGAGAAGACGAAACAGCTTGTCCTTGCGAGCGAAGCAATATCCCAGTTTTTACCCGAATTTGTTCATGCGTAAACGCAGGGAGATTACTTCGCTCGCTTTGCTCCCTCGCCACGGCAGGTGTTTTGAGGACCGATAATAGCAAATTTTACAAACTATTCTCTAATTAAAGCTGCAAGACTGGGCATTAGCTTAGTTAGAATCAAAGCATGGTCTTCGGGGCGAACTATTTGTAGTCTTAATTTAAAATTTTTATCAATCAAATAAAATCCGGGAATTCTGGGCTGCATTTCATTTACAGCAAATTCTTTAGGGGCGATATAAACATGGTGATTAGGAATTTTATCAAAATGGAAATGTTCATACCAACTTTTTGCCTCGGCAACTGTTGGTAGAGTCATATTTGTATTAAAAACTAACAACTGAATATATTCAATGTCTAAGTTTTGGATATAGGTCTTATCACCAGAATTAGCAAAAACAACAGGGATGGAAGGGAGTCCATATTGTGGTTCAATATTTTCAAAACTTCCATATTTATGAGCACCAGAGAAAGCTTGAGTTGCAGGACAGCTAAAAGCTGACAATTCAATAATTATGGGCTTACCCTTAAATGAGGAGAGATGTCTTTTGTTTCCTAGATGATCTGTAATTTCAATATCAGGAAAGGTCTTTCCTAGAGGATAGATAAATGGTCCAGATAGACCATAGTTGTCAAGCGATAAAAATCTATTAGCAACAACTATATATAAAGTTAAGAAGATAATTAAAACAAGACAACTTAAATTAACTAAGACCTTTCTTATATTCATATCAATGAAGATCCTTGTTTATTGTAAATCTTCTATTAAATCTTGATGGTTATTTGCTTTTGCTAAGTCTGCTGCTGATTTGCCCATAAAAGTTAGAATTTTTTTATCGGCGCCATTAGCTAACAAAAGTTTCACAATTTCTTTATACCCTTTTATTGCAGCATAATGTAATGCTGTTTGATGCCATTGATCAATGGCATTAACATCAATTTTTGTTTTCTTAATTAATATTGCTACTACTTCTGTTTGTCCACTATAGGCAGCAATATGTAATGCTGTTTGGCCGGTATTTTCTTTGACGTTGAGATTAATCCCTTGCTTAAAAAACAAATCTAATATTGGTAAAAAACCATAGGCAGATGCTTGATGTAAAGGAGTATAGCCGGCATAATTTTCTTCATCTCCTTTGAGACCTTTGTTAATTAAAAAAGTTGCGATTTCAATATTTGCATAATTAAGTGCTTCTGCCAGGAGAGAACATCCACTTTGGTTCTTTGCATGAATATCTAAACCATTGTCTAAGAGAAATTTTAATACTTCTAATTTGCCTTGATCTTGCTTGACCAAGGTAAAGCCTGCTAATTTTGCTAATTCATGATCGTTTTTCAGATCTGTTCCAGTAGATATAAATTTACGAATTTCATTCAGATCAGACCTCTTAACGGCATTCAGAAATTTTTTATTTGCTAGGGATTCCTCAGCCGTTGCCCATTTTTTCCATTTATCAAAATCATTCCTATTTTTCCAAATATCTTGCATATCAGAAGTCCAATCTTCTTTAATCAAAGAAAAATAAGATTGAGCAAGTTCACTATTATCTCCCATTGCAGCAGTAAATGCACATTTGTTTTGCCACAATTCCATTTCCGGAGAATCCTTTATTAAATCATTACATCCGCGCTCTAAAATATCCCAGTTTACTTGATATTGAGTGGCAAGATTTTCAACTTCATATGATGCTACAAAATACATCACATAGGGATAAATTTTTTCTCCCAGCACATTCCATTTTTCTTTTGAAATATGAGCAAAAAATGCTTCAAGATACTTGGCCGATCCTCCCCAACGTGGCAAAAGAGCTGTTGCCAACGATATATAAATAGCGGGATAAGTAGGAAATTGCTTTGCATAGTCATAACAATAATAAGCAAGAGTTGCTTTATCAGCTCCCATTTGGAAACCGACACTAATCATCAGACGATAGAATTCCGGGTCTTTGATCCCTTTTTTATTTAATTGATTTATTACTTCAGATGCTTGAGTTAGAAATTTACTATATTCATCTTGTTTTTCTTGTGAAGTCATACTTGAATAGTTGGTACCTCTAGCATTCCAGGCATAGGCTTCCAGAGCTCGTATCTTAGCTATATCTAAAGTAATTGAATCTGGTTGAGACTTTTTCCATCTGAGTAAAAAATCATCGTAAACTTTGGGATTCTTTGGATTAATGGTAGTAGAGCCTTCAATCAGTGCATAATAGAAATGGCTATAATCTGCGATGAAGGAAGGAGAAGGTTTTAAATTATTTTTATATTGTTCGGAAAGTAATTCTAATTCTTTAAAATTCCCTTCTTCCATTAAGTTACTAACAACTTTGTAAATTTTATTCTTTTCTTGTTCTTTTGTTACGACTTCAGCGTCAACAGGGCGAATAGAGAATAAAGTTAAAAACAACAATAAGAATATTATTCTTTGAAGATTATGCATTATAAATAGTTTTTGATTTATTTTATTAAGAACTACTACGAAAAAAGAGCAGTTAGCAATACTTATTTATTAGATAGGGAAAGAGCTGTTAATTATTGCTTCTCATCCGAATGAGCTTTGCCGGAATCCCCGCAACAACAGCATTGTCTGGAACATCTTCTCGGACTAAGGAATGAGCACCAACAATTACATTATTTCCAATTTTTACACCATCAACCACAGTCGCTTTGGCGCCGATCCAACAATTTTCTCCGATCCTGACACCACCTTTTAATTCCATGTCCTGTTCCATAATTGGTTTTTCGGAATCCATGCCATGATTGCCGCCGCCGATATAAACATAAGAGGCAATTAAGGTGCTTTGTCCGATTTCAATTAATCCTTGAGTGGCAATTCTGCTATAAGCTCCGATATTACAAGCTGCACCTAATTTTACTTTTCCGTATTTTGAGCTGACAATGGAATATCGCCCCAGATAAACATAATCTCCCAATTCTACAAAAGCTTCAGAGTTAAGATCATTTTCTTTAGTACGCACATTAACCAAAGAGTAATCGTCTAAAATAACTTTTTTCCCAAAACTGATTCTTTGTGGTTGTCTGATTGTTACGCCATTGCCTACAGCTAGTCCGTTTCCTGATTTTTTTAAAAATAAGGGAAGAAAAATTCTTCTTAGAGCAATACCCAAGATACTTTCAAGGTTCGTAAAAAATAAGCGATAAAGCTCGAAACAGAAAAAATAAAACCAACCTTTTTCCCCTACAAGAATGTGTTTGTAGGTTTTTAAAGGAGATGTTTTTCCTGCGGCAAATTGTCGCTGCTGCGGGGTCATTGCCGGTTCTGAGTCAGTATTCATATTTTGAGAATATTCCTCTGTTTGTCTATTTGACAACTTAAAAGCTTACGTCTAAATTGCACTATAATTTGATGATTTTATAGAGTATTTTTCAGATATTTTCAACTTATGAGTACACTGGCATTAAAAGGCGGCTTGGATTTGGTACAACTTCCCTTGAGGAAGTCCGGTCCGATGGTCGAAGAAATGAAAACCGAAAAAGAACCGCCGCGAGCTTTAAGATCACTTGCACAAATTATTGATAACAATCTTTGTCATCGTTGTGGAAGTTGTGTGGGAATTTGTCCAACAGGAGTGTTGGGAGTCGACAATGAAGAATTTCCTGTTGTAAAAAATTTATCAGCCTGCACTGATTGTGATCTTTGCGTTAAGGTTTGTCCGGGAGATGAATTCAATGCGCCGCAGTTTGCTAAAGAAATGTTTGAGCAAGTACCTGATCCCAAAGATGTTTATGGATCATTTATTAATGGATATATTTCTTATTCTAATAATCCTGAAGTTCGGGCCAAATCCACAAGTGGGGGATTTGTTTCTGCGCTTTTAATGTCTTTACTGGAGCAGGGTGAAATTGATGGCGCCCTGGTGATTGCTGCCGATCCTGAAACAAAATTCAAAGGTATCCCCAAAATAGCCAGAACGAAAGAAGAGATCTTTGCTGCCACAAAGTCCAAATATGCGATTGTTCCGACAAACGCCGCCTTAAAAGAAATCCGAGAAGTGCCTGGAAGATATGCCATAGTTGGCCTTCCTTGCCAGATTCATGGTTATCATAAGGCCAAAGAACTGGACAAAAGAATTAAAGAAAGAGTTGTTTTAAGTATCGGCTTACTTTGTCATGCGGCAATTGAACATGATCCTTTAAAAATCCTTTTTGATAATTTAGGTGATGAGAAAAAGGAAGTTGAGCGTTTTATTTATCGAGTGGAAAAACATCCCGGTTCTTCTTATGCCGTAATGGATGATGGGCGCTATGTGCCGGTGTTATTTCCTCGAGCCAAAGGTTATCAACCGACCGCGATTGAAATGATGAATATTTTGTATCGCCTTTATACCCCGGCTCGTTGCATGACTTGTTATGATTCGATGGTGGAATTTGCCGATATTGCCGTAGGCGATCCTTGGATGCCGACTCCTGCTGGACATATTGATTTTCATCAAGGCTATAGTTATTTGGTAACAAGAACTGAGCGAGGGGAGAGCTTATTGCAAAAAGTAATTCAGAAGGAAGATTTGACTGCTTTGAAATTAAGCAAAGAAGCGGCAAGAACCTCCAATTATGCGATGGGCTCGGAAAAAAGGAGAAGAGCTTTTCGTTTGTTGGAGTCCAGAAAACGACAAGGTCTCCCAGTTCCTAATTATGGTTTTGAAATACCGCGCTTTCCGATCAAAGGTAATTTAAAACACTTTTTGGAAACAGAAATTAATTTAATCACTCATATTTTTTGTTTCAGTAAGACCTATCGCAATGCAGTGCTTAAGTTTTGGATTTCACCAGTTGGCTATTTTATTTTGAAACTGAATAATATTCGCCGAGAAGTGAGAACAATAATGAGAAATCGTAAAGCTGCTAAGTTAAGAAAGCAAGGCAAGATGGCGGGGCTGGTTGAAATGGAAATGCAGAATGTTGAGCAGTGGTAAGGAAATAAAACCGAAAATTAATTATTGACAACAATCTTTAAAAATCCATATTTTATTTCTGATTTCT
>CAYOOT010000107.1:0-7687 GCA_964405665.1 uncultured Bdellovibrionales bacterium | reverse complement strand
TACGGCATTTTTTTGTAACAGGCATTGACGTCCCAGAGGTTAAAATTTCCCAGCAGTTTATAGCTTTTTACAAAAAATTGCTATTATTTCTCTATCTTTAGATTTTAGCTAAGATCTGAGCCTTAAAACCATGATATAAATTAATGGCGGCTAAGGCTTGATCCACTTTTTCTAAAACCTGATGTTTTGCAAAAGGTAAAGTTATTTCCGAAGTAAGGTAATTATTTTCAGCGAAGATTGAAATAAAGCTGGGAGTAACTTCCAAGTAAAATTTTTCTTTTACTACAGGAACAAGTCCCAACATACCGCCAAAACTACTTTGTCGAAAAGAATCAAAACCGATTCTTAAACAGTTAAGGGGATAGTCTTTTAATTGGGAGAATTTTTTTCTGGATATTAAATGATCCACTTCTTCCACTATCGGTTCCATGGTGTATGATAAATTATAAACTATATCCGAATTATTTTTGAAACTTTTAAATAAAGAATTGATTCGATAATTATAAGGGGTTTTATTAATAAAAACTCCTTTTTCATCCTCATCTTCAGTTTCTTCGACTATTTCGCCACTTAAATAGAAAATCTCTTCTTGTTGTGGTTTTTCTAAACTGTATTGAGGATAAGAGGCCGATTGATAAAAACCCTCAATCGGACGTCCACGAAAATTTGTAAGAGAGTTATCGGAAGTTTCTAAAGGGAAACAAGAAAAAGGAAGGAAATTAGAATTTTTAAAAAGTTCCTCCAGAAAATTAAGAATGGGGATAGAATCGTTTTCAGAAGTAAGGCTAAATTTAGCTCTTAAAGAAAGACTTTTTTTTAAAAAAATTAAAGGTTTTTTTAAAATTACGTTAAGATCAAGAGTCAGCATTGTAAATCCAAATCTATGATAAAATATAATCTTTTAGGGGCACCCTTTATCGGTGCCCAATGAACATGTAGATGAAAATTTCATTGATATTCTAAATCTCAAAATCAATATCATTATCAGTTTTTTCCAAAATTTTGGGATTAACCCAGGTATCATTTTCAATTTTTAGTACATGAAGAACATAAGTCAGAAATCTATTTCCTGAGCTTGTAGTTTGATCCTTTAAGGTTTCTTTAATTTTAGCAGTTACATCTTTTTCCTCGGGAAGAATTTTGTTTTTTAAACGCATTACAAAATATTCGTTATTTCCGTGAAGTGTTGTAGGGGGATAAGGATTTTCCGCACTTAAATTAAAAGCAACTTTTAAAATTTCTGGATTGGAAAATAAAGGTTCATTTTCAGGTAAATTGCTTCTTTTAGCAGGAGCAGTGTTTTTTATTTCCAAAGAAGCAGTGCTGGCTAATTGTTCAAACGCTTTCAAATCCTTATTCTTTGCTTCAGTTAAGAATTTTTCTGCAGCTTCTTTGGCTAATTCTTGAGATTTTTCTTTTACATAATCTTTGATTACTTCTGATTTTATGAGGTCATACTCGGGGATATAAGAATCTTTTGTTTCGCTGATTTCTACAGCATAGAGAGAATCGGGAAGTTTAACTACTTGGGCTGTGCCTTGAGGTAAGCTAATAATTTTAGCGGTTAAGCCCAAAGCAGCAGGAGGATTTTCAGAGCCATTCATTAAATTTCCAGTACTTTGTGCAGAAAACTTTTCTTTTTTGGCAAATTCTTCAAAGGAAAGCTTGCTTGCTGGATCTTGTTCTTGGTATTTTTTTAGAAAATTATCCGCTTCTGCTTTGGCATATTCCGGAGCATCTTCTGTTCTTCTTCTTTGTTCCAGCTCGGCTCTTACTTCCGAAAATGGACGTAATCTTTTGTCTTTTAAATCATCCAGGAAAAGGATAACAAAGGCATTTTCAGTTTCTATAACATCACTAAATTTACCTTTTTCCATGCGTTCGGCCACCGGACGAATTTCTTTTTCCAAAGTATTGCCTTTAATCCACCCCAAGCTTCCGCCATTTTCTGCTGAATTTCTATCCTCGGATAATTCTTTTGCCAGAACAGCAAAATCTTCCTTGTTTTTTAAACGTTCTACAATTTTTTTTGCAGATTCTTTTCTTCCTTCATTTCTTTTTTCTTGAGAACTTTCTGCTTCTTTTGCCGTTTCCGGAGAAACAAGTTTTTCCAATTCACTGGCTTCTTTTTGAGCTTTTTTAATGACAATTTTTCTTAAGTTTAACTCTTTTGGTTCATAATAACTGGCACGATTTTCTTCATACATCGCTTGTAATTCATCTTCATTGATGTCAACTTTTTCTTTAAATTCTTCGGGATTGAATTTTACAAAAGAATATTTTACCGTTCTTGGTTTTTGATAGCTTGCTTTATTTAAATCATAATAAGCTTTTAATTTACTTTCATCCTTTGTATCAATATTGGCTTCAAAGTTACTTGCTTTAAAAGTAGTATAAATAAATTCATATTGTGTGTCTTTTGCTAGATTAATCGCTTTTAACTCTTGATAACTGGGGGTGTCGGCATCAGTTAAGAAGTCAAGCAATTGCTTGTTTGCTAAAGCATTTCTAGTTTCTTGCTCTAAACTTACTCCACTTAATCCTTGTGCATTTAAAAAAGCAGTATAGGTCTGTTGATTAAAACCGAATTTTTTAAAGAAAGGAAGATTTTGAATATATTCTTCAACTTGAGGTGTGCTGGCACTCAGACCTAATTTTTTTACAAAATCTTTTAAAAGAAATTCATTGATGATTTCATCAACAGTACGTTGTTCTAAATTTAAAAAAGCTTTCATTTTAGGGAAGTCGTCTTTGAGTTGGTAGCGGGCCATTTCTGAGACTTGATTCAGTCTTTGGTAATAGGTTTCAAAACTAATTTCCTTGTCAGCGATTTTAATTGCAGTTTCAGTTAAGCTGTTGTTAGTCCCACCTCGTCTTCCTCCACTGATATCGACTCCGAAGCCGATCATCAGCATGGCGACAAAACCAGCGATCAGTAGACCGCTGATTGATTTCCTGTTATTTCTAAACGTAGCAAGCATAATTTACCTTTATAAAAAAATGTCAAAAGACTTAGATAATCTTTACCCAGTATTTATTAAAACTCCAGCAGAAAATATAGTCTATTTTAAAGCACTGCTTGAATCCTATGAAGGTTTCATTGGAGTAATGCGAACTTTAAACCGACTAACTGGTGAAATTGTCGTCCTGGGAGTTAAAGAAACCAAAGTTGAATTACATGAGTTTCTTGACTCAATTCAGCAGGAACTGGAGTTTTATATCATTCCAACGCCGGAAGGTCTATCCGAAGATTCTTTACTGGATGATGCTGTAAAGGAATAACATGTAAGGGCGCCCTTTATGGGTGCCCGTTTTACAAAAGGTCTTTGGGAATTCCGGGCAGGCATAAAACCTGCCCCTAGATTATTTCTATTTTAATTTTCTTTCTAAAATCTCATTAACCAACTTAGGATTTGCTTTGCCGCCAGTTTCTTTCATAATTTGGCCGACAAAAAAACCAAGCATTTTTGTTTTGCCCTGACGATAATCGGCAAGTTGTGTGGGATTGGCTGCTAGAACCCGGGTGACAACTTCTTCAATTGCTTTGGGATCTGAAACTTGCACCAAACCTTTAGCTTCAATGATGCTTTTGGGAGTAGAACCAGTACTAAACATTTCGTCAAAAACAGTTTTTGCAATTTTTCCAGAAATTAGTCCTTCATCAATATACTTTACTAACATTGAAAGATTTTCCGGACTGATTGCACAATCATCCATATTCATCCCTTCTTTGTTCAGACGACCAAAAAGTTCTGTGGTAATCCAATTGGCTATTGCCGGAGGATTATTGTGAATTTCACAGGCATTATCATAATATTGTGAAACGTGTTTTTCTTCAGTTAAGATTTCTGAAAAATAATCATCAAGACCATACATCTTCTTGAATCTAAGTTTTACCTCGTCAGGTAATTCCGGAAGATTTGCTCTGATTTTTTCAATCCATTCATTGTCAACGATCAAAGGCAGTAAATCAGGATCAGGAAAATAACGATAATCTTCCGCATGCTCCTTAGAACGCATAGTTTTAGTTACTTCTTTAGCATCATCCCAAAGTCTGGTTTCTTGTAGAACTTTTTCTCCACTTTGGATTGTGGCAATTTGTCTGTTGACTTCATAAGTAATTGCTTTTTCCACGTGACGAAAAGAATTGAGGTTTTTTATTTCAACTTTAGTTCCAAATTTTGATTCACCAATTTTTCTAACAGAGACGTTAGCATCACAGCGCATACTGCCTTCTTCCATGTTACCGTCACAGACTTCAGTGTAACGTAGAAGTTGTCTAAGTTTTCGCATGTAAGCTCCCGCTTCATCAGCAGAACGCATATCCGGTTCCGATACGATTTCTACAAGCGGAACACCGGCACGATTGAGATCTACCTCGGAATATCCGGCGTCTCCATGGTGAGTATTTTTCCCGGCATCTTCTTCTAAGTGGATTCTAGTAATTCCAATTTTTCTTTTTTGCCCATCAACATTAATGATAATATTTCCTTTTAAACAAATTGGTTTGTCATATTGAGAAATTTGATATCCTTTAGGTAAATCAGGATAAAAATAATGTTTTCTGGCAAAAATACTTTCTCTTTCGATACTGCAATTTGTTGCCAAGCCCAGTTTAATTGCAAAATCCACCACCCGCTTATTCAAAACCGGTAGGGCTCCCGGAAGTCCGAGAGTAACCTGATCAGTTTGAGTGTTTGGGAATTTTCCAGAGACCGCAGAATCTGTTCCAAATATTTTACTATCTGTAGAAAGTTGTGCGTGAACTTCTAAACCAATAACTGTTTCAAATTCTTCTGCCATAATGATTATTGCGTAAATTTAGAACTATCAAATTTAATTTCAGTTTCAAAAGCTTTTGCTGTTTTAAAGAGTAAAGATTCTGAAAATGGTGCACCAAGAATTTGAATACCTATCGGAAGATTGTTGCTATCTAATCCGCAAGGAAGTGCCAGTCCGGGAACTCCGGCAAGATTAATTGGCACAGTAAAAATATCTGCTAGATACATACTTAGAGGCGAAGCTGTTTTTTCGCCGATTTTAAAAGCAGTTGTCGGAGAAACAGGTGTAACAATCACATCGCAAGAGTTATGAAATGCAGCTTTAAAATCATTGATAATTAATGTTCTTACTTGTTGGGCTTTTTTGTAATAGGCATCATAATAACCGGCCGATAATACATAATTTCCAATTAAAATACGTCTTTTAACTTCCGAACCGAAACCTTCCGCTCTGGTTTTTGTATAAAGTTCTGTCAGTGATTCCGGATTTGCTTTTCGATATCCATAACGGATGCCGTCATAGCGAGCTAAATTAGAAGCCGCTTCCGCAGGAGCAATAATATAATAAACTGCTAAAGTATGTTCCGTGTGTGGCAAACTAATATCGACAATGGTTGCTCCCAATTTTTCAAAAGTCTTAATGGCATTTCTAACAGATTGCTCAACTTCTTGATCCATTCCGGAAACAAAATATTCTTTAGGAACTCCTACTTTTAATCCTTTTAAACCTTTGCCCGCTGCTTCCTGAATTTCCTGAAGATAGTTAGGAACTTTAATGTCCATCGAAGTGGAATCATTTTCATCGGGACCGGAAATTATTTCAGAAATTATTGCAAGATCATCTACCGAGCGGGCAAAAGAGCCGACTTGATCAAAGGAAGAAGCATAAGCGACAGCGCCAAAACGGCTGACTCTGCCATAGGTTGGTTTTAAACCGACAACTCCTGTAAGAGAAGCCGGTTGTCGGATTGATCCCCCGGTATCTGTTCCCAGAGAAAGGGGAGCTTGTCCTAGAGAAACTGCAACAGCTGAGCCACCACTGGAGCCACCAGGAACTCTGCTTTTATCCCAAGGATTTTTAGTCGGGCCAAAAAAAGAATGTTCAGTAGAAGAGCCCATGGCAAATTCATCCATGTTGGTTTTTCCAACAATCACTGCTCCGTTTTCTTTTAGTTTGCTAACAACGGTGCTGTCATAAGGCGGAATAAATCCTTTTAAAATTCTTGAAGCACAAGTTGTTGGAATTCCTTTGGTAATAATCATGTCTTTTATGGCAACGGGTATCCCTGTTAAAATTGCAGAAGCATCTTTTTTAGCAGCGAGAGAAAGGTCTGCTGCTTTTGCACTTTCTAAAGCAGCCTCCTTAGCAATAGATATAAAACTATTATAATCCTTGTTTGTAGCTTCAATTCGTTGCAAATGAGCAGTAGTTAATTCCAATGCTGAAAATTCTTTCTTCAGCAATCCTTTGCGCATTTCTATAACTGATAAATTTGTTAGGGACATAAGATTATAAAATTTTTGGAACTCTAAAACAGCCATTTTTAAAATCAGGCGCCATTGCTTCTAGCTCTTTAATGGAAAAAGAAGGTCTGGTAAAATCTTCTCTAAAGAAATTAGTAACACCATGAACATGGGAAGTGGGGACAACTCCTCTGGTAGAAACAGCAGAAAGTTTTTCAAAATATTCCAGCACTGCAGATAATTCCTCTACTCTTTGAGCAATTTCTTTTTCTTCCAGATGAAGAGCAGAAAGTTTTGCTACATGTTTTACATCTTTTTCGCTTAAGCTCATTTTTGACCTTATTCCTATGTTAGAAATTTAATCTTAACTTTTATAAATTAATAGGGAGATGAATTAAAGAAGCTATTCTTAGGATAGAAAATAAGCTAAAGCAACAGTAATGACTCATTATAGTGTTGATTTAGCCAGGCAGCTTAAATCCTTATTCAAGGATAAACTTGTTTGCGGAATAGATGAGGCCGGACGAGGTCCTCTTGCCGGACCAGTTACCGTGGCTTGTGTTTGTTTACCAAAAAAATTTAATAATAACGAAATTAAAGACTCCAAATTGCTAACAGACGAAAAACGTAGGAAATTATTTTCTTTAATAACTAAAAAGGCTCTCGCTTATTCCATAATTTCCATTGGTCCAAGACGTATTGATCAAATCAATATTCTTGCTGCAACAAAGTTGGGGATGAAAATTGCAGCCGAAAAAGTAAATCAAAAATTAAAAATTTTATTTCCTGCCGAAGAATCACATTTTCTAATTGATGGTAATGCCCGGATTGAATCCACACTTTCCCATGATGCGATAATACAAGGGGATAGAAAAATATTAGCAATTTCTGCAGCTTCTATTTTGGCTAAAGTTACCCGTGATAATTTAATGGAAATGCTTTGCAAACGCTATCCTAATTATGAATTTTCCAGACATAAAGGCTATGGCACAGCAATTCATCGAAAAGCAATCGCCGATTTTGGCCCTTCTCCGGTGCATCGTAAAACCTTTGGCGGGGTTATTGAATTTGTTCAGATTCAAGAAGAATTCAATTGGAACAGTTGGAGAACAGGCAGCTCTTAGATATTTAGAAAAGCAGGGATTTAAACTTTTACATAAAAATTGGAAATGTAAGATTGGAGAGATAGATTTAATCTTTTTGGACAAGGAGCAACTTGTTTTTGTTGAAGTTAAATCAAGACGTAATTCTGAAAATTTGATTTTTGAAAATATTACTTATTTAAAGCAACGAAAATTAAGAAGATTGGCAGAAGCTTTTGTCGGGCATAATTATAAGTTTAGAAAATATTTGCTGAGAATCGATGTGGTGGGGGTTATTTTTAGATCTGAGAATTTAAAAATATTTGAAATAAGGCATATCCGAGGGGCGCTGTAGGGGCA
>CAYOOT010000106.1:0-7806 GCA_964405665.1 uncultured Bdellovibrionales bacterium | reverse complement strand
AGTTAGAATAATTTTTTAGGGTATTTAAATTACAAAAATTTAATTTGTAGGGGCACCCTTTATGGGTGCCCGGAATTCCAAAACATATTGGTCAGCCGGGCACCCATAAAGGGTGCCCCTACATTGTTTATAGCCAAAATAAAATGTTTGTATGAAACAGATGTTTTTTATCTGATTTTTAGAGATGCCCTAAAGTCCGCGTTCCGTACAAATCTACTTTTCTACTTTCTTTCTTTGTTATTTTTTTAGAGAATATCAGCTTGTTGCTTTCTTTTCTTATAAGCTAGAGCCAGTAAGCCCAAAGCCATGAAAACTACTGTAGAAGGTTCCGGCAGAGCTGTTTGTCTAATCACAACAACCATATCATTGAAATCGGCATCCCAGATTCCGGGAACGATAAAGTTTGTTACGTTACCGGCTGCTTGCATATCTTCAATGAATAAAATGATATCACCAACTTCAAAATTAAAAGTTAATGCTGCAGTATTATAAAGTGAAGTCGGAGAAATCGTAAAAGTTCCGGCTTTATCTACGACTTTTCCTAAGATGTGCGCTTGGCCATCTGGGTTATTCACGTCAATGCTAGAAAAAGTTCCTTCAGGACTGATTAGGGCAAAAGTCAAACTCTCACTTGCACCTTGAGTGAAAGTTGCTGAGCTACCAGCTGAAGCAGTTGTGGAATCAAGTAATGTTGTAAAATTAGATGAAGAATTAAGAACACCAAATTTGTTGGCATATGATGGAAACAAACTTCCATCAAAAGCTGCAGATTCAGAAAGCAATGTTACTTCAAGCTGTGAACCTAATGGCTGTCCGGTGAAAGAATTTAATTTTAGTAAATCTGGTGTGGTAAAAGTGCTAAATGACGTAAAGGCATTAAAGCTTGCCCCATCATAACTACTTTGAGAAACATCTCCTTGAGGGAAAACAAAACTGCCTCGCGAATCATAAGAACCGGACAAAGGCACTGCCACAGCACTACTCGCTGTGAAAAAAGAAACTACAAGAAGGAAACCACTTTTAGAAAAATACTGCTTAATCATAAAAACACTATAGGGATTATATGTTATTCATTGTCAAATTTCAAGTCTTTATATAAAATTTTCCTTGTTATTTGTCTTTATTCATTTCTCTTAAAGCTCATTTAAGATTAAACGACATAAGTAATAACTAAATTAAGTTATATTGATGTTATGTCTTAAAAAAAACAAATTGTAGCAAAAGAATGTTTTAAATATAAATTAAGTGATTTCAACTACTTAACATAAGTGGCTTTGACCACGGTATGAATGCCACCACGTATTTTAAAGTCTCCTTCGACAATTATTTTCTGTGGAGAAATGGATTTTACCAGATCGTCGAGGATTTGATTGGTTACAGCTTCGTGAAAAGCACCTTCGTTGCGATATGACCAAAGATAGAGCTTAAGAGACTTAAGTTCGACACATAGCTGGTCTGGAACATAACTAATGTTAATTGTTGCAAAATCAGGCTGGCCAGTCATCGGACAAACACAGGTAAATTCTGGGCAGCTGAAATTTATTTCAAAATTCCTTCCCGGTCGTGGACTGGGAAAAGTTGCTAACTCTTTAGATGGATTGGAAGCCATAAATTTACTTAAGCTCTATAATATTATATAGCTCTTTTCATAAGTTATGCGACATTACTATGTTGCATAACTTATAGAAAAGGCTTTATCCTCCGAAGCTTTAGCGAAGGAGGATCCGTTGTGCCTGTCGCAAAACTTTCAAAAAGAGCTATATATTAAAAAGTTAATTTTATACCCTATTTATGTATTCAAAACAAATTATGAAATTCCCAAAACTTCTTAATTTTTGTCTTTTCTTTTTTCTTCTTTCCTGTTCCACGATGATGTCTTCAACACCAGAGCCGGAAGTAAGGAATCTTTTAGTTAAATTGACCAGTGCCTATCTAACTGCGGTGGCACAAGGAGATTTAAATAAAATAAGCCAAATGGTTTATTGGGATGAATTTCTCGATCCAGAGGGAAATAATCTTAGTAATGACCAATTTTTAAAACAGTTACAAAGTATAAAAAAAACTTGGAAAATACAGGAAATCCCTTTTTTGGGATTAACGGTAACAAAAGTAAAGGCTTATGAAAACGATGCCGAAGTTTTTTTAGAAAAAAAATCCCCGCGCTCGGGCGAACCGTCGGAATTTTGGGTAAAATTTATCTGGGTCGGTAATTCTTGGATGATTAAAGAGGATTCGCTCTTTGGAAAAAACAAGTTTCTTGCTAGTGTGATGAAAAATTAACAAACATAGGTCATATGAAAAAAATTATTGTTGCTTTATTATTTACCTTCAATCTTATTAGTTGCGCACCTCAAGTCGGTGAAATAATCGCCGCTCCTGAAATACCAACTTTAGCCAAACCAGAAACAAGAGCACGCTTAGGAAGCTATGTTAATGTCAATAAAGTAGAAGATATCAGGCAGATCGGAAGAGACAGTGCTTATGAAAATAATATCACCGAGCCTTTTGGGGGGAACATTGCTGAAAATGTGAAAACAAGTATCAGACAAGCATTAAGCGATGTTGGTGTCAGCACTATCGATACTGCCGCAATCAATATGAATGTCGAAATTCGCAGCTGGAAATCTCAAGTGGGAACAAAAAGCGGCAGCGGCACAGTTACTAGCGATGCCAGCATTTATGTTGAACTTTTTGATCCTACTGGAAAAAGACTTTTTTCCGGAACCTATAATGGACAAAGGAAGAGTGATTTTCCAATTATCAGTAAAGTAGATGTGCAAGATTCTCTGGGACTAGCAATGGCTGGTGCGATTGAACAGATGGTAACTGATAAGGAATTACTAGAATTACTTGGAAGTTATAATTAGAAATAAAGAAAATTTTAATCGTAGAATAAACACGTACGGAGCGCGGACTTTAGTCCGCTTATTACTGAATTTATATTTTAGTATTTGGAAAAAAGCGGACTAAAGTCCGCGCTCCGTACGTGTCTTGCAATTATACTTAAATGTATACTCGAGGAATCCTGTTATTCAATAAAACAAACAACTCTCTAGGATCGGAATTTGCTTTTATTGCCAATTCTTCAATTGTTATTTCTTGACCTTCGGAACTTCCGAGCATGATTACTTCGTCTTGATTGTATGCCTCCCCTTTTCGTTCCAGATTGACCATTAATTGATCCATACAAATTTTTCCTACTACTTGATGCTTCTTACCACGAATAATTACCTCTGCCTTATTGGAAAGACTTTTTAAATAGCCATCTCCATAGCCAATAGGAACGGTAACAATCCGGCAATCCTCAGGCGCAATCCAAAGATGATCATAGCTCACCCCTTCTCCTTTTTTTACCACTTTAAAATATACCACTTTCGAAGTAATTGACATTACGGGTTTTAATTGAAGGCGTTTTTTAATTTCTAAATATTCAGGACTTACTGCTCCGTAGATACAAAGTCCCGGACGAACCATATCCAGATTACTTTCCGGAAACTGCAATATTGCACCGCTTGCTGAGATGTGCCGGGTGGGAAGAGGCATTGATCGTTGTTCAAAAAATCTCAGACATTCCAAAAATCTTTCCAGCTGAATTTTAGTATATGTTAAATCCTTTTTATCTTGCATCGCATAATGAGAGGTCACTCCGACAATTTCACAAAATTTTACCTTTAGAGTTGCTTCAAATAACTCTTTGGCACTTTGATAATAGACACCGGTTCTACGCATTCCAGTATCGATATCCAAATGCACACGAGCTTTTTTATTTTGCACTTTTGCACATTCTTCAATTGCCTTTAATTTAGAAATTGAAGAAGCATATAAATCCAAATCAAAATTCAAATAATAAGGTATTTGTTGATTATTAATTGCCGACATCACCAGAATAGGAAGATTAATTCCTGCTTTCCGCAGTTTTAAGCCCTCTTCCAAAAATGCCACGGCCAAAGCATCAGCACCGGTTTCTTCCAAAACTTTTGCACAGGGAATAAGTCCATGACCATAAGCATTAGCCTTAACTACCGGCATTATTTTTGAAGGAGAAACCAGTTTTTTTATTATTTGAAAATTATACTTAAGAGCGCTAAGATCTATTTTAATTTTTGTAGGTCTAAGATCGCTGGGATCTTCTGGAATTTGACTATTATCGAAAGACATTTTACTTATAATTTTTAATTGATAATTTTTTCAATAACACATGAACATCAAAAATTCTATCTGGCAAAAACTTGACGACAAATTACTTTATAAAACAAGAGTATTCGATTTGCACGTGCAAAGAATGAAAAGAACAGACAGTTCTTATGAAGATGATTTTTTTTATCTTGTGGCTCCGGACTGGGTAAATATTGTTCCCATTACTCCCAAGAAAGAAGTTGTGATGGTCAGGCAATTTAGACACGGAATTGATGAGCAAAGTTTAGAAACCCCCGGAGGAATTATTGATCCCGGCTCAACACCAATAGATACCGCTATTAGAGAATTAACTGAAGAAACTGCCTATGTTTCTCCAGAAATAATTTCTCTGGGCAAAATCAGTCCTAATCCAGCTTTGCTAAACAATTACTGTCATATTTTTGCAGCGCTGGATGTTCTTCCTGAAGGCAATCAAGACCTGGAAGTTTCTGAAGACATTGTTGTAGAACTTGTTCCATTAAAAAAAATTCCGCAATTAATTCAAAGTGAAGAAATTTGTCATTCTATTGTCTCTACCGCTTTTTTTCTACTTTGGGCTAAAATGCCAGAACTATTTTCCTAGCCGTCTGAAGCTAGCTAAGCAAAACTTAGCTAGCGAAAGATGGGAAAATTTTGACATAATCCCACAAAGTTAATAAAATTCCTTTTTCCTTAAAAACAAGTGGATTGAAGAAAAAATGAGTCTACAAGAAGCGATTTCTAAAGCAAAAGTTCTAACTGAAGCCCTGCCTTATATCCGTAAATTTCATAATCAATATGTTGTAATAAAATACGGCGGATCATTGATGTATGAACAAAAATTGAAAAATAGTTTTGCCAGCGATGTCTCCTTATTAAAATGGCTGGGAATAAATCCAATTATTATCCATGGTGGAGGAAAAGAAATTACTAACTGGCTAAAGAAGCTGGGAAAAGAAACAAAATTTATCGACGGTTTGCGCTATACCGATCAAGAAACCATGGAAATAACAGAAATGGTTCTTAGTGGAAAAATCAGTAAAGACTTAGTTGATACAATTAATCAAAGCGGTGGGAAAGCTGTCGGTCTTTCCGGAAAAGATGCAAAAATATATTCTGCAAAAAAAATTAAAAGTAAAAGCGGAGAAGATTTAGGTTTTGTCGGAGATATCGATTCTACAGATATGGACTTGATTTTCAAACTTTCTGAATCCGGTTATATCCCGGTTATTGCCTCGGTAACTTCTGACAATAAAGGAGAAACCTTAAATCTCAATGCAGATTACGTTGCCAATGGCATCGCTGCAGCATTAAAAGCTTTAAAATTAATTTATCTGACCGATGTCGATGGATTAATGATTAACAAAGAATTGTTACAAATAGTCGATCAAAATGAAGCTGAAAAATTACTAAAGCACCCTGAAGTTCAAGGCGGCATGTTGCCCAAACTTGAATGTGCCTTAAAAGCCCTACAAAAAGGCGTTAAATTTGTGCATATCATCAATGGTTCAGTGGATCATGCTGTATTGCTAGAAATGTTTACTGACCTCGGTATTGGAACAATGCTTGTGGAAAATAAAAAATAAAATTTATGCAAACACGACATTTTTTATCCTTGGATCAATATAGCGATGCAGATTTAAATGAAATGCTTGAGCTTTCCATTAAACTAAAAAGTGAACAAAAAGCCGGCCGCGGCAAACCTCTACTTGCCGGAAAAGCCTTGGCCATGATTTTCCAAAAGCCTTCGAATAGAACCCGAGTATCTTTTGAAATGGGAATGTATCAACTGGGAGGAAAAGCAATTAATGTTCGTCCCAATGAAATTAACCTCGGAGTCCGTGAACCGGCAAAAGATGTAGCAAGAGTAATGTCTCGTTATGTCGATATTATTATGATGCGGGTAAGAGATCATCGGGATTTAGTTGAATACGCAGAGTACTCCAGCATCCCTGTAATCAATGGCCTTTGCGATCTTTATCATCCCTGTCAGGCACTTTCCGATATCCTGACGATTAAAGAACAGAAGAAAAAATTGGAAGGATTAAACTTTTGTTATATCGGCGATGGAAATAATGTTTGTAATTCTCTAATTCATGCTTGTAAAGCATTCGGACTAAAGATGACAGTTTCTTGTCCGGAGGGTTACGAGCCAACTCTTTCACAAGAAAAGTGGCCTTATCAAATTATCCACAATCCTGATCAAGCAATTGCCGGTGCTGATGTGGTTTACACTGACGTTTGGACCTCTATGGGCCAAGAAGCAGAAACAAAAATTCGTCTGAAAAAATTTAAGGCCTACAAAATAACTTTGGATCTTTTTTCTAAAGCAAAAGCCGATGCCATTTTCATGCATTGTCTTCCGGCACATCGTGACGAAGAAGTTTCTGATGAAGTAGCAGAACACCCCCACTCGGTAATTTTTGATCAGGCTGAAAACAGACTTCACGCCCAAAAAGCGATTATGGTTCGCTTGTTGGGAAAATAAAAATTATTATTTTGATTCCGTCATTTTGTAGGGGCACCCATAAAGGGTGCCCCTACAATAAAAAAGCGGGCACATGGCCCGCTTTTTTATCGAAATATGAAAACTAAAAATTAGTAGTTTCCACCTCGGTCTCGGCTTCCGGATCCGCGGAATCCACCACCGCCACCACCGTCTCTGCGTCCGCCGCCTCCGCCACCTTCTCTGCGTCCGCCACCAAATCCACCACGTCCGCCACCGCCATCTCTACGTCCGCCGTATCCACCACCACCGCCGCCGCCGCCGCCACCACCGTATCCACCGCGTCCGCCACCACCGCCGCCGCCGTATCCACCACGTCCACCGCCACCAGGTCCTGGTCTGCGATCTCTGCGAGGTCCGCCGCCGCCTTCTCCTTCTTCACGAGGATGAGCTTCGTCAACTCTTAGAGTTCTTCCATCAACTTCTTTTCCACTTAAAGCTTCGCGTGCTGCATCTGCTCCTTCATCTGCCATTTCCACAAAGCCAAAACCTTTGGAACGACCGGAGCGAGAATCAGTTACTACTCTTACATTCAGAACTTCTCCGAATTCTTCGAAGATCTTTTGCAACTGAGCATCATCTACCGAGTAAGATAGATTTCCCACATATAATTTTTTCATTAACGCACCTTATTATTTATTAAAAAAACAACTGTGCTAGAAACAAAACAGGAAGGATGAAAATTTTATTTTTTACTGGCCTTCAAGCAAGATCCTAGTTCAAATTGTCTCACTATTGCTATTGTCAAAAGTTGCAGGCCAGTAAAGATCAGCGAAAACATAAGAAGCATCTCCTAAGCAGGTACCCAACAACTTTAATTATTCTAGCATGTTTACTTGGGGAATACAATGAGTGCCTACCTTTGCCAGCATTAAATTTTGACTTTCGTTAATAGCTGAAAATCATCCTCCCTAGCAAAAAATCCAATATAAGTCTGAGGTTAAGCATCGTTGGATAGTAAGAGCCTGACCATTGTCCATATTACCATTCTCCGCCCAGGGGGAGATGCAGGTAGCTTTGGGAATGTCTCCCGGCGACAATTAATTAACCGTGTAGACATTTTTTATGACTGGACGCGAATTTCCAATATACGTACGGAGCGCGGACTTTAGTCCGCTTAATACCAAACTTTTATTCTGCTATAC
>CAYOOT010000105.1:0-8061 GCA_964405665.1 uncultured Bdellovibrionales bacterium | reverse complement strand
CATAATTTAAACATCCCAAACAATTATTCTACCTAATTTTTAGAGATGCCCTAAAATCCGCTTTTTACCAAAAGTTATTTATACATCTTCAGCATTAATCGTTCTTTCAATTTTCTTAAGGCTCTCCTCCCCAAATCCTTCAATTACCAAATCAGCCTTTTCTACATCTTTGATCGAATTAAAACCATTGATTAAACCAAGGCATTTGATGCCGGCTGACATTGCGCTTAAGACTCCCCTTTTACTGTCTTCAATCGCTATACAATCTGCAGCTTGCAATCCTAATTTATCAAGTGTCAGTAAATAAATATCAGGTTCGGGCTTTCCCCTTTTTCCTTCCAAATCTTCAGCACTAACTATAGCAGACATGGTTTTAGCCCAAGAAAATCTCTGAACCACTATTTCAATCCAAGACTTGGGCGAAGAAGAACAAACTGCCAGGCGGATATCTTTGGAAAATAAATCCTCGATCAATCCATCAACTCCGGGAATTATTTGGGATTTTTTGCCGTAAATTTCTCCTGAAAGATCTTTATAGTGCTGAACATATTCTGGATAACTTATTTCCAGCTGGTGTCTTGCAGAGATAAAGCGATAGGAATCAAATAGACTTAAACCAATGATTGAAAGTTGATCTTCTTTGGTCCAGCTGGGAACAAGACCATTTAAAAATTCAAAGCCAACATCTTTCCAGACGCTTTCACTTTGGACCAAGACTCCGTCCATATCAAAAATAACTGCTTTAATTTTTTGCATTGGTTGCTCTACAATGTCGGGCCAATTGACCAGGGACAGAACTCTTTATCACCATAACCAAGTTCTTCACTTTTAGATTTTTTACCGCTTGCCAAATCAATTAATCTTTCAAAAATCTGTTCCCCCACTTTTTCTACAGATTCGCCATCAATAATACTTCCGGCATTGATATCCATATCTTCTTCCATTCTTTGATACATCGGAGTATTAGTCGCAATTTTTAATGTCGGAGTAGGTTTAATCCCCAGGCAACTTCCCCGTCCTGTTGTAAAAGCCATTAAGTTACAGCCTCCGGCAACAAGGCCGGTAACTGAGACCCAATCCACACCAGGGGTATCCATAAACAAATAGCCTTTTGTTTTAATTCTTTCTCCATAAAGTAAAACATCCTGCAAGGCAGTAGTGCCACCTTTAGCTACAGCTCCCAAGGATTTTTCCAGAATAGTAGTTAAGCCACCTTTTTTATTCCCCGGTGAAGGATTGTTATCCAGAGTTGCGCCATTTTTAAGCATTGTTGAATACATCTCAAAGAATTTTTCCCACCAACGAATTCTCTCAATCAGTTTTTTTCCAACTTCAGGACTCACTGCAGTTCTCGTTAGCAATCCTTCCGCTCCGTAAACTTCCGGAGTTTCCCCCAAGACAGCTGAGCCACCATGGGCAATTAACAAATCACTGGCATAACCAAGTGCCGGATTTGCTGTCACTCCGGAAAACGCATCGGAGCCGCCGCAATTTAAACCCAGAATCAATTCGGAAACCGGAATTGCTTCTCTTTTTAATTTATTCGCTTCTTGCATCAGTTCTTTCATTGCCGCTACAGATTTTTCAACTGTTTTTCTAGTTCCACCGGCATCCTGCAAAGTAATTACAAAAGGATTTTTTCCTGTAATGGTTTTTTTGCCAATTTGAACTAAATGTTTATCGGCGAATGTTTGGGCTTGTACGGTTTCACAACCAAGGCCGATTACTAAATATCCGGCAACATTGGGATGATCGGCATAACCGGCCAAAGTTCTTTCCAATTGCTCGTGATCTTCACTGGCATAAACAACTCCACAACCAGTTTGGTGAGTAATTGCAATTACTCCATCGACGTTGGGATATGCCGTCATTATTTCCGGAGTAAAATATTTTGCCACATAATCAGAAGCCATCGCCGAACAGTTTACCGTACTGATTACAGCTAAATAATTTCTGGTTCCACTTCGACCATCTGGACGGCGATAACCCATGAAAGTTCTACCATTAATGCGAGTGGGAGCTTGGGGAACTGCTGTTGAAAAATCATAGTTTCCGCCAACCAAATCTGCAACTGCTAAATTATGACTATGGATCCAACTTCCTGCTGTAATATCAGAGGTAGCTTTTCCTATAGGAAGACCATATTTTAGAATCATCTCATTTTTTCTTAAATCCTTTAGGGCAATTTTATGACCAAAGGCAATATCTTCTTTTATTTTTAGACCTAAGATTTCCTCTCCTGTTTTAATGTCTCTTAAGGCAGTAGCGACATTATCTTCTCTTCTTATCTGCAAGGCGGATTTTGCTGGATTCATCTTTTCTCCAATAATTTCGAGAACAATAACATGCTATTAGGAAAAATAAAATTATCCAGAATTCTCCTTCGAAAAGCTAACTCTCGAAAATTAAAGGTATTTTTATCATGTTAAATTTTTATTAGAATCTATGAGTCTCTATGAATAAAAGTTAACCTAAGTTATAATTCAGCACTAAACGTTCTTAAAAAAATGCAGACTGCAAAAAATACTTTTAAAATAAAGCCTTGTTTAAATTGCAATAATTCTTTTTCCTTAACTCCGGAAGATTATGAATTTTTTGCAAGGTTTGCCGTTGTCGAACCAAAATTGTGTCCTGAATGCAGACAACAACGTCGTTTGGCATTTAATAATGAAACAATTTTATACAAAAGAAAATGTGATTTTAGCGGTCAAGAAGTTCCTTCTGTTTATTCTGCCGATAAAAATTACAAGGTCTATAAAGCTTCTATTTGGTGGTCCAATAAATGGGATCCTTTAGATTACGGTTTAGATTTTGATTTCAGTAAGACCTTTTTCGAACAATATGCTTTACTTAGCAAAAACACGCCTCATTCTTCAATCTATACAAATTACAAGCTCGATAAGAACTCGGAATCAACCAATCACGCTGGCGGTAACATCAACTGCTATTATGTGTTTCATGCCGATCGCAATGTCAATTGTCTTTATAGTTACGGTATCAATTATTCTCAAGAGTGTGTCGATTGCTACAATTTATCCAATTCCAGTTTTTGTTATGAGTGCATCGATTGTCATAATGCAAAAAATTTATTCTTTTCTCAAAATTCAATTAACTGTCAAGACAGTTATTTTTTAGAAGATTGCATCAGTTGTAAAAATTGTATTGCCTGCAAAAATTTGAGAGGAAAAGAATTTTATATTTTCAATAAAGCCTATTCAGAAAAAGAATATTTTCGTTTTCTTGCATCTTTAAATTTGAACTCTCGAAAATGTTTAGACAAATTTCAAGGAGAATTTGCCGAATTTTGTCTGGATATTCCCAACAGAAACCTCAGATTATTCAATTGTAAGAATTCAAGCGGAGATTATTTATTAGATTGTACGAATGTTCATAATAGTTTTGATTGTTCCTCTATAGAAAATTCCCGCTACTGTTATCAAGTGCATAATAAGGCAACAAATTGCATGGATCTTTATCAATTTGGACTTAATGCCAATTCCATATACGACAGTAGCAGTATCGGCTATGATGCCCAATCTGTTCTTTTTTCTCATTTTTGCAGCGAAAAGATTCAAGATATCAGCTATTCGATGTATTGTTTTAAATCAAAAAATTTATTTGGCTGCTTTGGTTTAAAAAATAAAAAATTTTGTATTTTGAATAAACAATACACAAAATCAGAATATGAAAACTTGGTTCAGAAAATAATCAGTCATCTGAAAGAAACCCAAGAATGGGGAGAATTCTTTCCGATTAAACTATCGGCCTTTGCCTACAACGAGACTACTGCTCAAATCTATTTTCCTTTAGATAAAAAACAAATTTTGGATCATGGTTATCAGTGGAAAGATCGGGATTCTGAACAGCAAAATGAAAATGTCGCTCCAGATATAATCAATGAAAGCAACACCAATGCCATCTGTAATCAACACTATCTCTGTGAAAGCAGTTTTCAGATCTATCAGTTGACTAAAAACGAACTTGATTTTTATAAAAAATTTAACCTACCTGTTCCTCAAAAATGTTTTAATCAAAGACACCGTGAGCGAATTCTCAAAAGAAATCCTAGAGTCATTCGCAAAGACAAATGTAAAGTTTGTAAAGAATTAATCCTAACCTCTCAAAATAAGGAAAAAAGAAACAAAATTTACTGCGAAAGTTGCTTTGAACAACAAAGTTCTAAACATGAAAAGAACAGCTTTTTATCTCAGCAAATCTCCAACATTTAGATGAAAGACTCTTCGGAAATAAAACATTGTCTTTCCTGCTTAAAAAACTTTTCAATTTTTCCTGAAGATTGGAAATTTTTGAAAAAATTTACTGTTCCCGCACCCACTCTCTGTCCGGACTGTCGGGAACAAAGAAGAACTCTTCATATCAATCAACTTAATTTATTCAAAAGTAAATGTATTGGTTCAGGGAAAAATATCATTTCCTGCTATCCGCCAGACAGTCCCTATAAGGTTTGCGATCAAGAATATTGGTATTCCGACGCGGTAGACAATACAGAATTTGGTCGAGATTATGACTTTTCCCGACCCTTTTTTGAACAGTTTAAGGACTTACAATTGGCAGCTTTTCGTCCTTGCTTATTTACTGATTTTTCCCGGGATGAAAATTCAGATTACACCAATTATGCCGGTAAAAATAAAAATTGTTATTTGATTTTTGATTCCGACGAGAACTGGGATTGCTATTATAGTTATAGTATTAACGGCTCAAGAAGTTCCGCTGATTGTTATCGTGTAGAGAATTTAGAGCTTTGTTATGAAGTTGTTGACTCTAGAAATTGTTACAACACTGCCTTTATTTACAATTCCGAGAATTGCATTGATTCTTATTTTCTAAATAATTGTATTGGTTGTAAAAATTGTATTCTTTGCAGTAATCTGCGGCAAAAGCAATATTACTTCAGAAACAAAGCAATCTCCAAAGAAGAGTTCTCTGAAATTAAAAAAAAGCTGGAGAATTATTCCGAGATCAATCGATTAATCAAGGAATTTTTAGATTTTAAATTAAAATTTCCTCAGAAAGCACTACGTGGATTTCAAAATGAAAATGTTCAAGGAAATTATTTAACTAATTGTAAAAATGCCTATCATTGCTTTGATTGTCGGGATGGCTGGGATCTTCGATATTGTTTTCAGTCTTTCATGGAAATCAAAGACTGCATGGATGCCGATGAATGCGGAGAAGCCCAACTGGTCTACGAATGTACCAATTTGGGATACAATGCTCTGAACATGAAATTTTCCAAGATTTGCCTTAATCAATTAAGCAATCTTACTTATTGCGACAGCTGCTTTAATGGCTGTTCCGATCTTTTTGGCTGCGTTGGTTTAAAGAAAAAACAATATTGCATTCTCAATCAACAATATTCAAAAGAAGAATATTTAAATCTTGTTCCAAAAATTATTGAGCAAATGAAAGTCACCAAGGAATGGGGAGAATTTTTCCCCGCTAGCTGCTCTGTTACGGCATATAACTTAAGTATTGCTCAAATACTTTATCCCTTAAGCAGGGAAGAAGCTCAAGCTAAAGGATTTTTCTGGAGAGAGGAGGAAAAGCAAAACTTTCTGCCAGCAACCACAACACTAAAAGATTCCCTAAGAGAAATCGATGATTCGATAACAAAAGAAATTCTCTCCTGCAGTGAATGCACGAGAAGTTATAAAATCATCGCCCAAGAATTAAAATTTCACCAAACTCTTGGTTTGGCATTTCCTAGAAAGTGTTTTTTGTGCCGACATCAAGCTAGGCTCGCTAGTAGAAATCCTCGAGTGCTAATTGATCGAACTTGCGACCACTGTAATTGCTCCTTGCAATGTGCTTATCCAATAACCGACAAGACTATTGTCTATTGTGAAAACTGCTATTTAGAATCATTAATTTAATTGCTGGGACGTGCAGTAAGTAATGTTGCTCGAATCTAACGACTGAGCCTTTTGCCAAAGTGATTGAATACTTTTTCTACTTTTCTTAGACAAAAAAATTGAGACTGCAAATTAAACTGTGTAATTAATTGGAATTTCCGTACGTATATTGGAAATTACACAGTTTAGTTTACAGTCTCAAAAAATTTAGCTTTTTAAATTACATGATCCCGATCATAGACAATAAAAACTTCCATGCCACAATGGATGAATGCAAATTAGCAATTTGGAAGTGGCACGCATTTTCAGTGATTGCGCTGATCTGATGGAAACCCGATGAATGACAATTCACAGAAAGAAATTATTTCTTTTTTAAAACAGGCTTCCAGCTACCTTAACAGCGTTGATAGTGTCAAGCATATCGAAACTCATATCTCACATTTATTTTTAACTGGAACTTATGTTTATAAATTAAAAAAGGCTATCCAATTAGACTTCCTTGATTTTTCAACTATAGAAAAAAGAAAATACTTTTGTGAAGAAGAAGTGCGTCTTAATTCACGTTTTTCACCGGAAATGTATTTGGGAGTAATCCCGATTTCTTGTCACAATAAAAAAATTATTTTCGGCATCGCTGATCAAATTCTGGATTATGTTGTCAAAATGGAACAATTTGATAATGAGCTTCTTTTTGACAACCTCGCCCGTAAAGGGCAGCTAAAGGAAGTTTTGCTTTATGAAGCGACAGAGATTATTGCAGCATTTCATAAG
Source organism: uncultured Bdellovibrionales bacterium (assembly GCA_964405665.1). GTDB lineage: Bacteria > Bdellovibrionota_C > UBA2361 > SZUA-149 > CAZDWZ01 > CAYOOT01. The sequence goes on along the minus strand of CAYOOT010000105.1, from coordinate 1,417 downwards.
AGTGCAAATTCGGAACCTGATTATTGGGACTCAGAAGATGTCTCTAACTCTTTGCACGATAATTTTAAACTTCTTAATAAGTTTTCTCCCTCAACTCTTGATCGTGATTTATTGAATGAATTAATCAGGAGAACTGAAGTCAGTATCAATTTATTACGTGAGCTGATTAATAAAAGACAAAATACCCACGTGCGAGCAGTGCACGGTGATTTGCATTTGAAAAATATCTGCATTTTTAATGGACGGACCCATCTTTTTGATGGAATCGAATTTAATCCGGCTCTTTCCAATTGTGATGTTTGGGCAGATTTGGCATTCCTGATCATGGATTTAATATTTCGGGATCGTTTTTCCGATGCGGCATTGGTTTGGAACCATTATTTATTAGAAACTGATGATTATCAAGGTTTAGAATTATTAAACATTTATATTTCTTACCGAGCAGGGGTGCGAGCTAAGGTCAATTGTCTTGCTTTGGAAGAAAAACTTTCAACAGAAGATTCTGAGAATTTTGCCAATGATGCGATAAAATACTTAAAACTTTCCCTGCAAATGCTGCAGCCAACAAAAGGAAGAGTAATAGCAATTGGTGGTTTTTCTGGGAGCGGAAAAAGTACTCTTTCCTCTCTTTTGGCCAAACGCCTCCAAGGTATTCATGTTCGTTCTGATGCCGTGCGCAAGCACCTGATTGGCATACCACTTTTAGAAACTGCTCCAGAAGATGCTTATTCAAAAGAAATGAATACCAAAACTTATGACGGCCTTTTAGAACGTGCTCAATATGCATTAAATTCCGGCAGAGCTGTAATTATTGACGCCACCTTCCTTTCATTAGAAAAAAGAAAAGAGATAGAAAACTTTGCAAAGAATAAAGGTGTTACTTTTAATGGTATTTGGTGTTATGTACCATTGGAGATTGCACAAAAACGAATGGCGAAAAGGGTAAATAGTATTTCTGATGCCAATGAAGATATTTTATCCTTTCAGAAAAGTTATAATCTGGGAAATATTTCTTGGGAACAAATAGATACTTCCGGAGAAATAGATCAATGCCTGGAAACGATTCTGCGGTGTTTGAGTTTTGAAAATATCAGAAATTTGTAAATATAAAAACAAAAGATAAAGGAGAAAGTTTTATGCCAACAAAAAGAAAACTTCCCGATTCGGTTAAAAAAGCCAAGCCAGAAAAAAAACAGAAAACCTGGATTATCGTTGCCCAACGAACACAGGCAAAACTAATTGAATATCTTGGCACAGGGAAAAATTTGGAAACAATCAAAGGCTTTGTTAATCCTGCAGGGAATCTTCAAACACATGAGCTTGTTTCGGACAAACAAGGACGAAGTTATTCGCAATCTGTTGGCATGCGCCGCAGTGGCGTATCCTCAACTGAAGATGCACATGAACATTCTCTTAC
>CAYOOT010000104.1:0-8169 GCA_964405665.1 uncultured Bdellovibrionales bacterium | reverse complement strand
TTCTCTATCCTTATTTTTTCTTATAGCAGATTTGATACATACAAGGGGCACCCTTTATGGGTGCCCGGTTAGCCCTTTGATCTTTGGAAATCCGGTCACCCATAAAGGGTGCCCCTACAGAAAAAGACGTTGAGTGTCTTTCTTAGCTTTCAAGCAATATCGTTACCGGCCCATGATTCAGTAAACTAACATGCATTTCTGCTCCAAATACTCCAGTTTGCACTTTTGGAATCGCTAGTTTTTTAAACTCTTCTACAAATAAATCAAACAGTTCAGTAGCAGCTTGAGGCTCCAGAGCATTAAAAAATTCTGGTCTTCTTCCTTTGGAACAATCAGCGTAAAGAGTAAACTGAGGAACCAGTAAAATCTCCCCTTTGATTTCCAGTAGTGAATAATGAAATCGGCCTTTTTCGTCAGGAAAAATGCGCAAATTAGCTACTTTTTCGGCCATTGCTGGGAGCTTTTCTTTGGTATCAACTTTACCAAAGCCAACAAGTAGCATCAGGCCTGGAGAGATTGCTCCGACAACTTTATTTTCAACCACAACACTGGCATTGGAAACACGCTGAATTACAATTTTCATTGAAGAAGTTTTACGGCGATTTTTCAGTAGAGTCTAGTTATTTTTAGTTTCAATAGTTAAGGAATCGGCTATTTGATTGGCTTTGGTAAAATGGTTTTGCCAGAGGACAGAGCGCTTAAGAATTGTTGTAGCGTATTTTTGTACTGAAGTAGGAATATTGCGAAAATTTCTCTTGGCACTATCAACATTAGCCGGACCCCAATTATAGGCAGCAAGAATTAGAGATTTATTGCCGCGAAACTTTTCTTCCAGAAATTTAAGATAATCGATACCAAGCTTAATATTGGTTCGAGGATGAGTTAGGGTGATGTTACTTCTAGAGCTATAATTTTTTCTTACTACTTCTCGAGCTGTTGCTGGCATAATCTGCATTAAACCCAGTGCTCCGACATTAGATTCAGCGTTAGAGATAAACCTGCTTTCGATGGAGATTATTGCTGCCAAATAAAAAGGGTTAAAATCTTCAGCAGAGCTTAATTCCACAATATTGCGGGCGATTTCTCCTGGTTCATGTAAAGTCGGCCTAAAAGCTGCAATTAAACCGGAAATAAATTTAACAAGATTTTGTTGACGAATAAGCTCAAGAGATTCTTTATTGCTCGGTTTTGGCTCTATCCTGGCAACATCTACTTTGTCTTCCTTTTTAATTTCTTCGACAATGTTTGTTTGCTGTTTAGCAGGAGAATTAAAGCTAGTATAAAGTATTGGGTAATTATTATTTACAGAAACGCTCTTTTGCTGATCAGGAGTGATATATTGAGCCAAATCTAGTAAACGATCATCTTCAATTTTAACAGCATGAGTGGCCACCACTTCTTCAATACTTTCTTCTTTGTAAAATTTATTTTTAATGCCCAGAGTTAATTGAAAAAGCATTGTTAAAATTATGATTGGTCGAAAAAATGCGAAAAAGATATTTATTGCAACTGATTTATATGTTGGAGCGAAAAGTCTTTTATTGATGCGATCCAAGTTTCTTAGGAGATGACGATCGCTTGGACTAAGTTTATTATTATTGAGGGCTTTGTATTTTAAGACTTCTTTGATCGTATCGGTATTATCGCCAAAATTAATGGACAGCGAATTTCCAGAGGATAGGAAAAACTTCTTACCTATTTTTATAAACAACTCCCTCATGACCGCATAATTATAATAGAAAACTATTAGTAAATATACTATCTTATCTAAAATTAAGATGATCTTGATCCAGTGTTTGCTTTTTATTGTTTATATCTGGTATAACCAGCTGAAATTTTAGAGATTTTTGTATTGATTCTGAGACCAAAATGAATAAAAAATACGACATAATTGTTGTTGGTGGTGGACATGCCGGTGTTGAGGCCGCCTTAGTTTCTGCCAGAATGGGCTGCAAAACAGCTCTTATCACCCTTGATCAAAAAGGCATTGGTCAGATGTCTTGCAACCCAGCCATCGGTGGAGTGGGCAAAGGTCAGCTCGTAAAAGAGATCGATGCCCTCTTTGGTGAGATGGGACAGGCAATTGATGATACTGGAATTCAATTTAGAATGCTTAACTCCTCAAAAGGCGCTGCTGTTCGTTCTTCTCGGGCCCAGGCCGATAGAGATGCTTATCGAGAAAGAATTATCAAAGGGGTTAGCAAGTGTCCTAATTTAGATATTCTCGAAGCGGAAGTTTCTAAACTGGAAATCAGAGGAAACAAGATTTGCGGCATTCATACAGAGCAGTCAGAATTTATCGAAGCTCAAGCAACGATTCTTACCACCGGAACTTTTCTTGGTGGCTTAATGCATACCGGAACAAAGCAAACAAAGGGTGGCCGAGTTGGTGAGAAAGCAAGTTATCCTTTAAGTGATAGTTTGCGTTCTTTGGGCCTTAAAATGGGCCGCATGAAGACTGGAACTCCAGCGCGGCTGATCTCTTCCAGCATTGATTATTCCAAGACAATGGAGCAAGCAGGAGATAATCCAATCAAGCCCTTTTCCTTTAGAACAAAGGAAATTACGCGAAAGCAAATTAGCTGTTGGATCACTCAGACTACTGCTCAAACGCATCAAATTATTGCAGAGAATTACGAACTTTCTCCAATGTTCAATGGTCAAATTCAATCTCGTGGACCAAGATATTGTCCTTCAATTGAAGATAAAGTTTTTCGTTTTAAAGATAAAATGTCTCATCAGATTTTTTTGGAACCTGAGGGTTATAATTCAGATATTGTTTACCCTAATGGTATTTCCACCAGTCTGCCGGAAGACGTGCAAGCAGCTTTTATTAGAACAATTCCTGGACTGGAAAATGTTAAAATTCTTCGTCCTGGTTATGCAGTAGAATATGATCACATTGATCCTTTGGAACTAGATCGCAGTCTTTCCCCTAAAGATATTTCCGGAATTTATTTTGCCGGACAAATTAATGGAACTTCCGGATATGAAGAGGCCGCTGCTCAAGGTCTTGTCGCAGGAATCAATGCTGCTTTATTTTGCAAAGGTGAAGAGCCTTTTATTTTACATCGCGATCAAGCATACATCGGCGTGATGATTGATGATTTAACAACTTTGGGAATTTTAGAACCATACCGGATGTTTACTTCCCGAGCGGAGTACCGTTTGCATTTAAGAGAAGACAATGCAGATTTTCGTTTAACTCCTTTAGCAAGAAAACTTAATTTAGTTAACGATAGTGAATGGAAAGTTTTTGAAGAGCGACAAAATAGCATTCAAAAAGAAAGAATTCGTTTAGAAAGTTATTTATTAAAACCAGTAGGTGACACTAATCAATGGATGGAAGAGTTAGGAACAGCTGCTCTTTATGATTCTCTTAGTTTGGCAACTTTACTTAGAAGACCAGAAGTTGATTATTTAGGAATTGCCAAGAAATATCCCGCCACTGAAGAGTTAAACGATCAGCAAATAACTCGTTTGGAAACAGAAATAAAGTTTGAAGGCTACTTGAAAAGACAACTGCAAGATATTGAAAGAGTGCGAAAGATGGAAAATGTTCTAATCCCCGATCTCTTTTCTTTTACCGAGATTGCAGGCTTGAGTGTGGAAGTTAAAGAGCGATTGAAGCAATTTAGACCAAGAACATTGGGCCAAACTTCAAGAATTTCTGGAATTACTCCTTCTGCTGTATCAATTATTGCAATTCATTTAAAAAAAGCAGGAATCACTAAAAGCCTTTAGGTGTTTCACGTGAAACAAATTTCAGAAATTTTTGCAGCCGAATATCAAAGAGTGATGTTGGCTGTAATAGCTAGCCTTAAGCTCGATTCGGCCTCAATCGAACTCTATTATCCTTCTTTATTGCCAACAGATAAGCTAGTTTTACTGGAAAAATACTTTTTACTCTTACAGGAGTGGACCAAAAAAGTTGACTTAGTATCGGAAGCTGAACCATTACTTATTATCCAAAGGCATTTTATAGATAGCTTAGTTGCTGGTCAGATTATATTTTCAAAGCTTAAATCAAAGCAGAGAGTTCTTGATTTAGGTTCAGGTGCCGGATTCCCTGGATTGGTAATGGCGATTATGGACAGCAATTGTAAGTTTTATTTATGTGAGCCCCGGGAAAAGAGGACAATCTTTCTGCGGGAAGCGATAAGAAGACTAGGATTAACAAATGTAATTCTAGTATCGAAGCGTTTTGAAGACATTCAGGAAAAGGACTACGATATTGACTTAATAGTCAGTAGAGCTTTGGTAATCGATCCAGGCTTGCTTAAAAAAATTAAAGCACTTTTAAGCAAAGAAGGACATGTCTGTTTGATCCAAGGAGAAAAAAGCAATGATCTTAGTGGATTAACTAATAATTGGGAATATCAATATGAAATATCAAGCAGCACATCAAAAAGCATTGTCCGATGCTATAAATGTTTCACGTGAAACATTTAATAATATATTTATCTTTTTACCTTAACTAGACTTGTGCTAGAAGCCAAGCATGGGAAGAGTTATTTCAATAGTAAATCAAAAAGGTGGGGTTGGTAAGACAACCACAGCAGTTAATCTATCCTCAGCATTAGCCAGAATTTCCAGAAAAGTTTTAGTTATTGATATTGATCCTCAAGGAAATGCCACAAGCGGTTTAGGAGTGGATAAAAATGGCCTAGAAGCTAATTTATACGATGTATTTTTAGGAGTTTTTAACATTAGTTCAGTAATTGTGGGCACAGCGCAAAATTCACTTTGGGTTGCACCATCTAACAGTGATTTGGTTGGTGCGGATATGGAACTTGCTGGAGTTGAAGGAAGAGAGCTAAAGTTGAAAATACAAATTGATAGGATAAGATCTCAATTTGATTACATTTTTTTGGATTGCCCCCCATCTTTAAGTTTACTTACTGTCAATTCATTGGTCGCTTCTGATTCTGTTTTAGTTCCTTTGCAATGTGAGTATTATGCTTTGGAGGGGATTTCTTCCTTAATGCAAACAATTGCCTTAGCTAGAAAGGAACTTAATCCCAACCTGGAACTAGAAGGAGTTGTGCTGACAATGTTTGATGGCAGAACAAATCTAGCGCGGCAAGTATCTCAAGAAGCGCGAAAATACTTTGGTGATGCAGTATTTGAAACAATTATTCCAAGAAATGTTCGTTTAAGTGAGGCTCCCAGTTTTGGCAAACCAATTTTTCTCTATGATGATACTTCCTTAGGAGCTGATGCCTATGCTTCTTTAGCTTTAGAGCTGGAGAGAAGGAGAGAGCAAAATTATTTGGCCGAAGATGAAGGAATGAAAATTAATAGTTAGGGGAATAAAATGCAAAAAGGTGCCAACATTAGTAATCGAAAAAATGTTTTAGGAAGAGGACTTTCTGCTTTGATGTCTGCTTCAGCAGTAGCGGTTGATTTAAGGCCGAAAACACAGGCTCAAAAGAACAACACAGCAGCTGAAAATACAAAAAATATCGAAATAAAATTAGAAAAAACAAATGAACTAAGAGAAGGCGAACTTGGTTTTTTAGGGATTAAAGAAGTTGTTCCCGGTAAGTTGCAACCAAGACAAAATTTTGTTGAGTCCGAAATTAATTCTTTAGCTGATTCCATAAAAAATACCGGATTACTTCAGCCGTTAATTGTCAGAAAAAGAAGTGCTGCAGCAAGCACAGAAGCGCAATATGAGATTGTTGCCGGGGAAAGAAGATGGAGAGCAGCAACACTAGCCGGCTTAGAAATAGTTCCGGTATTACTTAAAAATTTAAATGACAAAGAATCTCTAGAGCTGGGAATTATTGAAAATGTGCAGCGGGCTGATTTAAACCCTCTAGAAGAAGCACTAGCATATAAGCGCTTAATTGATGGCTTTGGGGCCTCGCAATCGGAAATCGCAGAAACTGTGGGCAAAGATCGTGCTTCTATTGCCAATGCTCTTAGGCTTTTAAAATTATCCGAAGATGTGCAAAAGCTACTTGTTCAAGGAAAGATCAGTGCCGGTCATGCGCGAACGCTATTGGCCATTGAAAATTCTTCAGAGCAACTTGGTTTTGCAAAATTAATAATTGAAAAAGGACTTTCCGTAAGAGCAACAGAAGATTTAGTCAATCAAAGAAAATCAGAAAATATTTCTTCAGCAAATAAAAATACCAAAGCCATTTCTCCAGCAATCAATCGCGATGTTCTGCAGTTGGAAGAGCGTCTGAGAAGGGTTCTGGGCACGAAAGTAAGAATTCAATTACAAGGAAAAGACAAGGGAGAAGTGCGAATCGCCTTTTATTCCAATTCTGAATTGGAAAGCATTTTAGATAAGCTGAAAGCATAAATATCTGTAATTTCAGCATTTATTCTAAGATCTAGCAAGTTTATCATTAAAAAACTATTAATAAAATTCTCTAGTTTGTCGATACTAGCTGGGAATAAAGATATTTTTATTTTTTTAAAAGTTAATTTTTTAAAAAAGTTTAATTTATAAAAGATGAAACGGTAGTTATGAATAAATTAAATAATATCTCTCGGACAATGAAAATCCTTGTCGTTGATGATTTTTCTACAATGAGAAGAATTGTAAAAAATGTTTTGCAGCAATTGGGGTTTAATAACATTGATGAAGCAGAAGATGGAAATGTAGCTTTAAATAAGCTGAAAGCAGGCGATTATGAATTTGTGATTTCCGATTGGAATATGCCGAACATGATGGGAATTGATTTATTGAAAAATGTAAGGGCCGATGGTTCTTTAAAGAGCTTACCTTTTTTATTGGTTACAGCGGAATCACAAAGAGAAAATGTCAATGAAGCTCAGGAAGCAGGTGTTTCAAGTTGCATTGTTAAACCATTTACTGCGGATCTTTTAGAGCAGAAATTGGAAGCTATTTTTAAGAAATAATAAGCTTTGGTTTGAGATTATGAGTCAGAAATTTTTTGCTGAAGATGCTCAGAAAGGTAAGGCAATTACTAGCATCGAGGAAAGACCTACAAGTGTTGAGGTTAATAATAAACTTTTTGAAATAATTGAAGTTTTACATGAATTAATCAGCGGAAGCGATTTAGAAAGAGTAATGAGTCTTACCGACAGAGCCGCTCATCGTGTGACAGAACTAATGGAATCTCAAGCCAATGCCCTTAGTGCCCAAAAGGAATTGTTAGAAAGCGCCAGTGTGCGCTGTGATAATACTAATTCCATACTTGATTTAGAAGCCTTGAAATTAAATCATCAAGCGATGACTTATAATATGGAAATTATCCTTACCCAGGATTTTCAGGATTTAAGTGGTCAGGCTGTAAAACGAGTTCTTTCTGATTTGAAAATATTGTTTGATAAATTACTGTTGATGAATAAAAAATTAGGCAATGAACCGATTGCTGGTTTATGTAAAAATCAGGAAAAAGAAGAAGTTACTTCTTCAAGCGATGATGTGGAAACGCTAATTAAGGAGCTTTAAAATAACAAACCATAGTTCCACTAGGCTGCCTTTAATAAAGCAGCTTCCACAAACATTTTTTTTGAGTAGAGATAATCTTCTCCGCTTTCATCAATAACACGAACCAGATTCTCCTTTGCTGCTTCAGCGTCAGGAAGAACCTCATAAAACTTTCGCTTTTCTAAGGATTCCGGGTAACCGCCATCGTCTATACAAAGAATAAATTGTCGTTTCATAAAATTTAGTCCAAAAATCGCTTAACTTTCATCTAATGCCAAATACAAGAATTATTGCCACACGGACGATCTGAGGCAACATAGCAAATATCCAATCAAAAGGTTTGCTAAATGACACTGTAGCTCGTAGTCCTACCATTCCCATCACGTTTCAAATGACCCTTGGTCGAAAGCACAGTTAAATTGTATTTTACAGTGCTCACATTGATCCCGGTTTCACTGACAATTTTTTCTCTGCTGGCAGCACCAATTGTTTTTATCACATCGATTATTTGTTGCTGGACATCAGTCAAGCGAAAAAAGCCCAGCTTCTTTTCTGCATTATCCAGGAGTTTTTCACTAGAGGAGATCAAGGCATCGAGGAAAAATTCCAGCCAAATATTTAACGTTGCCCAGGAATTCCCTGCGGTTTTTTCGGCCTGACGTAGTGAGGAAAAATATTGTTTGGAACGCAATTCGAAAATTTCTGCAAAATGAGCATAGCGCACAAAAGAAAAACCATGAGCATCAAGTAAATGC
>CAYOOT010000103.1:0-8182 GCA_964405665.1 uncultured Bdellovibrionales bacterium | reverse complement strand
TGCGCTAAGGTATTGAAAATAATTTCATACAGTTTACGGGAAACCGTAAAAGAGGTGATTGTTAATGAAAATTTGGATAATTTTACTGCAAGCATCGATAATTTAATGCTGGCGCTGGAAGTTGATCCCAAATCAAAAATTATTCTACAAAAACTAATTCGCAATTGTCAGAAATTAAATAAACACGAGCAAGCACTTGTCTTTGGGAAGAAACTGGTTAAACTGGCCGACAATTATCAGGAACAACAATTGTTTTTGGAAGAACTTGCTCAGTTGGAATTAAATGTTCTAAAAACAAAATTTTCCGATGCGCCATTACAATTACAAAATTCTATTGGCGATCTGATGAAAAGACACCGCGACTTTGCCCCGGCATTCTTTGAACTAGCAATTATCGAAAAAAATAAATTTAATTTTGAAGGAGCAATTGCTAATTTGAGTAAGAGTTTTAGTCTTAGACCTGGCAAGGAATCTCTGGAAGAAATTTGTCGAATTCTCCTGGCGATTAATCAACCAGATCGCATAATTGCCCTAATCTCCAATTTCCTTTTTAATTTGGAAAAAATAGAAGGCAAAAACTCAATTCCTTTAATCCAAACAAAGATATTTTTTATTACAGTGCTGCTTTATTTGGAACATCTGGAAAAAGCTCAAATAGAATTAAACGGTATCTTAAATTCTGAAATAATCGATCAAGACATTAGAAATCAAATAAACTTCTTAAGCGCAATCGTGGAAAAGAAACTAGGCAATACAGAGAAAGCAAATCAAATACTTATTTCACTCTGCTCTGAGAAAATAAATCTTTACTCTTTTAAATTATTCCAAAACGGCAACAAAGAAGAAGAAAAAGATTATAAAAGTTGGTCAGTTAAGGCAAAAGAAATAATCAACTTGCGCCAACAACCCACTCCGGAAATATTAACTAATTAAAAAATTATTGAATATATGCTTGATAAAACAAAACTAAATCTGCCGTTTTTACTTGTAATTATAGATGGCCTGGCCTTAAATCCCAACCCCAAAGGAAACGCTTTTTCTCAAGCCGACACTCCGACATTGGACAATCTTTTTAAAAACTATCCCAACACCGCTTTGATATCTCATGGCAAACGCGTCGGATTACCTGCCGGACAAATGGGAAACTCTGAAGTCGGTCATTTAAATATTGGTGCCGGGCGAGTAGTACAACAACAACTGACAAAAATTAACCAAGCTTTGGGAGACAAAGAATTAGAAAATAATAATTCTTTTGTATCGCTTTGCAAGCAATTAAAAACTAAACCCGATTCCGCCTTGCATTTAATTGGCCTAAGCAGTGAAGGAGGAGTTCATAGTCAACTGGATCATTTAAAATCAATCATCATTGCCGCACTCGAACAAGGACTTAAAAAAATTTATATTCACGCGATAACTGACGGTCGTGATCGCTCACAATCCGCTTCTTTGGAGGATATTAAAAATCTCCAAGACTTTCTTCAAAATAACTGTCAGCAGCAGGATCAAGAAGTAGCAATTGTTTCCCTAATCGGGCGCTTTCTGGCAATGGACCGGGATAATCGTTGGGAAAGAGTTGAAAAAGCTTACAATTTATATACTCTTGGAGAAGGCGCTATTTTTAATGATCCATTTCAGGCTTTAAAAGAACAAGAAACCAAAGGGATTACAGCAGAATTCATTGAACCGCATTTCATTGACAGCTCAAAACTCTCTAGAAAACCCATTATTAGCGATGGTGACGGAATTATATTCTATAATTACCGCGCAGACAGGATGCGAGAAATTGTCTCTACTTTCTTTGGATCTTTCGATAAATTCTCCCGCAAACAAACTCCAAAGATTATTAAGCCACTGACTTTAACTGAGTATGATCCTAACTTTGATGTGACCGTGCTTTTTCCTCCGCAGATCATTAAAAATTATTTTGGACAAGTTGTCGCCAATGCCGGTCTTTCGCAATTGCGTATCGCTGAAACTGAAAAATATCCTCATGTAACTTATTTCTTTAACGGGGGAGAAGAAACTCCCACTAAAAATGAGGAAAGAAAAATGATCCCTTCCCCTCGAGAAGTCACCACTTATGATCAGAAACCCGAAATGAGCGCTCCCGAAATTACAACTAAAATTATCGAACACATCAATAACAATAAAAACGATGTTTATATTTTAAATTTCGCCAATTGCGATATGGTGGGCCACACCGGAAATTTTGCAGCTGCAGTTAAAGCGGTAGAAACTGTGGATAGATGTTTAGGAGAAATATTAACTGCCCTGGAAGCAAAAAATGGTTGTGCTATTATTACTGCCGATCACGGCAATGCCGATCAAATGATTGATTACGAAACAAATGAACCCCACACCTACCATACAACTTATCCCGTTCCCTTCATCCTTTTTGGCAATAAATTTAAAAACTGCAATTTGCGCTTAGGAGGTGCTCTTTGTGATATTACTCCTACAGCTTGCGAAATGATTGGTTTGAATCAGCCGGAAGAAATGACCGGCCAAAGCTTAATTGATTAATCGATCTTTTATCGCGATAGAATCGGGAAAGCTGAAAATGTTAATAAAATTATTAAAAACAATTTTAGAATTTATTTTCCCGATAAAATGTGAAATTTGCGGACAGAGAACAGAAAACAAAGAATTAATTTGCCGGCAGTGCGATCCCCAGAAAAATAGTTCTCTTTGCCTAAATTATTTAAAATTCAACTCCAAAAATGCAAGTGATCGGATTTTTTCTTGCCTTAAATGCCAAGAACCAACAACTAATATCTTTTTTAATTCTGCACTTTGCCCGATTTGCCAAATTTATCCCCTTCCTCTTAGACACTTACGTTCAATTTGGTATTACAAAGAAGAGATTGAAGAGTTAATAAAAAAATACAAATATCATTCAGCAATGGCTTTAGCTGATTATTTTGCCAAAATTGCTTGCAAAGAAATTGTCAGTCAGCAATTGTTCTCTCCTGGATTTCCCGAAGTGATTATTCCTATTCCCTCAACTAAAAAAATTCTAAAAAAAAGAGAATTTAATCATACTTATTTGATTGCCAAGAAAATTGCCTGCCATTTTGAGATTCCCTGTTATCCCTTAATTTTAAAATCAAATAAAGAAAGACTAGCTCAAGCAAAGTTAGCCCCGGAAAAAAGAATTAAAAATATGAAAAATGCTTTTATAATGAAAAGCACAATATTACAGGGGAAAAGGATTTTGCTTTTTGATGATGTAATTACTACTGCAGCAAGTGTTAGCAGTTCTGCAGAATCTTTAAAAACCGGTAATTGCGCTCAAATTGATGTTTTAACACTTGCCAGATCTCCTAATTTTAGCAAAAATCGGGTCAAAGCAAATATCATATTAGATAGGTAGTAAAGTGACTTTAGTTCCAAAAAGTAAAATCGTTCTATTAAAACCGGAAGACATTCTATTAGATAAAGCAAAAGAATCGCGTTTGCAAAAGATTAAGAAATTGCTTTCTACAAAAATAAAAATACTTCCTTTTTATTTTTTATTAATGGCTTTCTTTATTTATGCAATTTATCTGCAGATCAATAATAAAGAACTAAGCTTAACTCTTAAAAGTAAAACCGAAGACCTTGCAGCGGAGATAGAAGAACAAAATCTGTTACGCCAAGAAATCGCCAAATTAAAAGCCTATATCGAGCGGCCAAAAGAAGTTCTTGCTGACAATGGCGATCAGGCAATAATTAAGGGGTCATTAATCAGTGACAATAGTGAAAAGGATGATCCCTTTTATGGCCCAAAAAATTCAGAAAATATTGTAATGATTTTTACTGACTTAAATTGTGTGCTCTGCACGAAATTCCAACAAAATATTATTCCTAATCTAAAAAAGGATTTCGCCGATACTAATAAAATAAAAATTATATTGCGTGATTCTCCCATACCCGGGAAAGTATTATCCGAAAAATTGGCAATGCTCGCCCATTGCGCCGGAGAGCAAGGCAAGTATTGGGAAACATTTAATTTGATTAGTCAAAAAGCTCAGGATTTAACAGAAAAAAACTTGGGGGATTTTATCAAAACCTTAGCGGACCTGGACACAAAGAAAACACAGAATTGTTTGGGATCGAAAAGATATTTAACAGAAATCAAAAAAGACTCGGCCAACGCCAGCCAGCTAAAATTAACCGGTGTTCCAAGCACCTTTGTGGCAAAGTTATCGGCAGATGGTACTTACAATGGTGTGCTAATCAAAGGGGCTCAACCGTATGGCCTTATTAAAAATGAAGTCAATAAACTATTAGGCAATTTATGAAAGTTATTGCTTTTGTCTTAGAAGATGATCTCAATTTTCAAAAAATTTTGGAGCTTCGGCTAAAAAACTGGAATAAAGAAATAGAAATTCATGCGACAAAAACAATTAAGGAAGCAAAGAATTTTCTTGATCAAACAAATATCGATTTTACTTTTGCCGTGCTCGATCAACATTTACCCGATGGTCGGGGACTGGAAATTTTAGAGCATCCAAAAATTAAAAATATTGCTGTTTTAGCAGTAAGCTCCGATGATGCTCCGGAGTTACCCGGTTCAACTCTCAAAGCTGGAGCCGGTCATTTTCTTTCTAAACGCCAGATATCCGAGCCACTTTTTATTCCGCTGCTAGAAGCCCTGATAGAAAGAAAAAAACTAGAAGATGCACTTTTACAAACGAAGTTGAAACAACAAAAATACGATACAATAAAATTGCTTTTAGCAACTCTACAACATGAGATTAACAATCCTCTAGGGGCAGTTCTGGGCGGCTCTTATCTTTTAAAAGCCAAAGGCACTTTGGATAAAGATCAGCTGGAAGCTTTAAAATTGATTGAAGCAAGCGGTAACAGAATAAAACATGTGATTGTGCAACTCTGCGCTGCCGCTGAATTGGAAGAAGTAACCAAGGGCAAAGAACAAATTTTCCAAGTGCCGGGGGATCCGAAATGGAAAAGATAGAATACTAATAATTTCAGCAAGGGCACAAATGGAGCGCGGACTTTAGTCCGCTTATTACCAAACTTTTATTCTTGCCATACTAAAATATTTGGTTATAAGCGGACTAAAGTCCGCGCTCCATTAGTATCTTCTCTGTAATCTCTATTATGGATATTTTTAAAGTTTAACATAAGCTAAAAAACAGAAATTAAAATGTCCTCAGACACCACAATAATAATTTTCTTAACCACATACTTTATTGCCTTAATTCTTATTTCCAGAATGAAAACTGTATATATTCCCGGCAGAGCTATTTACCTATTCCGTGCTTTATTTCCTTCCTGGAGATTTTTTGAAGATCTTTGTTACCTACCTGTCCTCTATTTTCGAAGCAGCGAAGATGGGAAAAACTTTGGTCCTTGGGAAGCGGCGCTGGGTAAATTAGAGAGAAACTGGGGATGCTTATTTATAAATTCTCAAGCAAACCTTCTTCATGCCTATCATGGGTTATTGCAGCAATTAGAAAACGATAAAGAAGAAGTCAAAGAAGAAAATAAAAATGACTTTATTCAATCAGTTTCCTACCAACTGACAAAAAATCTTGTTTTATCACGCATTCTAAACTCTAAAAAAGAAGAGAAAAAAATCTATTTCCAGTTTAAACTTTCTGCCGTGATGCAAGGCTCACCCCAGGATGCAGAAGATATTCTTATTTCAGTAACACACGAGACAAGCAATGCTTAATCCTTTTGCGGCGATATTTTGGACGGAAAAAATAATTGCTATCGCCATATTTTTTCAAACTCTAGAACTGATTCAGATTAGAAATTCTTATGACGAAAATGGAGTTTGGAATTGGAATACTCTAAAAAAAGAATTTGCAATTTTCCCAATCTTCTTTCAAAAATTCATTGCGCTCTTCTTAAAATATCCCAATTTTCTCTATTTACTATTTCTTCGTTTATTCTCTGCCCTGCTCATTCTCTTTTTTCCGCATCCACTTTTAGTTTTTATTCTTTTCTTTAGCACTGTCTTAATCTGCCTGCGCTGGCGCGGGGTATTTAATGGTGGCAGTGATTATTTAACGATTGTCGTTCTTTCAGCATTATGTATTTTTGAAATATTCAAACAATCAGAAACTGCTGCTTTTATTGCCCTCTGGTATATTGCAATCCAAGTTTGCTCCTCATATTTTATTTCCGGTATTGTAAAAATTAAAAAAGAAAATTGGAGAACAGGAAAAGCACTTAGTGGTTTTATTAATTCCAGTATTTACCTGGCTACTCCAAGCTCAGCGCTTATTTCCAATAATCTGAAACTCTCCTGCTTTGTTTCCTGGATCATTATGATATTTGAATTAAGTTTTCCCCTAGCCCTACTTAGTCCAGAAATCTGCTTAGCCTATATCGTTTTTGCTTTTGTATTTCATCTGGCTAATTTTTATATTTTTGGATTAAATCGTTTCTTGTTTGCCTGGGCAGCAGCTTATCCCGCACTTTATTTTTGCAGTAATTTCCAGGTATGACTTTGAGAATTTAAAATTAAACTTGCACTTTATTTCTAATGACTACTATATTTAAAAACTCTTTCGATCTTAAGCGCTTTTTTTGTTGCTGAATCAAAGCTTACTAATACTCCATTAATCATTCCTCTATCATCAGCAACATCGAACTTATGAGGGATCCCTGTAATAAAGCGTTTAATAATTTTTTCAGTCTCGGCACCGATCACTGAATCCCTGGGGCCGCACATTCCGACATCGGAAATATAAGCCGTGCCTTTGGGAAGAATTCTTTCATCGGCAGTTTGCACATGAGTGTGCGTTCCCACCACCACAGAAGCTCTGCCATCAAGATAATTTCCGAAGGCAACTTTTTCACTTGTAGCTTCAGCATGAAAATCAACAAAAATTAAATCGCAAGTTTTCAGTTCATTTTCTAAAAGCTTGTCCAGATATTTAAAAGGACACTCTACCAACTCGGCCATAAAGACCCGGCCTTGGGCATTGACGATTGCTATTTTTAGCCCCTCTTTTTCTACTATACAAAAACCTTTGCCGGGCGCACCTTCAGGAAAGTTGCCTGGGCGAATTATTCTCTGAGCATTAGTTTCTAAATATGGGAAAATTTCTTTTCTATTCCAAATGTGATTTCCGGTAGTGATAATCTCAACACCGTATTGGAAAATTTCTTCCGCTAGTTTAATTTCAATCCCTACTCCACCGGCTGCATTTTCGCCGTTAGCAATAACCAAATCTGGTTGATGTTCTAATTTAAGCGCCGGAAGATGCTCTTGCACTGCTTTTCTGCCAGGCTTACCGACAATGTCTCCGAGAAATAATATTTTAAACATTTATCACAATTATCATGTATCATTAACTAACTTCTCTAGTAATATCTCTATTAAAGTAAATTAATCAACTCACAAAGGCATTTCTCTAAAAATTTAAGACTTCTTTGGCTAAGAATCGTATAAATTTCTAGACATACTTGGCCAATTCCTGGCCGTAAAAATCTTTTTCTTGCTTAAAGACAAATAAATTGTAACCATACAATCAATGTATGACATCTTAATATAAAGGCAGTTTTCTAAGAAATCTAGTTTTAGGAAACTGCTTTTTTATTTTGCAGAGCTGTCGGCCGTTAACCCGAATAACCCATTATAGAGGAAAACATACCATGGCCCCTAAAGAAACCCCAAAAAATCCTTCTCGATCCAATCACGATTTTTTATCAGTTATCGAAAAAGACAGGGAGACTCGCCAAAAACATTCCTGGAAAGGAACCATGATTGAATATTTAGATCTGCTTCGTGATGGCAAAGTTCGTCCGCAACTTGCTCATGCTACCATCTATCAAATGCTCAAAGATCAAGGCATTGAAGAAATCAATGTTGAAGAAGATGCCAAGCTGGCCCGCCTTTTTAAAAATAAAAAGCTAAGACGCTATAATTTCTTCGTCGAAGAATTCTACGGCATGGAAGATACTATTAGCGCAGTGGTTAGATACTTTCACTCCGCTTCTTTAAAGGGAGAAGAAAGTAGACAAGTTCTTTATTTAGTGGGTCCTGTTGGTTCAGGAAAAAGTTCTTTAGCGGAAAAACTTAAAAGCGGTTTGGAAGCAATAGCACCTTTTCATGCTATTGAAGGTTGTCCAATGTATGAGGAACCATTGCATTTAATTCCCAGACACCTGCGCAGAGAATTTTAAAAAATGCTGGATATCTCGATTGAAGTAGATCTTT
>CAYOOT010000102.1:5768-8462 GCA_964405665.1 uncultured Bdellovibrionales bacterium | reverse complement strand
AAATGAAGTGATTGCTGCTGCGAGTAATAAAAGATCTGAGGGAGAGGGTTTGCCTAACCGTTCTGGAGAACAAAGATCGGAATTAAATCTGATAATCAATATAACACTAGAAATAGAAAATTCACCAACCCAAGAAGCAATTGAGAAATTAAGAACGGGGATTCTTGCTTATGAAGAAAAATATCCAGCTTTCGAAAGTCCAAGAACTGATTTCGATAGAACCGGAAAAAATTGGTTGAATTATCTTCTCTATCTAAAAGAATGCGATATTGAACACAAAACAAAGTTTTGCCATTATTGGATCAGGGCTTATAATTATGCAAAAATAGATTTTAACTTCAATCAAGATTCTTTGTTATTGCATGCTCAATATCGATATCGTTATCTTTATCATGAAACAGCAGCAGATGATCTATCTGTATGTTTAGCACAATCTGACGGGGAAACAATTCGACTAAGCTTGATCCCTAAAATCAGAAACCCTAAAGGAAATCTCGATCCTTTCTATTGCGCCTGTAGGTTAACGGATATCGCCATATCAGCAACTGCCTCTGTGATAAGGGGTGTATTTGAAATAGGCTCTGTCTGCAATTTAGATGCTGCAGAGGATGTTCAAAATAATCGTGCAAAAATTTATGAAATACAAGGATCTCTCAGCCTTAGAGTCGAGGCAGCAAGATTAAGAGTATTTGAATTAAACTCTTTAAAATTTATTATTAATAGAATAAGAAAAGATAAGGACGAGTTCAAAACTCCTAAGAATAGGGCTTTTCTTATGTTAATAATCAAACAAGTAAATGATTATTTAACAACAGAAGAGCATGATCTTAGAAAGAGTAAAACCGAAGATTTAGATTCTAGCGCTGAAATAAAAGCTAAAAGAATTTTAGTAATAAAAGATCAGCTTGAAGAAGTTAAGTCTGCTGTCACAAAAAATAAAAAACTGGGAGATCTTTCTTTACTGGAAGAAAAAATAGATTCATTAATTCTTTCATTATCAACCTCCATTCTTACATACTATGATTATGACTTCCCATCTTCAGATAGATTTAAAGATTTTGACTATCAAAATCTTTCTCAAATAGCAGATGTATACATTCCCTGGCATAATAGTTACCTGCAGTCTAGAAAAATTACTAATAAACATCTACGGCATCAAGAAGAAACATTGCTTAGATCATATTTTTCACATTGCACTTTAGCAGCAATAGATATAACTCAGGATTATTTTGCAAGAAATGATGTACTAAAAAAGATGTTATTAAATTCTAAAGAAAGCCGTATCTTTGATGGAATCTATAAAAAGAAGATCAAACTTTTAATGCAAATAGCACTAGAGTATGGCTATACACCCACGAACTTAGTTGGCGAAAGCACCGCCGATAAAATTGAATTCTCTGTAGATCCTCAATCGCCAAGGAGTGTTATTAGATTCACTAAAAAACAAACTCCCGATCTTCCCGCGACTTTTGAAACTTTTCCCGAGGGAGATAACCTTTATCAATTATTAATTCAGGCTGAAAGGGCTGATCCCAATGCAAGCATAAATCAGCATAGCAATATTGCGTCCGTACAAATGGCTTTTGCTAAAATATTAAGTCTTGTAAAAGATGATCATTGTTTCGATTGTTATAGTTTTGTTATGGCAATTTTAAGTAGAATAGGTTTAAATGTATCTCCACATCCAGTAGGAATAGCACAATCAAATCAAGGATATAAAAACCGTGAAGAAGCTTTAAGAGTAGTAGAAGGGATACTCGCTTATCAAGGATTTGACGAAATTGTCACATCAGGCACAAAGATCAGGAAACCTGTTTTAGAAAAAACTCTAGCTGCTCTAACAGAAATGCCAACAGTGAGCAGATATGCACTGATTTGCGGAATACGTAAAACAATACAGCCTTATCATGGAGTAATCATTCTCGGCCCCACTTTAGATGGTAAAGACATTTGGATTATCAATAAGCCAACTCAAGATAGTGAACATAATATTTCCAGGAATACTCCCTGCATTACTACTTTAAGTAATTCCCTTGCAACATGGAATGCCACTGCACTAAATATGGACTTAGGAGAAATAATAATAGTTCTTGCTCCGAGTCTGACTGGAAGATCAAAAGAGGAACTTCTGCCAGAATCCAGCTCAAGAGCGATCAGGCTAGTAAGAGGAATGAATCTGGCTACATTAAGCGAGCTCGATATTAATTTCTATGGTGCCGATGATTATTATCAAAAAATCATAACATTAGGTTTAAGTAAAAGTGAAAGTATCATTACAGAGGAAATAATATTAGAAGGTTTAGATTATTTTATTTCACAAAAAGACGTTCGGAACTTTGCCCTTTGCTGCGAACAAGCAATTAAATCAAAAAAAATTACAAACGAAAATTTAAAAAAATTATTA
This sequence comes from uncultured Bdellovibrionales bacterium, assembly GCA_964405665.1. Lineage (GTDB taxonomy): Bacteria > Bdellovibrionota_C > UBA2361 > SZUA-149 > CAZDWZ01 > CAYOOT01. The sequence goes on along the minus strand of CAYOOT010000102.1, from coordinate 6,058 downwards.
GAGAGCTTATTCAATAATTTTAAACAAAATATCCTAGAAGAATCTGCAATAACATCAGTAGCAATTGAATGTTTAAACTTAGCTATGCAAGTAGATGGTTTATTCACTGCTGCAGAGGCCATTGCTTACCTCAATCAACTTTATGAAGCTTATTTAGAAGCTGATTCAAGAAATCCCTCCATAAATCTTTTCGATTATGAAATTATAAAGATAACGCTACTTGCCTTTAGATTTACTTTGACCGCAGATGAAATTAAATCTTTTATTGAACAAAGAGAAGGTAGGACGAT
>CAYOOT010000102.1:0-5668 GCA_964405665.1 uncultured Bdellovibrionales bacterium | reverse complement strand
TATTCATACTCGTTTTTTTCCAAAACACCATCATCATCTTCACGCATCCCACTAGGATCGACCAAGCGCGCTCTATCACTATTGTAGACATCAGTATTACGAGATCGAGTATGCTCCTCCTTTCTATATGTGGTAGTCGAATCGATCGCAGGGGCGCTATTTTTGTAAACATCGGTGCGCGAACGAGTATTTTCTTCTTTATAGGCGCCACTCGAATCTGAACTGCTGGAATGACTATGTTCTTCTTTATATTGATATTCCTCAGCTGATGCTTTGGATGCAAATAAACTTAAACTGGATAATAACCCTATTGTAAAAAGCATTTTATTGGTTTTCATAGTGCCTCCAAATAATAATCAAATTAATAATTTTTACTCATAGAAATTTATAAATTAAAGTAACTACAAGTGTTTTCCGGATATAGATCTCCGGAAGCACTTGTAGTTTTAAAGGTTATTGCTGCATTAATAAAAACATTTCCATATTACTTTTTTTAAGCTTCCATATTGGCATCAGATAAAACTTCGTTAAGTGAAATTTCACTTAATTTTTCATCTGCTGCAGATTCTTCTTCTAATGTTTCTTGGAGTAATTTTGCAATTTCTGATTCTCCCAATTCCTCTGCCATTGCTCGAGCAGTACCGTATGCGGCTATTTCATAATGCTCCACACGTTGAGCCGCCCCAATAATCACAGAATCAACAATAGCCAGGTTTTCACTTTTAATCTTAATTGCTTCCTTTCCTTCTTCGACCAAGCCTTTCATCGCTTCACAAGTTTTACCGGAAAGCTTTTCACCTAATATTTCTGCTGCTTGCTCCAGCCTCTTCACTTGAGTTTTTGTTTCCTGCAAGTGGGAGCGAAGAGCTTCTTTTAACGAAGAATTGGCAGCTTTTTTTTCAATGTCCGGAAGTGCTTTAACTAATTGTTGCTCAGCACTGTAAATGTCCTTAAGCTCATCAATAAATGCATCTCGCAGTGTTTCCATAGTTTCCATACGAAATCTCCTATGAGTTATATTTCGTTAAAAAAATACCTCTAATTGACCTTTCTAGCCTTTATACAAGTCACTAACAACCTTCTTCTATGACGAGGATCAGATAATGAGTTGTTTGAGAGAACTTATAAAAGGTTTTATTCCATGATCATTCTCATGTTTTTTTGTCCCGAATCAAATATTCTTAGTAAATGGAACACAATCAAAGCCAAGTAATTACTCCCTCCAGTCGCAAGAAACCAAAAAAATCTTTTTGGAATTTAAAGTTATTCTCGAAACGAGTTATTTATTTAATTTCTTTTATTATCATTCTATTGATCGGAATTCGTTTGGTTCTACCTCATTATGTGCTTAAATATGTCAATAAAGTAATCAACCAAAATCCCGGGTATTCGGGGAAGGTTAATGATATTGAACTTAGTCTGTGGAGAGGCGCTTATCAAATCTGGGGAATAAGTTTTTATAAAAAATTTGCAAAAATTCCTGCTCCGTTATTTATCTCACCTCATGTAGATCTATCGGTAGAATGGCGTTCCATCTTTGATGGTTCCTTTGTAGGCGAAGTGGAAGTCGATTCACCAAAAGTAAATTTTGTCGGTGGTCCTACCGAAAAAGAAAGTCAAGATGGCACAGAAGCAGATTGGCTGGAAACAATCAGAGATTTATTTCCCCTAAAAATTAATCATTTTGTTGTAAATAATGGTCAGGTTCATTACAAAGATTTTAGCACTAAGCCTCAAGTGGATGTTTATTTTGCAAAAGTTCAGGCAATAGCAACAAATCTTACAAATAGCTTAGATCTTTCAAAAACACGTGTTGCTCATATCGATGCCAGTGGAGTTGCACAAAATATTGCAAAAACCAATCTGGCAATGGATCTTGATCCCTTTAGTGATGACCCCGATTTTTATTTAAATGGTTCTTTAAAAAATCTGCCAATTACTTCTTTAAATAATTTTTTGGGAGCTTATGCCAGTGTTGATGCGGAGAAAGGAGACTTTTCCGCTTATACCGAGTTGGCAGCCCAAAAAAAAGTATTTGATGGTTATTTTAAAGTGCTGATCAAAGATCTTCAACTTCTAAGTTTAGAAGATACCCACAAACCGCTAAGGTTTATTTGGGAAAGTATCGTAGCCTTTATTTCAGAAATTTTTACTAACCATTCGCAGGATCAGATTGCAACAAAAATTCCCCTTACTGGAAAATATGATGATCCCAAAATCGGGAAATGGAAAGCGGCAATTGGGATTTTTAAAAACGCCTTTATCGAAGCTTTAAAACCAGGAATCGATAAATCTATCTTTACAGTCAGCACAAAAAATCAGAGTAATTAATTACGTGGTTGAAGGTTTTTGCATAAAAATAAAAAAATCTTTGGCAATTCTTTGTTCCGCCATTTTTAACGTTTCTTTTTGAATTTTAGTGATTTCCCATAAAATAAAATTATTACTATAAGTATTTTCTATTTCATTAAGAGTATAATTTTTTTGAAATTTATTGTTTTTAGTCCAAATCACACAGTTTATTTCTTTTGCCGGACTTACATTTGCAGATGAGCTTTCATAAGGATCATCTGCTGCAACTACGGCAACTGCGGCAAAAGCCCCCGGCTTAAGACAACGAAACATTTCATTAATACAAGTTTTTCGGCCCATATTGGATTCAATATCAATAGAGGCATAGCAATCAATTGCAAAATCAAAATAATTATCCGGGAAATCCCATTTTTCTGAAATATAACAATTTTTTGTTTGAATTAATTGAGAAATTTTTTCTTTGGAGGCTCTTATTTCTATTTCACGAAGGGCGGAATCAATAAAATCCAAACAACTGACCATTAATCCCTCTTTTGCTAAGAAAATAGCATTTCTTCCCTTACCACAACCTATATCTACGACTCTGCCGGAAAGATTAACCTTTTTTTCTTTTAAAAAATCAAAAAATCTTAAAATTATTTGGCTGGGCTTTTCCGAGGCCAGAGAAGGTATATCGGGATTATTTTGCTGATGTTCGTTCTCCCAATATTTTTTCTGTTTTTGTTCTGCGTGGGACATTGAAGATTTATTAACATATTATTAAAAATCTACCAATCTTGCTTAAATCGGCAATTTTGAACATAAATATAGGCATGTCTAAAATAACAATTATTGGTGCCGGACTCGCAGGAATTACTGTTGCTAGATCTTTAGCAAAGAGAAACATTTCCAGCGTAATCTTTGAAACAGAGGATCAAATTGCCACTCAAGCCTCTGGTAATATTGCTGGAATTATTATGCCGCATTTAACAGCCAAGAAAAATAAGATCTCTGAATTTTATGATTTGGGGTTAGCGGCCTTGCGTCAGGAATTAGAGGTTTTTAGAAAAGAAAATTTAAAAATTAATGGGGAATTTTGCGGCGTTTTAAAGTTCCCATCAAGTAAGAGGTTAAAGCAACTTTATCAAGAAATTGAGGCACTGGATCTTCCAGGAGATTTTGCCCAAAAATTAAGCAAAAAAGAAGCGGAAACTTTAATCGGCTTCGAGTTAAAAGAGGGAGGGATTTTTTTTCCCAATGGCGGTTGGCTGGAACCAGCAAGTTTTTGCAAGGCTTCGTTAAAATCAAGTAGTAAGTATACAGAATTAATTCTCGGCCAGAAAATAAAAAAAATCCTCAAAGAAAAAAATAATTGGCTTTGCCTGGATGGAAATAACCAGGAAGTCGCAGCTGCTGAAATAATTGTTATCGCCTCAGGCTCTTCCTGCTTAGAATTTGAACAATTAAAATTTCTCCCCTTAGAAAGTGTACGCGGTCAATTAGCTCATTTAAAAACAAACATTCAAAGTAATCGTTTAAAACATGTTGTCTGTTACGATGGCTATATAACACCGGAGATAGCTGGGGTTCATCTTTTGGGAGCAACTTTTAACCATGGGGATTCTCGTCAAGAAATGGATGCTGCACAAAACATTGATCTTTTGCAAAGGTTAGAGCAATGGTTGCCAAATTTCCCAATAAATAAGGAAGCAATAGTTAAATCAAAAGTCGGCTTTCGCACAATGGCCAAAGGCAGGTTGCCGATTATCGGAGAAATCCCGATAAATTCTAAAAACAACTCCGGTTTGTATGTCAGCATTGCTCATGCGGCAAAAGGACTGCTTTCCTGTAATTTGGCTGGAGAAATAATTGCCCAAGAAATTTGCCGAGAACAATCTTCTTTGCCGACAGAAATTTTAAATGCTGTTTCTCCCCTACTTTGGAGTCCTTGCTAAAAAACAAAATATTTAACTGAGGATCGATAAATTTTTAGTTTTTGGTAAAAGCAATTCTTCCGGACCAAAAAAATGGATCGCTCGGTAGCTTATTTCTTCTCCTTTGTGCTGAGAAAGACTGCTCATGTAGCTAGCATAATCACTTGGTGCGGCATCTTCGGTGTAGTCAATAATTTGTATTTCTTTATTTGCGGCAAACTCGGCACGAAGTGTTCTTAGTTTGTTCTGCCCGGCCTTTCTTACGAAATGGGCAATATTGGTAAGAGAATGATGAATTTTCCCCTCACCATCAATTGCCGCTTGGCCAAAAGTATTTTCAGGTAACATCCGACCGGAGCTTAATCCTAAAACAAAAGAGGTATTGGCTAAAATTCCTTTATTTTCAATTCCCTGATCAACAACTAGGACACTGATATATTTCATAGGTCTCCATAATGTAATTTATTTCGAGTAAAACCTTATATGGAGAATTGAGTCAGTTGTCAAAAATTTAACTTTATGTTAAATTTTTAACATAGTTAGAAATATTATTTGCCCATTAATTAGTTTTTTATGCCTTCCATTCAGCAATTGGTAATCCAAGAACTTAAAAAAAATCATTATCTGCTGGAACTCTTGCAGTTAAAGCTAACTAATATCACTGCAATCGCCAAAAAATTACAAAAATCCATAGAAAAAGATTTAGGTAGTAAAAGTAATGTTACAGCAATCAGCATGGCCATTCGCCGCTCACTTTTTGTGCTGACAAAAGAAAATATTTTTGATTTTAAATTTCCCGAAAACTTGGAAATTTCGAGTAAATCACAAATTTATGAGTTGGCAATCGCCCGTTCCGAAAAAAACAGTGTAATTGCTAAAAAAATAAATGAAAAATTTTCAGCGGCAAAAGGAGACTACATTTCAGTAATTGAAGGAACTTACGAAATTGTAATTTTTACAAATCAAAAACATAAAAAAATTATTCGCAAATTGATTTCCAATTGCAAAATAACCTCGGAAGCGGACAATTTAGCCTATATTACTGTCAATTGGGAAAATAACACCAAAGACATTCCGGGAATTTATTATCGAATTACCCGTGCTTTGGCCCTAAAAAATATCTCAATTCAATCATTTCACACAGTTGGTGCGGAGATGATGATTTTCTTTAAAGAAGAGGTTTTTCAGGATGCTAGCCAGACTATTCTGCATTTGCTTAAAAATTCCAATGAAATAATGTAGGGGCAGCCTTTATGGCTGCCCGGTGGACCAATATATTTTGGAATTCAGGGCAAGCATAAAACTTGCCCCTACATTAAATTGTTAGTAGTAATAATTTTACATTGAAATATGCACAATCTCCTGCTAACCTGAATCCAATATTGAGTAATTTATATCGGAGGTTTAAATGCGTTGCCCAGCCTGCTCATCAGAATTGGAAA
>CAYOOT010000101.1:0-8481 GCA_964405665.1 uncultured Bdellovibrionales bacterium | reverse complement strand
CTACAAGATGATTTTTTATGACAATCGGAAATTTTGAAATTATTGCCACAGATGGTCTAGCAAGAACCGGCAGACAAGCCACTGCTCATGGAGAGTTTGAAACCCCGGCCTTCATGCCCGTAGGAACACAAGGCACGGTAAAAGCCGTTAATCCCAGGCAATTAAAAGAATTGAATGCCCAGATTATACTGTCTAATACCTATCATTTACATTTACGGCCCGGCGATGAAGTCATTAAAAACTTAGGTGGCTTACATCAGTTTATGAATTGGTCTGGTCCGATTTTAACCGATAGCGGAGGGTATCAAGTATTTAGTTTAGCTAAACTTAGAAAAATTTCTGCAGATGGCGTAGAATTTAATTCCCATATTGACGGAGCAAAAATTTTTTTTACACCGGAAAAAGTAGTGCAAATTCAAGAAAATTTGGGTGTAGATATTATGATGGTGTTGGATGAGTGTCTTGCTTATCCGGCAGAATTCGCTCTTGCTCAAAAATCACTGGACTTAACTACTAGTTGGGCTGAGCGCAGTGTGAAGGCAAAAAAAAGAGAGCAGTCTTTAATTTTTGGAATTGTGCAGGGAAGTATGTTTGCTGAGCTAAGAAAACAAGCGGCAAAGCGTTTAATTGAAATTGGTTTTGATGGTTATGCCATTGGTGGTCTTAGTGTTGGTGAAGCGCCAGAATTAATGCTGGAGATGGTTGGAGTAACAACGGAAGTTTTACCGCTGGATAAAATTCGATATTTAATGGGAGTAGGTACCCCTAGAGACATTGTGCAAGCTGTATCTCTGGGAATAGATCTTTTTGATTGTGTGATACCAACACGCAGTGCTCGTTTCGGGCGCTTATATGTGGATCAAGGCTATATTAATATTCGCAATGAAAAATATAGGCAGGATAATACTCCTATATTGACCGATTGCGACTGTTACTCTTGTAAAAATTTCACAAAAGCTTATATTGCGCACTTAATTCATTGTAATGAAATGTTGGGTTTACAGCTTGCAACGATTCATAATTTAAGGTTTTATCAGCGCCTGATGTTTAGAATTCGTCAGGCGATAAAAACCAAGCAATTTGCTAATTTTTTAAAGGATTTTTTAAGCTCACATGTATACGCCAATAACACAGAATAACAGGAGTCGTTTCCTTCATATTTTCTTAATAACACTGTTTACTTTTTTAATTTCTTTAAATTCATTAGCTTATGCTGATATGCCAGCAGATCCGGCTACCCCAAGCGCAGTCAGTGCTCCTGCACAGAATACAGCAGAGACTCCTTTTCAATTTATTTTTCAGACTGTGCAATTTTTTCTTTTTGGTTTCTTTATATATTATATGCTTGTTTTAAGACCTCAACAATTAAATGAAGAAACGCAAGCTCGTTTTCTCAAGGATTTAAAAAAAGATGATGATGTGGAAACTTCCGGTGGGATTTTGGGAAAAGTTGTTGCAATAGCAGAAGATTTTATTACAGTGGAAGTGGCTTCGGGAGTAAAATTAAAAGTTTTAAAACCCCATATCAAAGCTACAAAGCAAAAAGTAATCGCTGTTAAAAAATAGACAGCTTTTTAGGCGAACAAGCTGCTAAAATAGAGAGGAGAAAAGGTGGATTTAAAAAAACGAAATCAATTAATTACATTAGTTCTGTCGCTGATCATTTCAGTTGTCGTTTTAATGCCGACTTTTTCCAATTTAATTTTACCGGAAGGCACAAAACTTCCCGATTGGTGGCCGGCAAAAAAAATTAAACTAGGTTTAGATTTGCGAGGCGGTAGTTATCTTGTTTTAGGAGTACAAACTAAAGAAGCTGTAAAAAGCCAACTTAATTCCATTGCCAGCACAATCAAAGCGGAACTTTCCAAAGAACGAATTGGAATAGTAAAATCAAGAGCGATCACCGACAATTCTATTCAAGTTACTTTGCTTGGTGAAGCCGGGGTGGAAGAACTTGATAATTATATGAGAAAGAAGTTTGCCCAATTAGATCGTGCTGATAAAAGTAGCGATGGCAGTAGAGTCAATGTTACTTATAAAATAAGTGAAACGAAGGCTAAAGAGATCGAAAAAAATGCTGTGGATCAAGCAATTGAAACTATTCGCAATCGGGTCGATCAATATGGTGTCGCTGAGCCGGTAATTCAACGTTCCGGTGAAAAAAGAATTATTGTTCAACTACCTGATGTCACAGATGTTGAAAGTGTGAAAAAAACGATTGGTTCAGTTGCTAAATTAGAGTTTCATTTAATAGGCGATCCGGCAAATGCAGAGGCTAATACTACTCCTTTGAAAATGCGCAGCGGAGAAACTTTACAAATGGATGAAGAAACCTTGATGACGGGTGACTCCATTAAATCTGCCAAAGTTGAATTAAATCCCCGAACAAATGAAATTGAAGTTCTCATGGAATTTGGTTCTGTGGGAGCACAGCTTTTTGATCGCATCACGGCTGATAATGTGGGTAGGCGTTTGGCGATAGTTTTGGACGGAGTTGGTTATTCTGCGCCATCGATTAGAGAAAGAATTTCCGGAGGAAATGCGCAAATAACAGGAGGTTTTGATACAGAAGAAGCACATCGTTTGGCGATAATTTTGCGTTCTGGTGCTTTACCTGCACCTCTTACTTTCGAAGAATCAAGAACTGTGGGCGCATCACTTGGTGAAGATTCTATTCAAAAAGGAGTCAAGGCAACACTGATTGCTTCTATCGTGGTGATTGCTTTTATGTGTTTGTATTACAAAAAAGCCGGAGTGCTTGCTGTAGCCTGTTTGACAATTAATTTAGTTTGGCTTTTAGCATTACTTGCTTTGTGTGGTTCTACTTTGACACTCCCTGGTATTGCCGGTTTAGCTTTGACTGTGGGGATGGCAGTGGATTCTAATATTATTATTTATGAAAGAATTCGCGAGGAACTAAGAAATGGTTCAACGGCAAATGCAGCAGTTGCCGCCGGGTTTGATCGAGCCCACTGGACAATTCTTGATGCTAACATCACGACCTTAATCAGCGGTGTGATTCTTTATGGGTTTGGTTCAGGAACCATCAAGGGTTTTGCCGTGACCATGAGCATTGGTATTATTACGACAGTTGCTTCTGCCTTGTTTGCTTCAAAGCTTTGTTTCTCGATATTTAAGCTTAGAGATGCACAAGATAATTTAAGTATTTAGTAAAGGTATGAAACCACAAACCGTTAAGATAGAAAGGTAAATTATGGAAGTTATAAAAAAACCTCATTTTGATTTTATGGGTATGAGGTACATTTGGATGGGAATAACCTATGCCTTAATTTTTGCTTCAATTTATTTTTGGGTTGTTCAGGGAGATAATAAATATGGTGTAGATTTTAAAGGAGGCACCGAAGTTATTATCAGATTTAATGAAGATACTTCAATTGCAGATGTAAGAAATACTTTTGCAAAAGCTGGTTTTGAAGAAATCACCGTACAAAGCTTTGAAAATTCAGGCCGAGATTTTACAATTAAAATGAGTCAAGAACAAAGTTCACAAGAGAGTAAAGATAAATTTCATTCTGCGCTGAATTCGGTAAAACCATCTGGCTATAAAATTTTAAAAGAAGAATTTGTAGGGCCAATTATCGGAGAGCAAATAAGGAAAGATGGAACTTTGGCTTTGTTCTTTTCTTTATTGGCAATTCTTGTTTATGTTGCTTTTCGTTTTGAATGGAGTTTCGGAGTCGGGGGCATTGTCGCTCTTTTGCATGATGTCATTATTGCAACCGGAGTTTGTTTGTTTATGAAGATGCAATTAAGCGCTGGAATACTAGCAGCCATGCTGACAATTATTGGGTATTCGATTAATGATACGATTATTGTCTATGACAGAATCAGAGAGAACTTAAATAAAGCCAGCAAAGCGGCAAGCAAAAAGAAAGTGCATCAAAATGAAAAAACATTTTTAATTAATATTATGAATACCAGTATCAATGAAACATTAAGCAGGACAATTTTAACCAGTGCCACAGTGTTTTTTACAACTTTAATTCTTTGGCTATTTGGCGGTGGAGCCGTTGCCGATTTATCCTTTGCATTGATGATAGGAGTAGTTGTCGGCACTTATTCCTCAGTTTTTGTGGCCTGTCCGATAGTATTACTTTTTCAAAAAGAAAAATAAGATTGCTGCCGATATAATGGTATAATATTACTACTGTAGGGGCAGGTTTTATGCCTGCCCGGAACTACCAAAAATAATGGTAAAACGGGCACCCATAAAGGGTGCCCCTACATAATATTTTTTCAGACCTTATACGTAAATAAAAATTATGACTGCAAATAAAGAAGTCTTCATTTGTTACCCCAAAAGAACAGCAATTGGCAGTTTTCAGGGCGCACTATCTTCTATTCCAGCGCCAGATTTAGCAGCAAGTGTCATTAAAAATATTCTTGAAAATTCAAAAATACCAATAGAAAAAATTGATGAAGTAATTTTAGGTTGTGTTTTAACTGCCGGCCTAGGCCAAGCCCCGGCAAGACAAGCTGCCTTGAAAGCAGGGTTACCCAATACCGTGCAAGCAATGACGATTAATAAAGTTTGCAGTTCCGGATTAAAAGCAGTTTTGCTAGCCGTGCAAAATATCAAATCAGGCTTAGTGGAAGCAGTGATTGCCGGTGGTATGGAAAATATGACTCAAGCTCCTTATCTGCTCCCTAGTTTAAGAACTGGAGCAAGATTAGGACATGCTCAAGCAATAGACTCTATTATTAAAGACGGTTTATGGGATGTTTATAATGATTACCACATGGGCAATGCTGCCGAGTTTTGTGCGGAGAAATTTAACATTAGCAGAGAAGATCAAGATCGCTTTGCCATAGAAAGTTACAGCAGAGCACAAAAGGCAATTGCGGAAAATATTTTTGCCGAGGAAATTGTCCCTCTAAAAATCAAAGATGGAAAAAACGAAATAGAATTTAAAGTTGATGAGGAGCCAGGCAAAGCGAAATTAGATAAAATTCCCCAACTAAAACCTGTTTTTGATAAAAATGGCACGGTAACTGCGGCCAATGCTTCATCAATTAATGATGGAGCTGCAGCAATGCTTGTTTGCTCGGAAACTTTTCTTAAAAAACATAATTTAGTGCCAGTAGCCAGATTTATCGAACAAGGATGGCAAGCCCAAGAACCGGAATGGTTCACTACAGCCCCAATTGGAGCTGTGCAAATGCTTTTAAAAAAGGCGGGAAAGAAAATTTCAGATATTGATTTGTTTGAAATTAATGAAGCTTTTTCTGTCGTTGCTTTGGTTTGTAGTCAAACTTTGGAAATTCCCTCTGATAAACTCAACATCTATGGTGGAGCAGTTGCTTTGGGACACCCCATCGGGGCATCGGGAGCTAGAATTTTAACGACATTAATTCATGCACTTCTTCGCAATAAGAAAAAATTGGGAGTTGCTTCGATTTGTAATGGCGGTGGCGAAGCAACGGGAATCTTAGTGGAAAGAGTGTAAGACCATGGAAAATATTTTTTTAAACAGAAGAAATTTTATTTTAGGTCTGCTGGCTTTAGGAATATCGGCTTGTACGAAACATCGTTACATCAGGCCGGCCGGGAAACTGGAGTTAGGAAAGGTCAGAGAGTTGTTGTATGTTACAATTCATGTGCGACCAAAGGCAGTAATGGTTTTTCGCGATGCTGCAGGTTGGAGAGCGTTAAGTGCGCGTTGTACTTACAATGGTTGTGATTTGACCTATCAGTTTCAGACAAAAACATTTTTGTGTCCCTGCTGTAAGTCGGAATTTGATATTGGCGGTAAGCCTTTGGATGGACCTGCTAAAGATCCACTTCCCTGGGTAGAAATAAGTTACCAAGATGGTTATTTATATGCAGAGCCTGGAAAAATTGTCGATTCCAAATATCACTTTACCACACCGGAGATTGAAGAAGCGATTCGAGAAGCAAGAATTCCGATTAAAGAACTTTCAGTTGATGATGAAGTGAAAATCCCGGAAATACTTCAAGGACATGGTGATGGTTCTACTGGAGAGATGTTTGTTGATGATAGTCCGGAGGTTCTGGATGAGATTGATAAGATTAAATGATTTTTAAATTGCTGAATTGATCCAATAAGTCAGGATAAGATTTAAAAACAATACCTTCGATCCCAAATTGTTTAGCTAGTTTTAAATTCTTTTCCCAATCATCAATAAAAACCATTTCTTCCGGTTTTACTCCGCTTTGTTCCACAAGGTATTGATACATTTTGCTTTCTTCTTTATGAATCTTTAATTTATGGGAGAGAATTATTTTATCAAAAAAGTTTTCCATACCGCCAACTTGCGAATCATATTTTTCGTAAGGTCCGTTAAAGCTATCGGAAAATAAAATTGTTTGATGAGTTGCCCTTAGTTTTTTTACTAAATTCATTACCTCCCAATTAATATCGGCATGCCGATCGAATAAATAAAAAAAGTCAGACCAATTATCAAGACCAAGATCACTAAAGACCAACTTCAGGAATTCTTCGCCAGAGATCGTGTCCGTTACATATTTTTTTAAATGTTTTTTAAAAGCAATGCTTGTTTGCTCTTGAGAAAGGTTCAGTTTAGCTTCCAGCTCACGAGAAAAAATATAAATAAATGGTTCAAAGGCACAAACTCCATACCAATCAAAGACAACACATTTAATCATAGCTCTCCTCTTTTCTAATCATCAGTGCATTAAATATTTCACAATTATTATGCTTAATCAAAGATTTTTCAATTTAAATTAAAAAATGAATAGGTTAGAAGACTATTTAAGAAAGTTTGGCAATAAGCGGACTGAAGTCCGCGCTCCGAACGTATTTTGCTTAAGTATGCAATTTAAATGTAAGCAAAGAGCGTACGGAGCGCGGACTTCAGTCCGCTTATTGCCAAACTTAAAGAATTTTGAATTTTACGAAGTCGGCTCTAATTCTTTAGCCTGAGGCAACACTTGAGCTGGAGAGTTTTGTTTGAGACCAAGCTCTGGTTTGATCACTGCTGGACGCTTTTCTTCTACACCAAATTCTTCTTCATCGGGGGCCCAATTAGAATTCGGTTCAAAGAGTCTGTAATGTAATTCTGGAGATCTGCCGTAACCAAGATGCCTTACGGGGATTCTTTCTAATACTTGCGGAGAAACTGTAGTTCTCATTAATCGGGCAATTTCTTCGGACTTGGACATTTCTACAGAACCGACAGAAGTAATAAAAGAAGTTTTAGGATCAATTAAGCGCACATTTAAATAAACCCGATCCGGAGAAGAGGCATAAGTTCCGGTGACGATCGTGGAAATCTTATGTTCTCTTTTTAATGTTGCAGTGTCTCTGGATAAACCGAACTCTCCTTTGTCATGCATAATTTGTAGGGCCTCAGCTAAGCGCAGTTCGATCACATTAAATCCTCTCATCGAGAGTTCAGATATTAACTGCTCAGAAAGAATTCTTCCGAAAGAAGAGGTTTCATAAAGGTTATTGACATCGACAAAAGTTGTTACAACGATTGGTCCACTGAGGTTACCATTATAATAAGCATAAATTTGGTCGGCAAGGTAAGAAGTCTTAAAACGACCCACTGAATCATTTTGCACATCTCGTGGTAAAAATGGCATGAAAGTTGGAAGGTCTTGGTAGCGTTTGCTGCAAGCAGATGTTAATAAGGCTAATAGCATTAATGGAGTATAAAAATATGACAAAGCTGACTTTTTCATGGCACTCTTTAGTCCTTTTGTTTTTTTCATTATTATCGGTCAATTCTTGCAGCTTGATAAAACTTCCTGCTGAGGCAGTGCATTGCAAATGTCATACCTATATTAATTTAGGTTTGGAAGATTACTTAAGCGAGCGATTTTCTTCAGGGTCTTTGGTTCGACTGGGAATTATCCCTTTTGATGTGCAAGAATCTTTTGCCCCTCCGGGAAATGATTCGGTGCATTATGGAAGAGGCTTAGCTAAACAATTTAGCTTTGATCTAAAAACAGCAAATATTATTCCAGTGGTGGAACTATTTAATCGTGATCGCTGGCCGGGAAAAAGAGAGGAATTTTTTACAGGAAATTATCAGGCAATTTCTTCAGCACGGGCTGCCGGCTATGACTTAGTGATGGTTGGTTATTTGGAGGAAATTAAGGATGCGAATAGTTTAACTTTGTATACCAAAATAATTGATACACAAAATAATATTACGGTTTGGGATGCAAAAACAGTAGTTGAATCAAAAGCCAGAGAATATCGGGAAGCTTTAAGTGAAATTCATCTTGCTCAAAAAAGGCCGGAACTTTTTGACTTTCCGGTAAAGAGTAAGGAATTAGTAAACTGTACTGTAGATGAAATGTCTACTTATCGTTAAGGCTTCTGAAAGACTTAAAAATAAAGAGAAGATTCAATAAGTTTGGTGGTAAGCGGACTGAAGTCCGCGCTCCGTACGCTCTTTGCTTACATTTAAATTACATACTTAAGCAAAACACGTTCGGAGCGCGGACTTTAGTCCGCTTATTACCGT
>CAYOOT010000100.1:0-8566 GCA_964405665.1 uncultured Bdellovibrionales bacterium | reverse complement strand
AGATTAAAGAAACTCAAGGGAAGCTTCTGCTTATTCAAAGTAAGATGCAGGAGATCGACACTATAGGATTCAGTATGTCGGTAGACGTCTTAGGAATTTTTATTGCAAATATAAGATCTGCAATAGACTTTAAAAAAGCTGTTGGTGGAGAGAGTTCTGTAATGCAAGATGCTATTAGTGAAAGTGCTAAAAGATTTTGGTCTCAGGCGCAACAGGTGATTGCAGGAACTCCTCTAGAACATCTTCCTCGCACTCTTCGTAGTCTTGAAAAACAATTAAGAACCTTTATCGAAGCAACCAAAGAAGAAGATGCGCTTTCTTCTCTTCGAACTGAGATAGAAAATACTATTACTCAAGCAAGAACCTTAGCCTTAGTCGCAAATAACATCTCTACAACTAAAGTTATCAATGAGAACTTTGATAGAATAGCACTTGAAATAAGCGAAGGAATAGAATTAGATCCAGAAACCTTAGAAAAGATGGGCTTTTATCCTAATGAAATTACTTTCATGCAAAGCCAAGAAAGCAATGAAAGAAAAACAGAATTGTTAATCAATGTAGCTGAACGTTCTTTGAATGAATTGGAGGCTTATGCTGAGACGCTAGATGAAGCGCTAAGATTACGAACTAGCGATTCGGAAGAAATCAAAAAACAAATTAGTGAAGGAGAAGAAACTACTAGCGAAATATTAGGTACTCATTTGGATACTTCTATAAAAAGAAATATTAATGAAGGAACTGGCTTTGAGAATGTAAGCAATTTCAATCAAGGAATTAGAGTTATCGAGAAAGGTTTAGTCCTTGCTTCAAATATTCTCAGACGTTTCCCCGAACATATTCCGGTTATTCGAGAAGGATGTTTGGAAGAATGGAGATTAAGAGCGTTTGATCAATTTAAACAGTTTGAGATAAGTGTTGGGCAAAAAGTTTCTTTAATTTTACCACTAGAAGATGACACTGAAGCAGTTTTTGAATTAAGATTTTTAGATTTGAATAATACCACTGGAACTTTTGAGCTTAATATTCCAAATTGGGCTACTGCCTATGGTACTGCCGCCCCGTTCTTTTCTGCCAGAGTCAATAATGATAATTGGTCTAGATCGATCACTCAAGATTCTAAGGCATTTACGGAAGCAGGCAGGATTAAAAATAAGGATCAATTACCGAAATTAAAAGTGAGTTCCGTACGCAAAGCCGGTGATGACGAGGGATTAAGTACTATGTTGGTTTTTAATGCTTTTGAATACAATGATAGAGATCAAGAGAAACCTTTTCCAGCACCAAGTGCTCTTGTTGGAAATCCTTTAAAAGCATTACGAACTTTAGTTAACAATAGTCTTTTGAGGCTTTGCGTAATTGCAGAAAATGAAAATAAGCTTATCTTTCAAGTGGGCAGTACGCATCTTGATAATGTGAAAATTAAATAGTAGGTTCTGGAGTGTCAAGGTTTAAATAAATGAAACTCTACTCTTGGAACGTTAACGGCCTGCGCTCGGTAATCAAGAAAGACTTTGCCGGTTTTCTTTCTAAACATCAGCCGGATATTATCTGCCTGCAAGAGACCAAAATGATTAGTGAGCAGTTTAAGGATCTGGCTGAATTTGAGGGTTATCAGCTTTGGGAATCATCGGCTACACATAAAAAAGGCTATTCCGGAGTTGCTGTTTTAATTCATAAAAACATTCAAAAAGAAATTAAGGTTCAGGCCAAAGAAATTGGGATTAAACATTTTGATCAGGAAGGAAGATTTTTAATCTTAAAACATAAAAATTTCACTCTTTATAATACTTACTTTCCTTCTGGAACAAGCGGCGAAGAAAGACAAAAGTTTAAATATAAATTCCTGGATGCTTTTTTTGAACACATAAAAGCACTTCCTGCTAAAATACAAGATCAATTAATAATTTGTGGAGACTATAATATCTGTCACAAAGAAATTGATATTCATCACCCGGAAATTGCCACAAAAAGAATGCTCACCGGATTTTTGCCGGAGGAAAGAAAATGGATGGATCAGTTTTCAGAGCATGGGTTCATTGATTGTTATCGGGAGATTAATGGGAATATTAAAAATCAGTATACTTGGTGGTCACAGCGGGCAAATTCACGGGCAAAAAACTTAGGATGGAGAATTGATTATTTCTTTGTTAGTAAAAAGTTGGGGCCAAAGATAAAAGAGGCAAAAATATTTCCAGAGATTTCTGGGTCGGATCATTGTCCGATTAGTATTAGGTTAGGGTAACACAGGGAGATTGCTTCGCTTCGCTCGTCATAACTCCTCGCAATGAGTCATGTTACGTCGGAGCGCGGACTTTAGTCCGCTTAATACCAAATATTTTAGAATAGTGATAATAAAAGTTCGGTAGTAAGCGGACTAAAGTCCGCGCTCCGACGTGTTTTCTTTAGACTACAATTCTTCACCAACCTAAAAGGTAAGCAAACATTAATGGTGCAACAATCGTCGCATCAGATTCAATCACAAACTTGGGCGTATCGATATCTAACTTACCCCAGGTGATTTTTTCATTAGGCACAGCTCCGGAATACGAGCCGTAAGAAGTTGTGGAATCGGAAATCTGGCAAAAGTAACTCCAAAAAGGGACATCATGCATTTTTAAATCCTGATACATCATCGGCACAACACAAATTGGAAAATCCCCGGCAATGCCACCGCCAATTTGGAAAAAACCAATTCCTTTACCGGCAGAATTGTCTTTATACCAGCCAGCAAGCCAGGTCATATAATCAAGGCCGCTTTTTACAGTAGTTGTTTTCAGTTCATTTTTATAGTTGTAGGAAGCATAGATGTTGCCCAAAGTGGAATCTTCCCAGCCGGGAACTACCATCGGTAAATTCTTTTCTGCAGCAGCAATCATCCAGGAATTTTTGGGATCAATTTCATAGTATTCTTTCATCACACCGGATAAAAGCAGCTTGTATAAAAACTGATGCGGAAAATATCTTTCGCCCTTGGTATCAGCATCTTTCCATAATTTATAAATATGTTTTTGAATTCTGCGAAAAGCTTCTTCTTCGGGAATGCAAGTATCGGTTACTCGATTATAACCTTTCTCCAATAAAGCATATTCATCTTTTGGTTTTAAATCACGATAGTTAGGAACTCTTTTGTAATGATTATGCGCAACCAGATTCATTACATCTTCTTCCAGATTAGCTCCGGTGCAAGAAATTATTGCAATTTTATCTTGGCGAATCATCTCGGCAAGAGAAAGTCCAAGTTCCGCCGTACTCATCGCACCAGCAAGACTAACTAACATTTTACCACCGCCAGCAAGGTGCTCTTCGTAGCCTTTTGCCGCATCAACCAATGCTGCAGAATTAAAATGTTTAAAGTTACTTAAAATAAAATCAGAGATCGGACCTTTGGTTTCTTTAGCTAAATTGCTCATAAAAATGCTTATTCCATCTTAGATTAGCTTTGTCAATTATTAGGTTTTCGAAGCAAAATAAAGGCACCCTTAAAGGGTGCCTTTATTTATAAAAGTATAATTTTAAATATAAATTTAAAATTAATTAATAGCTACTGCTGGATCGGGAATACAATATCTTAAAGGATCATGATCGTTTGCGTCCCGTTTAATAGAAGTATGCGCTACGTCACTTAGTGCAATAGAATTCCCTGGAGCACCAAAGCAACCTACTTTAGCATCAGTTGGATGTTGATAATCCTGAACTTTATATGGTGTGCAATCAGCACTTTCGCAGGCTTCAACTAAGCGATCTGTTCCATCAGGATAGCGAAGTTGAATACTAAAAGCACCTTCAAGATCTCCAGATACAGTTACTGAAGCATTGCCACCGCAAGCAGCATTTGCTGGACTATATTGCACATTTCCTGGAACTGAAGATGAACAAGCAATAGCTCCTGCCGTATGCTTAGGATTAGCATCAACGATACCTTGATAACAGCTAGCTAATTGATCTTCTCCACAAGTTCCAGTTGTTTCCAGAACTCCACCTAAATGTTCTTTCATGATCTCTTCAGCAAAACTTCTACCTGATGCTGTTACTAAATGTACCACCGTTGCAGTTTGTGCATTAAGAACAGTTGCTGTACAGCCAGTTTCAAACATGAAAACTCTTTCTGCTGCTGCTAAATTTGCAAGAAAATCTTTTGCTCCGGTATTGTTGAACCCTGTTGTTCCTCCTAAAGATTGCAGTTTAACTAAAATCTGTTCTCCACCTCTATCAACGATCACAACATTAGAATCTAGAACTGAAACAACAGTTACTTCTGCGCCTTTTGAACTATCAACCGGGTTTCTATTTGATCCATTAGTAATAACTCCACAAGCAGTGGCCAACCCACCGGCATCACTACCTGAATCAACCGATCCACCACCATTGTCAGAATCATCCCCGCCTCCTCCTCCGCCACCACAGGAAGCTATAGACAAAGTAAGTACTCCAAGAAAAATAAGTTTGTTTTTTAGCATAAATTTTTTTACCTTTTTAAATTGATAACTTAGCATTTATGGAGACTGTAAACTAAACTGTGAATTTTCAACATATGTACGGAGCGCGGACTTTAGTCCGCTTATTTCCAAATATTTTAATATAGTAAAATAAAAGTTTGGTATTAAGCGGACTAAAGTCCGCGCTCCGTACGCATTTAATTTACAGTTTCCATTTATTGCACCCAACAAGAATAAAATCAAATAGTTGCTTTTTTCCTGGAGAAAAAGCTAAGTAATCTGATGCCATTTAAAATTACAACTACAGTACTCCCTTCGTGACCAGCAACAGCAAAAGGAAGTTTTAAGTCAGCCGTTAAAGCTAATATAAACAAGCTCAGCATCACAGCAAAAGCCAGGCTTAAGTTTTGTCTAATGATTTTTTTGGTTTCTCGTGCCAGCTCAATTGCTTGCGGAAGTTTTTTTAATTCAGCACCCATTAAAATTACATCGGCACTCTCCAGGGCAACGTCTGTCCCTGCACCACCTAAAGAAATTCCCAAGTTAGCAGAAGTCAAAGCTGGCGCATCATTAATTCCATCACCGACCATGGCTACTGTTTGATATTCAGTTCTTAATTTCTTAATTATATTAAGCTTGTCCTCTGGCATTAAGTCGGCAAAAAAATCTATTTTCAAATCGTTGGCGACTTGTTTCGCTACCTTTGTGTTATCACCAGTAATTAAAAGCATTTTCTCAATACCCAATTTTCTTAAACTTTCCAAGGTCTCTTTGCTGTCCGTTCTCAACACGTCTGCTAAAGCAATCAAACCATAAATTTCACTTTCGAGGGCTATAAGAATAACGGTATTTCCTTGTTCACTGAGCAAATCATATTTTGCCTCAATTTCAGCACGGAGAGCAATTCCTCTTTCTTTAAAAAGATTTTTCTTACCAAGAACAATTAAGCCGCCATCAGATTCTGCTTCCAAACCTTTACCAATTATTGCTCTGGTGGCACTAACTTTCTTTAACTCCAGTTTTCGTTTTTGAGCTTCTTTTACTACTGCTCTGCCCAAAGCATGTTCTGAAAGAATCTCAGCGGAAGCCGCCAAAGAAAGAAGCTCGCTTTCTGAGTGCCCGCCAAAACTAACGATTTCTACCACTTTGGGTTGTCCCAAGGTAAGAGTTCCGGTTTTATCAAAAGCAATTGCTTTTAATGCGGCAAGTGTTTCCAAATGCACTCCGCCCTTAAAGAGAATACCTTTTCTTGCAGCTGCAGTGATTGCTGAAAGGATCGCTGCCGGGATAGAAATTACAACCGCACAAGGAGATCCCACTACTAACAAGGTCATTGCTTTATAAAAAGATAGCCAGGAACTATATTGAAAAATAAAATTGTAAATGAAGAAGGCGATAGTAGACACAAATAAAATTAGTAAAGTATATTTTTTACCAAACCAATTGGTGAAATTTTCGCTTGCCGCTTTTTCACTTTGGGCTTCTTCAATCAATTTAATTATTCTTGAGTAAAAAGTTTCTGAAGATTCTTTGGTGATTTGAACTTGAATTGCTCCGTCTTGATTGAGAGTTGCCGCATAGACAAGCTCTCCTACTCCTTTTTCAACTAATTGTGACTCTCCGGTCAATAAAGCCTGATCAATTGTAGTATCCCCTTTTATAATAACACCATCTCCTGGTATTTTTTCCCCCGGAAGAATAGAAACAACATCTCCTTTCCTTAGTTGTGCTACGGGGATTTTTTCTTCTCGCTCCCCCCTGATTACCACAGCATATTGCGGACTTAAATTTAAAAGCTTTTCTATGGCCGAACGAGTTTTCCCTAAAACTAACTTTTCTAAAGTTCCACTAAGCGAAAAAAGAAAAAGTAAAATTGCTCCTTCAAAATATTGATTAATTACTGCAGAACCGATCGCTGCAAAAATCATTAAGAATTCAATATTGATATTTTTTTGTTTTAGATCGGAAAGAGCTCGAGAAGTAGCAAAGTATCCACCGCAGAGATAGGAAAAAAGGTAAATTGTTATCGTAATATTATTTTGTGAGTGGAAATAAAGTTGTTCTAAAGAAAGCGCCAAGACTAAAGAGCCAAAACAGAGGATTGTAAGTATAGTCATTAATTTTGTCTGGGGGATTTTCATGTGAAGGCATATTCATAATGTAGGGGCAGGTCTTGTGCCTACCCGTTTTTCCATTATATTTTGTAATACGGGCAGGCACAAGACCTGCCCCTACATATTTCAATTTTGTATATTATAGATTATCCGTACCCGCAACCAGCGGACTAATAGCCGGAGCAAGCGCCCTCAGCAGCCCTGCAGCAAGCGCACTGGTAAAATCATAATTAGCTGCTTCTTCACCTTGCACATGAGCAGTAACAACACCAAAAAATCTGTTGCCGATAAAAAAAGTAAACGTCGCTGTGCGATTAACTACCCGTGATGTTAAGAGCACTCCCCCTGGGCCAAAAGTTTCATAGCGATTGTCACCTGTGCCGGTTTTTCCTCCAACTGTAAGAAATTTGCCGTCTTCAGTTTTAAAGATTTTATTCGCCCTTCTTGCTGTACCATTTTCAACTATATCAGTTAATGCTTTACGTAAAACTTTTGCCACCTCTGATTTCATTACCCTCTCCGGAGTTGCCGCTTCCTTTTTTAAAATAGTTTCAAAGGGAGTATCTTTTGCAAAATCTAATTCTTCAATCCTGGAAATCGGATAACGAATGCCATCATTTAAAATAATACCCAACAATTCAGCCAAAGCAACAGGTCGATCTCCGGAACTGCCAATTGCCGTGGCATAAGAGGGGACTAAAGACTCAAATGGATAACCTAGTTTTTTCCAAGCACGATGCATTTCCAAAAATGCTTCCACTTCCACGAGCACTTTAATTCGAACATCCTGAGAGTGACGATATTTTGTTTTAAATAACCACTGATAAACTTCTTGTCTTTCATTGACGCTGGCTAAACTAACTTCCGAAAACTTAGCTTGGGGATTATTGATTAAATATTTTACCAGCCAAAGTTCCAGTGGATGCACCTTGGCAATAAAGCCTTGATCTTGCAAATTATATTTGCCGGGAGCAAAACTTTCATAAAGATTATTTACGGAAAAATTATTCGGTTCGAAATTGGGAAGCCATTTGTCCAAGAAATCATTAAGTTCACTTAATGATTTCTCCGGATAAATATATCTAAAAATTGCCGTCAACTTTTTAGGGCCAATTTTCATGTCATCCAAAAATTCTGCCAATATTTCTTCCGGATTCAATTTACTGTATTTTTTATAAAATTGTTCCAAAAAGTAGGTGCCTTCTTTATCGGCAAACTTTGCAAGATAGGCTTGTCTTACTGTCTCTTCTTGTCTCTCTTTATCTCTGGTCGGAGAAGCAGGATTCTGCGCCATGTAATAACGAACCACATCTCTGATTAAACGAATAAAAGGCAGGTTAATTGAATACCTGATAGCCTCGGCAATTGTCGGCACTTTAAAATTATCTTCCTTTTTAAAATTAACAAAGTAATGCAAACCGCCGCCAGTAAAAAATGCTTCACCGGTATTTGCCGAATATTTGCGATTCATCGCTTCAACAAGAATTTTTTCTAAAGTAGCATCCTTGACATTTGCCATATATTCCAACACCCATTGGGTAATCGGATCATGGACAATTTTTAGTTCAGCTTTAATCTCCTCTTTTGTTTTTGCCTGATTACTTTCAAATAAAGAAGAAACAATATCCAAATAATTGCTTAGCACCCGAAGTTTAGCAGTAGAACCTAAATCCAATTTCGATCCTTCATTAATATCAAAGGGCTTATCATAATTATCAGTTTGAATGCGTAAAAGATTTTTCCCGTTAAGATGTTCATATAAAGTGACGCTATAAATTACTTTTGCCGGATCTCCTTTATCCAAATTATGCTCACCGACCAAACCGAATTCCTGAGCAGTTTTTTTATCTTTCAGTGAACTTAAGGCTTGTGTCACCTGATCTTGAATGGATTTATTTAAAGTACTTTTTACCTTTAAATCCATTTGATCAAGCTCGTATAACTTGGACATGTCAAATTGCTTAAGCAACTGAGTGCGAATGGTATTAGCAGCTTTTCTATCTAAAAAAGAAACTG
>CAYOOT010000099.1:0-8597 GCA_964405665.1 uncultured Bdellovibrionales bacterium | reverse complement strand
GGCTGACCAATATGTTTTGGAATTCCGGGCACCCATAAAGGCTGCCCCTACAAATTAAATTTTCCTAATTTAAACATCCCATACAATTATTCTACCTAATTTTTAGAGATGCCTTAAAGTCCGCGCTCCGTACGTATATTGGAAATTACACAGTTTAGTTTACAGTCTCCCCTTTAATGGGTGTCCAGACAGTGTTTCAATTTAATTCCGACTGCGATTCAAAATCCTGCGAAAAGTGCTGCGATCTAATTTCAAAAATTTTGCCGCTTCCGTTTGATTATTTTCACTATGATTTAATGCTTCCCGCACCAATTCTTGTTCAAAAGTTTCTACTCTTTCACGAAAGGAACCGGGTTTAGGAGTGGAACTGGACTTGGCGCTGATGCGGATATCGGAAGGTTGGATAAAACGTCTATTTTCAAAATTGGCATGGTAAATCGCTCCTTCCACTATCGCTTGTAATTCTCTAATATTACCGGGAAAGTCATAGGCACAAAGTTTACTTAAAGCTTCTTGGGTAATACCATGAATCGAAATATTCTCATTATTTGTAATGTTAGTAATAATATTATTGATTAAATCCGGAATATCCTCTACTCGCTCCCGAAGCGGAGGTACTTCAATTGTAAAATGCGCTATTCGATGATAAAAATCTTTACGTAATTTTTTTGTTTCCAGAAGCTTTTCAATATTTTGATTTGTAGCAGCAACTAAACGAAAGTTGGAATGTTGTTCTTTATTGGAACCCAATTTACGAAATACTTTTTCCTGCAAAACATTTAAAAGTAGCACTTGCGTTTCATTAGGCAATTCATCAACTTCGTCAAGAAAAAGTGTCCCGTTATTAGCTTCTTCAATTAATCCTTTGCGATTTTCTGAAGCACCGGTAAAAGCCCCTTTGACATGTCCAAAAAGTTCGCTGGAAATCAAATCAGAACCGCCAAATTTCGGTTGAAAACGAATAAATGGTGCATTACTATTGCCAGTGCGGTGTATCGATTGAGCGATTACTCCTTTACCAACACCCGTTTCTCCAACCAGTAAAAGCGGTTGCTTATTGGTAGCAGCAAAAGCCACTGCTTCTTTAACTGCTTTCATCGTTGGACTTTTACTAAATATACCTGTTACTTTTTCCAGATTATTGCTTTCATTGGTATATTCTAAATATTTCTTTTTTAATGTGGCATAAGAAATGGCATCTTCAATTAAAGCTCGAAGATGAGTAGGATCTACTGGCTTTGTCAGAAAACTTGCTGCCCCATGCAATAAGGATTTAATTCCATATTCATCGGCAATATGTGCTGTTAATACAATAATTCTAATACTAGGATCGAGATTCAGTAATTGATCAATTAATTTATATCCGCTATCAGGTCCTACGGAAGAATCGATTGTTAAATCAACAACGGCAACTTCCGGTTGATATTGTGTGACCAGACTAAGAGCAACTTGAGCAGAATGGGCTATATCAAAATTAAAATCCGCACCAATACGCCTTAAGCTGTGTGTGAGAACTCTTACACCGGCCTCATCATCATCTACAAAAAGAACACGCGGTTTGTAATGATGTTGTTTGCTATACATTTTCAGGTAACCATTTATTGTAAACCTTAAGAATTGTTCCGCAATCCCGACACTGAAGTTTGCAAAAAGCGGGATGTATAATACTTGAGCATTTTGCAAACTTCAGCAACAAAGAGTGCGAAAAATTCTGAAGGTTTACGAGTTTACTTTATTAAAACCATCCAAAGCTGCCACTTTATAACATTCAGTCAAAGTCGGATTATTAAATACTGAAGATACAAAATAATCAATTCCTCCATTAAAATACAAAACTGCTTGACCCAAATGAATTAGCTCTGTGGCACTTTCTCCAATTATATGAACCCCCAACAATTTTAAAGTATCTCTGTGAAAAATAAGTTTCAGCATTCCCAACTCATCACCAATCAAATTACCACGGGCACTTTCTTTATACTTGGCAACCCCTGTTTCGTAAGGAATTTGTTGTTCTGTAAGTGTGGCTTCAGTTTCTCCCACTATGGAAATTTCAGGAATTGTATAGATGCCGTAAGGCAGTGGTGCATTTTTAGATTCATCCGGAACATTAAAAGCATGACAAGCAGCACTACGTCCTTGAAGCATGCTGGTAGAAGCAAGAGCAGGAAAACCAATCACATCACCTGCAGCATAGATATTAGAGACTGATGTTTGATAATGCTCGTTTACTTTGATACGTCCATATTTTTCTGGAATGATGCCCACAGATTCCAAATTCAAATCAGCGGTTGCACCTTGTCGACCAGCACAAATCATAACCACTTCAGTAATAATTTTTTTGCCACTTTTTAGTGTGGTCACAACTTGTCCATCTTCTCTTTTGGAAACCTGTAAGACCTCTTCGCCTAAGCGCAAAACAATGCCCAAATTTCTTAAATGATATTGCAAAGTTTCAACTATTTCTTCGTCGATAAATGTCAATAGTTCTTTTTTGGCTTCAACTAAAGTTACTTTTATTCCTAAGGCGGCAAACATCGAAGCATATTCAACACCAATTACTCCTCCTCCAACAACAAGCATATTTCGCGGTAGCTCTTTTAAGTTTAGTACCGAATCCGAATCCAATATTTTTGCACCATCAACCTCAAAAGTTGCAGGATGATTAGGTTTGCTGCCTACCGCCAGAACAATAAATTTTGCACGTTTTGTTACTACAGTATCGGGACTTTCAATTTTTACAGTATATTGATCGATTAAACTGGCATGACCGGAGAGTATTTCAATATGATTACGGCGAAGTTGATTTTCAATAACGCGATTTTCATTTTGCACAATATTTTCAATTCGGAAAGTTAAATCATGCATCGTAATATCCGATTTAACTCGATAGGCCGTCCCATATATTTTTCTTTCTCTATATCCAGAAAGGTACATCACCGCTTCACGAAAAGATTTACTAGGAATTGTGCCAGTATTTGTCCAAACACCGCCGACATATTTTGAAGCTTCAATAATCGCAACTTTTTTTCTTAATTTAGCCGCTTGAACCGCCGCCTTTTGACCAGAGGGGCCACTTCCGATTACAATCAAATCGTAATCAAAATCATTATCTATATTAACATCTGCCATAAGCTTGTTGTAAACTATTTGAGAAATTTAGACTATAGCGTTTTTCAAAAGTTATGTCAGTTACTGCTGACATAACTTTTAGAAAACGCTATATCCCGTCCCTATCTACCTTTGCAGTAGCAAAGGTAGATAGGGACGGATCGTTATATCACCTGAATTTGATACTTATTGTAAAAAATTAGATCATGCTTAAAAACACCTTTCGCTCTTTTTTCGCAATATTTGTTGGTTTTCAGCTTTGTTTTAGTAGCCTCAGAAAATATTGTTTAATTCCCTGGACCACCGGAACGTTAGTTTACTTTTTTTGTCTGTATATTTCTTTCAAAAAATATAGTTTTTTTGTTACTTACTTGAAGTCCACAAGCACTGGCTTCGTTGATTGGATTTTTGAATATTCAGCCTGGCTAATCGTTGCACTTGCTTTATTTTTTGTCTCTTCTTTAATCAGTATTGTTATAGTTTTAATTGCAAATTGTTTTTATAAATCGAAGATAATTTTTGCGGTTTTAAAGAAAGAAAATGCCATTCTTCCAATTCAAAACGACAATCTGTTTTTAGAATTCAAACGCACGACAATTGTGGAAATAAAAAAAATATTTTTTCTTATGCCAATTTATATTTTAAGTTTAATTTTAGGCCTCACTGGATTACTGACAATACCCGCTTTTTTATTATCTTCCTTATTGCTTGCTTTTCAATTTCTTGATGAGGTTTTAGATTTATATCAAATAAATGCTCGGACAAGAATTGCCTTTACAATAAATAATTTTTTCTCAATCATTGGCTTTGGAATTAGCCTTTCATTTTTATTCCTTATACCACTAATGGGTATTTTCATGGCTCCCGCTGCGATTGCTGGGGCAAGTTGGTTACTTGCTGAAAAAAAATTCCAAAAACAAATCACAAGTTTGAGAACCAATGATCCAAAGTATTCGTGACTGTAAATTAAACTGTGTAATTTCCAATATATGTACGGAGCGCGGACTTTAGTCCGCTTATTTCCAAATATTTCATAGCAGAATAAAAGTTTGGTATTAAGCGGACTAAAGTCCGCACTCTGTACGTTTTATGCTTTATAATTAAGTAGATGGAATTTCCAAATACTTAATTACACAGTTTGATTTACAGTCTCGAATATTCTTAGAGGCTCGATGTGCTCAGAAAATTAAATAAGAAGACAAGGGTATTTTCCTCTCCATGATTCCCGGATTTTAAAATTATATAAAATTGTTTTCCAGAAGGGGAAACTCCCAAACAAACCGGCATTCCGGGAAAAACCTCTCTAATCACACTTAATTTTTCAATTTCCAATTTATTTAATAGAAGGCTGGAAGTATCGCCTCCAGAAACAATAAGTTTAGTTATTTCATTTTTAGAGATAAAATCCCAAGATAAATTAATTAATGGTTTTGCATGTTCTCTTGCTGAAAGATTATCCAAATTTCTATTCTCCGGCTCCGGCAAATGTAAAAGAATATTTTCCGGCTGAATGATATTTTCTAACTCTTTTTGAGAAAAATCCGGAGTAACTTTCTTAACAATCACAGCAGATTTCTCTCTTAAAAAATTAATTTGTTTGTGTGCATTTAAACTTCCACTGCCAATAACTCCTAGCACTCCCTTGTTTTTATTCAAAGAATATTTAGTTATTGGTTTACTATTAGTAAGAGTCCCCGTTGTAATTAAATATTTTGCTAAATGAAGAACCAATCCTGCACTGCCACAAAATAATATATTTTTATTTTTAATTAAAGCAGAGGCAGAAACTATAGCTTCTAAATCGTGCTCTAATAGCGAATCAGCAATAAGTAATTCTGTTCCGGCAGCAATTTCTTTTTGGATATAAGAAGCCAGTTTCTCTTTATTGGAGCGAATATCAACTATTCCCATCATTCCAATTTTAAAAGAAGATTGTTTTTGAATAATCTCCGGCAAATAAGTTTTGGCGTAACCGGTAGTGGGAGAAAAAAGATATCCATTATTTAAACCTCTATTTTGCGCCGGGAAAGACGAAGATAGGATGATTAATGGTTTCTTTTCTTTGGAAAAAACTGTATCAACTAGAGCTTCTAACTCTTGTCCGATATTTCCTCTCAATGTAGAATCTATTTTTTTATACCAAACAATTTTTTGGTTGCCGGCAAAAGGGAGAAGCATTTTTGCCACTTTTTCTTTTGCTTCCTTTCCGGAAAGAAACCTGGAGTCAGTATTGACAGCAATGATTCCTTCCTCTTTAATTTCCTGATTGGGAACGGATAAGTAAATGGTACTTTCAATATTCAGTGTGGAACAACGGGAACTACAATCCGCAGCACCCGTTAAATCATCTGAAACTAAAATTAACTTATTAAACATTTGCTTTCTTAACTTCAACCATTTTCACTGCAACTTTTATTGCTTCAATTAG
The DNA here is from genome assembly GCA_964405665.1 of uncultured Bdellovibrionales bacterium. Taxonomy (GTDB): domain Bacteria; phylum Bdellovibrionota_C; class UBA2361; order SZUA-149; family CAZDWZ01; genus CAYOOT01. The sequence continues at coordinate 3,061 of CAYOOT010000099.1, read as the reverse complement.
ACTTATCTCCGAGGCAATTCTTTTACCCGCAATATCAAAGGCTGTGCCATGATCGACGGAAGTTCTGATAATCGGCAATCCGACACTAACATTTACTCCAGTATCAAAACTTAAAAGTTTCATTGGAATATGCCCTTGATCGTGGTACATGGCAATAACGATATCATAAAAATTTTTAGTTGCTTTTAGAAAAACAGTATCTCCCGGAATCGGGCCGAAGACATTGAAATTCCTGGACCTGGCCTCTTCTATTGCCGGAATAATTTCTTTTTCTTCTTGATCGCCAAAAAGTCCGCCTTCACTGGCATGTGGATTAAGTCCGGCAACTGCAATTCTGGGATTATTAATTCCCAAGAGCATGCAAGATTGCTGAGCAAGTTCTATCACATCAAGAATTCTTTGTTTTTTCACACGACGAATCGCTTCTTCTAAAGAGACGTGCATACTGACATGAATAACATTTAATCCCTTGGCGGTAAGCAACATACTTACTTTTTGAGAATTAGTTTTATCGGCAAAAATTTCCGTATGTCCAGGATATTTATATCCGGCAAGTGCGATCGCCTCTTTATTGATTGGAGCTGTAACTACCGCTGCAACTTCATTTTTCATTGCTAACTCAATAGCCTTAAAAATATATTGCATGCTCGCTTCTCCGGCTGTGGCAGAAAGTTCTCCAGGTTTTATTTGTTGAGATTTGGCAATATTTAAATCAATTAGATTTAATTTACCGAATTGATATTTTCCAGCTGCTGGAGAATTAACAACAACTAGTTCTAGATTAATATCTAATTGTTTCAGATAATATTTCAGAATGTCCTTAGAACCAAGGACTAAAGGATTGCAGATTTCATAAATGGATTGATGGTTAAGAGTTTTAACAACTATCTCCGGACCAATCCCTGCAGGATCTCCCATTGTAATTGCAATTATCGGCTTGTTCATATTTATTCCCTTTGTAGGGGCACCCATTCGATGGGCGCGTCGCCCTTTATGGGTGCCCCTACATTATCTGCACCACAATCTTTCTAGTATGAGGGTTTTTCCTATGTTCCCAAAGATATATTCCCTGCCAGGTACCCAGTACTAATTGTGAGTCAACAATAGGGATACTAATTGAAGTAGCGGTCAAAGTCGATTTTATATGCGCCGGCATATCATCAGCTCCTTCAAGAGTATGAGTAAATAAAGGATCATGTTCCGAAACTAACTTATTCAACCATTTTTCCAAGTCTCTTTTTGCCGTAGGATCGGCATTTTCCTGAATCAATAAGCTTGCAGAAGTATGTTGAATAAAAATAGTGCAAAGACCTTCTGTAATTTCTTTTTTTGAAAAAACTGCTTCCACTTCTGCTGTAATTTCATAAAGCCCTTGTCCGGAAGTACGAATGGAAAGTGTTTTGACCATATTATAAGATATTTACCACAACTACTGTAGGGGCAGGTTTTATGCCTGCCCGGAATTCCAAAATATATTGGTTAACCGGGCGCCCATCGAATGGGTGCCCCTACAGTAGAATTTTATTGTTTCCTGATAATGTCTTTTCCAAAAAAAGGTCTTAGAGCCTCCGGTATAATAATAGAACCGTCTTTTTGTTGATAATTTTCCAGAATAGCAATTAAAGTCCTGCCCACCGCAAGGCCTGAGCCATTTAACATATGCACCAGTTGAGGCTTGGCATTTGCTTCAGGACGATAACGGGTTTTTGTTCTTCTACTTTGAAAATCAGTAGTGTTAGAACAGCTACTGATTTCTCGGTACATTCCTTGCCCCGGTAACCAAACTTCCAAATCATAAGTTTTTGCTGAAGCAATTCCCGTATCTCCCGTGCAAAGTGTCACTCGACGATAAGCCAGACCAAGGGCTTCTAAAATACCTTCGGCATCTCTGGTTAATTTTTCATGTTCTTCAAAAGAAGTTTCAGCGCTGGTCATTTTTACCAATTCAACTTTATTAAATTGATGTTGTCTGATTAGACCGCGGACATCACGACCATGAGAACCGGCTTCTGCTCTAAAGCAAGGCGTAAAAGAAGTATAATAAAGGGGCAATTGCGCAGCTTCCAGAATTTCATCTTGATGCAAATTGCAAAGAGCAACTTCTGAAGTGGGAATTAAAACAAGTTGTGGTTCAAAATCAGCAGTTTTAAAAGCTTGATCTTCAAATTTAGGAAATTGTCCGGAACCAACCATCGTTTCTCGACGAACTAAAAGCGGAGGCATGATTTCCGTATAGCCATTGGCCCGATGCTTTTCCAACATAAAATTAATTAAGGCACGTTCAAGTTTTGCTCCGTCTGCTTTTAACACGGCAAACCTTGCACCGGAGAGTTTCACCGCTCTTTCAAAATCAATTATTCCTAAAGCTTCGCCTAGATCCCAATGTGCTTTTGGTTCAAAATCAAAACTTGGTTTTTTACCCCATTCTTTTTCCACTCTATTTTGATCTTCAGAAGTTCCAACCGGCACAGATTCGTGGCAAAGGTTGGGAATCAGTAATTCAATACCGAGTTGTTCTTCTTCGAGAGAAATTAATTCTTGATTGATTTGACTTTCTCTTTCGCCTGTAAGCTTTAATTCATTAGTCAGCTTACTGACGTCTTCTCCTGTTTTTTTGGCTTTTGCAATTTCTGGTCCCAAGCGATTTTTTCGAGCACGAATTTCTTCCACCTCCTGAATCAGCTTTCTTCTTTTTTCATCAAGCATTAACCAGCTATCAATATTTTCCGGAAGTCCTCTGGTCTTTAAACGCTCTTTTGTTGCTGTAAAATCTTGTCTTAATAATTTTGAATCTATCATGCTAACCTCTTGTTAAAACATCTCTTTAGATATCTAAATAAGGCAGCTAAAGCAACTAGCAATAGCGGCGGAATAAAGGCAATAACCAAACATCTGTTTCATACAAACATTTTATTTTGGCTATTAACAATGTAGGGGCACCCTTTATGGGTGCCCGGAATTCCAAAATATATTGGTCGACGGGGCACCCATCAAGGGTGACTATTCCCCACAAGTACAAATTTCTCTGTTCTCAGTCTCCGCCTCAGCCTTCATCTCAGCC
>CAYOOT010000098.1:0-8701 GCA_964405665.1 uncultured Bdellovibrionales bacterium | reverse complement strand
TTCAAAACACCTGATGGAAGAATCTGGCCTGATTTAGAAGCGGGGACTTTTGCAAGATATATAGAAAGTTATTATAATTGTGCAATTGCAATGTCTGATTTGATTCGAGACAACAGAGGAATTATTTATGCCATCGGTTTAGGTGATGCTGCTGTCGGTTCGGGTGTCGCTGATGATTTCCCAGCGTATCAGGATGTTCATGATCTCAATGGCAGAAAAGATATTTTATTTTCTCGTTTAGCTAATACTGCGGAATATGCAAGTTCTGATGTAACGTTTCCTAGTGTTTATGCCTCATATGAAAATCCTCCAGGCATGCCGCCCTATCTTCGTCAGGGAGCTTATTTCCCTGTAAATGATGCTAGCGATTTAACGGAAGTATTTCGTGATTTGTATAATCAAATTGTAAGAAAGATTAAAATCGTGCAGCTGATGCCGGTGGATGAAGCAGCGCCGTAGAAATTGAAAAATGTAGGGGCAGGTTTTATGCCTGCCCGGAATACCAAAATATAATGGTCAACCGGGCACCCATAAAGGGTGCCCCTACATTTAATCGATCTTCCTAAAATAAGTAAAAGACTCCTTATAATCACTAAGACGATAATACTTCTTATCAAACTCCGGACGCAATAAATTGTGCCTATAGTAATCAAGAACCAAAACATCATAACGGCTTAATGCGTCCTCTAAATTAAAATTTGTCGTATAAGCAATCCTCTTTTGGAAGTGGCGCAGATAGTAGGGGATAGGAAAATAGCCCTCGATGCCCACTAATATTTTTGCATTGGGTTTTTTTTCTAAATAGGCCTGCAAATCATTAACTACACTGAGTGTTCCCGGAGCTGTGTGAACATAGCTAAAGGGATTCCCCGGACCATAGGGGATGCTTTTGCTTAATAAAATATCTGTGCCGGGAAGAGGAAGTTCTGCAAAGTTAAACTTTAAAGCATTCTCTGTTTGAAAAAAAATTACTGCCGATAAACCAATTAAAGAAATAAGTTTTGTTGATTTTCTGGGAAGCTCAAAAATTCCGGAGAAAAATTTGGCCATAAAAAGTTGTGCTGGAAAAGTGATGTTGATGATTAACCAGGCAGTTTTATACTTGACGAAGGAATAGACTAGAAAAGTAATTATTGTCCAAGCCCCCAAGAATAAAAGCAAAGGGTCGCAGCTTTTAAAAAATAGTTTTATCTTTTCTGTTTTAACAAAAGGTGTTGAGAATAATAAAAGAAACAAAATAATTATCTGAGAAAAAATCAAAGGCAGATATGGTTCTATGGGCTCGCTAATTTTAAGAGATTTTATATAAAAATAAACTAATAAGATAATAATTGTCCAAACTCCAAAGAACATAAAGAGAGGGCTGCTGCCTTTTAAGAATAATTTTACTTTTTCTCTTTTAACTAGAGATATGGAAAACAAGATTATATATAAAATAATTGCTATGCTGAGAATAAAAGGAATCGCTATTTCGCTTTCTAAAATAACTCCCTTTAAATAATAAATAAAAGGTTTTTGATGGCCGGTATCGGTATGATTTCGGGCAAACCATTGGGGGAATGCTTGGAAAAATTCTAGTAAGCCTGGATACCATTTAAAACCAGCGGAATAGATATAAGCCGTTAGAAAAATTGTGATTAGCGCGCTAAAAAATAAATGGATTTTTTGCTGTAAAAGATCTTTTAAAACATTTTTATAATCACCCAAGAGTAAAAAGCTGCAGAAAAGAGCAAATGCACTGATAATAAAAGTTTCTTTGGTAACCATCATTAAACACAAACTCAATCCGGCAAGGTAAAGCCAAAACGGTTTTCGCAAAAGATGCCAATTATAAATACTTAAAGCAAAAATTAAAGTAGCTAGCACCAATTGGGTTTCATGAATGGCGTAGCGAGAAAAAAATATTAAGCTTGGAGAAAAAGCGACAAGAGCGGCAGAAAATAAAATAAAACTTTTCCGCGCTGTTGGAATAAAACCAAATAAAGAAACAAGACAAAAAATTCCTGCAAATATTGCAGCTGCTCTTAAGGCAAAAATACTATCGCCGAACTGATTAACCAAGCCGGTTACAATGTAAAAAAATAAAGGACCATGATAGTTCTCATGGGAATAGGGATAATAACCGGAACTGTTTGTTTGTTCGACAAAAAGAAAATTAACCGCTTCATCGCTATGTAGGGGGCGGGTTTCAATTTGAAAAACTCGCAAATAGGAAGCAATTAAAGCAATCAGAAAAAAAATACTAAAGAAAAAAATATCGTTTTTTTTGCTGATATTGTTTTTAGAAAGACCCATTTATTTTGTGTTTTCTTCCTTTAACTTTTTAACTATGTTTTCCAAGGCAGGGAAGGGGGTCCAAGCGGGATGTCTGACATTTCCTTTGCTTAGTAAAACGGGAGAAATCGATATTGTGGGCTTGCTATTATTGTTAGGATCGATCTTTTTTTCATAAATAAAAAGTTTAAAATCCTCTTTGCCTGGAGTTCCCTCGCTGACAAAAAATATATTTTCATCTTGATCGTGCCAGCAAGGATCCATGCTTTGACCTTCTTTCTTAATAATGTTTTCTGGAGTTGTGCTGCCTTTTTTTGCCAGCCAAATATCTGTTGATTTTCCGGCACGATAAGAAAAAGCATACGCGGATCCGTCTCCTTTCCAACTTGGTCGGATAAAAGAACCTAAGCCTTCAGTTAAAGAGACTTTATTTTTTGTTTCCATATTATAAATAACTAAATCCCAACCGGGCCACGTTGCATTGCTTACAAACAAAAGTTCATCGCCACGAGGGGAGAACTTGGGAGTTACCGATTTTATTTTTGGTTCCAGTGTCTGAGAAAAAACTGGAGTTTGTTCACTGCCATCAACATTCATCAGATATAATTCAGCTCCTGAGGGATCTCTTCGTGAGCTTTGAAAAACTATTTTTTTACCATCAGGAGAAAAACTGGGATTTTCATCAGCTCCGGGAGAATGGGTTAGTTGAACCAAGCCTGAGCCATTGGAATTGGCACTATAAATTTCTTTATCTCCCGATAAATCTGATTGGAAAACTATTTTCTGACCATCTCTTGACCAGGAAGGTGCTTCGTCAGTGCCGGGAGAAGTGATTAATGGTTTTACGGTTTTTGTACCAAAATCAAGAACATAAATATCTTTGTTTTCTTCATCTATATAACTAAAAGCAATTCGGCCCTGAGAGTATTTATCGTATTTTATTTCAAAGGGATTATAAACGCTTTGTGCCCGGACTATTATTGGACAAGCGGTAAATACTAACAGTAGCAGTAAAAATTTAATTAAAAACTCAATTTTTTTCATAAAATCATAAGGACATCTGATGGTTACCATTTATTTGACAAAGTCGCAGTTCACAAATATTTTCTTCACGAGACTTATATTTGGAGTCCATACAGGATACTAAGGAGATTCTTGCGGAGCAAGTCAAAATTCTCTGGTAAGTTCAGGGGCTGATGAGTATAATGCTTCCTGTATTTGCTCAAGTTCGATCTAAGGAGTTCAATCGGTAATCTATGTGTAATTATTTAATTAAAGTTATCAAGCTCTTCTTTTTTTTGCTACTTATTGCAAATATTGCAAAGGCCGAGCCCCTGCTAAATTTTAAATCTAATGACCTAGAAGTGCAATTAAGCTCTGAAACCGATGGAATTTTTCGTTTGAGCCTAATTTCTCTGTCCAAAACTAAACAAATATCCGAACCAGAAATTTTAGAATTAAAAGATCCTTACCGTCTAGTCTTGGATTTGCCGGAATTTCCTTCAAAATCATCTAAAACTATGAATGTTTCCAGTGCATTTATCTCTTCGTTAAGGATCGGAGCTCATGCTGATAAAACGAGATTTGTAATTGATATTAAGGACGATAATTTTCCTGAATATCAAATAATAAAAGATCAGAAAACAAATGCGGTATCTCTAGAATTTGTTTTTGCCGATAAATCCTCGACACAAAAAAAGATCAAGGAATCAAAAAAAGAAGAAGAGGAGTTTTCTGACGATTCTGAAGATGAAGACCTTGTGGAGGAAGAAGAAAAGGAAAGTCGCCCTCAAGTTACGGTAACTCCCAAAACAACTTCAACTTCAACAACTAGCAGCACCACGTCTACAACTTTGAAAATAATTCAGACAACTACCACCAGCAGTTCTAGCACTAGTACAACAATTCCTGTTTTGTTAAAACAGGAGCTGACAACAACAACCGTTACTGCTCCGATGGCTATTCTGAAAAAAGAGGAGGCTAATAAATCTAATGCAGAACTTAAGTCGATATTTTTTCAAATCACAGAAAACACCCGTCTTCCTGCCGTTACTTTTGAAGTTCCGGGCCTCCAATCTTATGCTTTAAATAAGCTTACTGAAGAGCTATATGAACTGGTTTTGGATAATAGTTATTTGAAAGGGAAATATTTAGAACTTCCACAATTTCCTCCGGATAGTTTTAAAGGATTTGCAGTAATTAATGCGACAGAAGATAAAACAAATCATAAAGTTGCAGTAAAAATCTATGTCGATGAAGGAACAAAGTTGTTTACTTTTTATATGAATGATCAGCTTTGGGTTAAGGTGGGGAATTAGTACTATTCTCCCCTTTTTCGCACGCTGTATATATTCTAGTACTACTTATAGTTTGATGTGCGAAAAAGGGGAGAACTAATCCTTAAAATTCACAAACTGCAATTCCAAATCAACTTCTGCTTTAAGTATGGCAATCACTGCTTGCAAGTCATCTCTTTTCGGACCATTTACTCGAACCTGATCTCCTTGAATTTGAGCGCTGACTTTTTTGAGATTTTTATCTTTAATTAATTTGCTTATTTTTTTTGCATCATCTGTAGAAATGCCTTGTTTAAGCTCAATATTTTGTCGAAGTGTTCCTCCGCTAGCTGATTCCACTTCTTTGTAATCTAAGGAACGAACTCCTACGCCGCGCTTGACCATTTTTTGATTTAAAATTTCTGTCATTGCCGAGAGTTTTAATTTATCGTCAGCATGAAGGATAATTTTTTCATCTTTAAATTCTATTTCGCACTTAGTTCCTCTGAAATCATAGCGAGTGCCAATTTCTTTTTTAGCTTGATTTAACGCATTATCAACTTCTTGCATGTCAATTCGGGAAACAACATCAAACGAAGGCATAAAATAAAATAATTGCAGGCTTAATAAAAAATATTATTGCGTAAATTTAAGTAAAATATAAAAACATAACTTGCCGTTAATAACAAGTCCTTGATAAATGGCATAATGCAGGATAGGTAGGGGCAGGTTTTATGCCTGCCCGTTTTGCCTGTGAACGAAGTTCGTTTGCTGTAGTTCGGGCACCACAATGGATGCCCAGATAACGATTTGGAATTAAATGAAAAATAGAAAAATTCAACAAGAACAAATTGAGAACAGAATCAAAGAGGAGCCGGAAGTCCAAAAGAAATTAAGAGTAAATATAGAGCAGACTTTCTCTACAAAAGTTAAGCCTTTAACTAATCATGCTTGGTGGGAATATGGCCTTAGTTATGAAGTGACAGTAGCGGAAGCTCTTGGGGTATTTAAAATTCTTAAAGTTGATCCACTATTTTCTTTTAATATGTTGATTGATGTTACTGCGGTTGATTGGCTTGATCGAAGAGAGCCGAGATTTGATGTAATTTATCAATTATTAAGTTTAAGTCATGGACACAGACTTTGTATTAAAATTAAAGTTGACGAAAAGAATCCTGAAGTGGATTCCTTGCTCTCACTTTGGCCGGCAGCAAATTTCTTAGAGAGAGAAGTTTGGGATATGTATGGAATTAATTTTAAAGGTCACGGGGACTTAAGAAGAATTCTAATGTACGATGAATTTGAGGGACATCCTCTTCGAAAAGATTATCCGATTTTGAAAAAGCAACCGCGAGTTCCTCTGAGAATTCCGGAACTGCATAATACAGCAAAAGATATGAGGCGCGAACAACTGGTAAGTTTACCCACAAGATCTGCGAAAAATAGATTTAAAAGCATTAATCAAGTTTTAAAGGAGACTCATGGCGGAAGTTAAAAATAACTGGCAGCCTCAGGAACTTGATGATCCCCTACATAGTAAGACCATGGTGCTTAATATGGGACCGGCACATCCGGCAACTCATGGCACGGTAAGACTGGTCGTGGAATTAGATGGTGAAAGAATTGAACGTTGCGATGTAGATGTTGGTTATTTACATCGAGGTTTTGAAAAGCAATGTGAAACCGTAGATTATAATCAAGTTGTTCCTTATACCGATCGCTTAAATTATGTTTCTCCGGTCATCAATAACGTTGGTTATTGTTTGGCCATTGAAAAACTTTTTGGCATTAAGGTTCCTGAACGATGTGAATATATTCGAGTAATTGTTTCCGAGCTTTCCAGAATGTGTGATCACATTACTTGTGTTGGTGCGGCATCAATGGAATTGGGCGCATTTACGGTAATGCTTTATTTGATGCAGGCTCGGGAATATCTTTATGAATTGATTGAGATGGTAACCGGAGCACGCTTAACTATTTCCTACGTTCGTGTTGGCGGCTTGAGAGATGACTTACCTCCTGGCTTTAAAGAAGAAGTTTTAATGCGTTTTGAGAAAATAAAAAAACACCTTGATGACGCCGATGCCTTACTTTCTAAAAACAGGATTTTTGCCGATCGGATGTGTGGTGTTGGGATAATTTCTCCTGAAGAAGCGGTAGGCTATGGTTTAACCGGGCCGCTGCTTAGAGCCAGCGGAGTAAATTACGATGTGCGCAAAGTTTTTCCTTATAGCGGCTATGAAAAATTTGATTTTGATATTCCGTTGGGAACTAAAGGCGATAATTTTGACAGATTCAATGTTCGCTTGCTGGAAATCTATCAATCAATGCGTATTGTGGAACAAGCTTTAAAGAAAATTCCTGAAGGAGCAATTAATATTGATGACCCCCATATTATTATGCCACCGAAAGATGAAGTTTATGATTCAATTGAAGGAATGATTTCCCAATTTGAGGTAGTTTTTAACGGAGTTCAACCTCCTGCCGGGGAAGTTTATTTTCCTTGTGAAGGCGGAAACGGAGAACTTGGTTTTTATGTTGTTTCTGATGGGACCGGCAAACCTTATCGAGTGCGAGTCCGACCGCCATGCTTTATTGCGATGGGAATTGTGGGACCACTGATTGAAGGACATACTATTGCCGACGTTGTTCCGATTTTTGGAATGATGAACATGATTGGAGGAGAATGCGATCGCTAGACAAATTGAATGTAGGGGCAGGTCTTGTGCCTGCCCGTTTGGTATAGAAAAGGAGTATGGATTTGAGTACAATGAAATTATCTGACGCCGCTGAAAAAAAGGTACAAGAAATAATCAAGCGTTATCCGCATGCCAAATCAGCTGTCATGCCTGCCTTATATATTGCTCAAGAAGAGCTAGGTTGGATTACTCCCGAGGCAATTGATTGGGTTGCAGCGAAAATCAATATTCCTCCAGCACAAGTAAAAGAAGTGGCCAGCTTTTATACGATGTATTACAAAAAGCCTGTAGGCAAATATCATATTCAGATTTGTCGCACCTTAAGTTGTATGGTTTGCGGGGCCCGGGGATTAACCTCTTATGTTAAAGAAAGACTGAAAGTAAAAGCTTCGGAAGTTACGGCAGATGGACTTTGGAGCTATGAAGAAGTGGAATGTTTGGGCAGTTGCGGAACTGCTCCGATGTTGCAGTTAAACGATGTTTTTTTTGAAAATCTAACTGCCGAAAAGCTTGGACAATTAATGGATAAGATAGAAAAAGAATTGCCTGATTTGAGATTCTCTACAATCAAGGATGAATTAGGCAAAGGTCTTCCCGATATGCCAAGGAGTCAGGTCTGGTAAAAATGGCAAAAAAACACCATCAAATTTTAACTACGAATTTAAGCCAAGAAGATCAGTATCAACTTAAGGCTTATGAAAAACGTGGCGGATATCAAGCAATGCGTAAAGCTTTGAAAATGGATCCGGCGACTATCATTGCCGAAGTCAAAGCTTCCGGACTAAGAGGCCGCGGTGGAGCGGGTTTTCCTACCGGAGTGAAATGGGGTTTTGTTCCCAAGAATTTAGGAAAGCCGATTTATCTTTTAAATAATGCTGATGAAAGTGAGCCCGGAACATTTAAAGACCGAGCTTTGATGGAAAAAGATCCGCATCTTTGCATTGAAGGCACAATGATTTCTGCCTGGGCCTTGGGAAGTAATTGGGCCTGCATTTATATTCGTGGAGAATACACCTATCCCGTTGAAAGAATGCAAAATGCAATTAATGAATGCTACGAAAAAGGATATTTGGGGAAAAATATTTTTGGAACAAATTATTCCTTGGATATGGTAGTGCATCGCGGTGCTGGGGCTTATATTTGTGGAGAGGAAACCGGTCTGATTGAATCTTTAGAAGGCAATAAAGGACAACCGCGAATTAAACCTCCATTTCCTGCCGTTTCTGGATTATATTCTTCGCCAACAATTGTAAACAATACAGAAACTTTGGCCGTAGTTCCTTGGATTATTGAAAATGGAGCTGCCGCTTATGCCGCTATTGGCACACAAAAATCTCCCGGAACAAAATTATTTAGCGCTTCTGGACACATTAATAAACCAGGAGTTTATGAAGTGGATCTTGGTTATCCTATTTTAGAATTTATTGAAAATGAATGCGGCGGAATTAAAGG
>CAYOOT010000097.1:0-8776 GCA_964405665.1 uncultured Bdellovibrionales bacterium | reverse complement strand
CTTGAAAAAGCACTAAATACCTGATAATATCCCGCCCTCATGAAACCCCAATACACACGCCCCGAAATACTTGCCCCAGCTGGCAATAAAGAAATGATGCATGCCGCTGTGGAAAATGGCGCAGATGCTGTTTATTTTGGGGTGCAGGCTTTTAATGCCCGACTGCGGGCTGATAATTTTTCGTTGGAAGAACTTCCAGAAACGATGTCTTACTTACACTCGCGCGGTGTAAAAGGTTATCTCACAACAAACACTTTGATCTTTAATGAAGAACTGGAACAGGCAATAGATTTATTAAAAGCCTGCTCTAATGCCGGAGTGGATGCAATTCTGGTTCAAGATTTGGGACTTGCTTACTTGGCCAATAAGATTGCTCCGGAACTGCCGATTCATGCTTCCACACAAATGACTTTAACTAGCGCAGAATCAATTCTTGGCGCAGAAAAACTAGGACTGAAATTAGAACGAGTAGTTACTGCAAGAGAACTTAGCAAAAAAGAATTATCAAAATTTTTAGCTGAAACCTCAAAAGAAATAGAAGTTTTTGTGCACGGAGCACTTTGTGTTGCCTATAGCGGACAATGTTTAACTAGTGAGTCACTTGGTGGAAGAAGTGCTAACAGAGGAGAATGCGCTCAGGCTTGTCGCCTGCCCTACGATCTCATTGTTGATGGTATAAAAAAAGATTTAGGAGATATTAGTTATCTTCTTTCTCCCAAAGACTTGGCTGCTTATGATGATATCTCTGAATTAATAAAAATCGGTATTGTCAGTTTGAAAATTGAGGGACGATTAAAAACTCCAGAATATGTTGCAGCAACGGTGCAAACTTATCGCCATGTGGTGGATACTTTTTTTAATGCAAAAGAAAATGAGCCTTTTGTTTTAGAGAAAAAATATTTAAGAAAACTGGAAAACAGTTTTAGCCGAGGTTTTACCGGAGGATATATTCATGATCTGGATCACCAAAAGGTTGTCGAAGGAAGATTCCCCACAAAAAGAGGAACATTCTTAGGAGAAGTAATTAAGATAACAGATCAAGCAGTTGTTGCTAGGATATGCGGTCCACTTCATGTTGGAGATGGAGTTGTTTTCGATTCGGGTCATCCCGATAGGGATATTGGTGGAAAAATATTTTATCTTGTGGAAAAAGGAAAAAATATCAAAGTTTTTGATCCTGATGTGGAAAAAATTAAAGAAAAAGTTTTGGAACTGGAATTTAATTTAAGTGAGTATAAATTTTCACAAATCAGAGTTGGCAATAAAATCTGGAAAACTAAAGATCCGCATATCGAAGCGAACTTACAAGAAAGCTTTCAGGGAGAAAATATTCGATTTCATCGAGCATTGAGATTGGAGGTTAGAGCAGAAGTTGGAAAATGTCTTTGGGTTAAGGCAATTGATGCCGAAGGTTTTTCTGCTGAATGTACGGATGATTTAATTTTGGAGAAAGCTCAAAAACGCCCTGTGACCAAGGAAGTTTTGGAAGAACAATTAGGAAGATTGGGAGATAGTCCTTTTTATTTGGAAGAATTAAGTGCGGAGATTGTGGATGGGCCAATGGTGCCGCTTTCTAGACTTAATGGCTTGAGAAGGCAGGTTGTAGAGGAGTTACTTGGGAAAAGAAAGGAGATTGGCAGAGGAAGGGTTGTTAATGATATTACTTTAAAAGATATTAGAGACAAGGATTTTGGCAACGGTGAGATTGCTTCGGTCGTTTCACTCCCTCGCAACGACATAAACACCGGATCATTCGGAGCAAACTCTGACAGCGACAAGCTTGGTCAAAAAATGCAGCAACATTCTGACACACAACAAACAAATGAAATCTCCATTCTCTGCCGCACACTTGCTCAAGTAGAAGCAGCCGTTTCTCTTAACGTAAAAAGAATCTACACAGATTTTGAAGATATCCGACATCAACCGCTTGCCAGAAAACTAATTAACAATTCTAACATTAAATATTACCCGGCAACTCTTAGAATCATTAAACCTCAAGAAGCTGCTGGCATAAGAAAACTTTTTAATTCTGAACCCGATGGAATTTTAGTAAGAAACCTCGCTAGCTGGCATGTCATTACCAAAGAAAGACCGGACCTAAAATTGATTGCTGATTTTTCTTTTAATGTCTCCAACGATATCACTGCAAAACTATTGCTTAAAAATGGTTTGGAATTACTAACTCCGAGCTATGATTTAAACTATGAGCAGCTCTTAAGTATGCTCTCTCAATGCAATCCGCAAGACTTTGAAATCACCGCTCATCAGTACATGCCGATGTTTCATATGGAGCATTGTGTTTTTTGCAGATTTCTCAGTTCCGGCACGGATTCCTCCAACTGCGGCCGGCCTTGTGAAACGCATTCTGTGAGTATTCAAGATCGCAAAGGTTATCAGCATCCGGTAAAAGTGGATTTTAATTGCCGCAATACTGTATTTAACGGAGTCGCACAAAGTGCGGCAGAATACTTAACTGGTCTTACAGATCTTGGAGTAAATAAATTTCGACTTGATCTCTTGGAAGAAACCGCGGAAGAAGTAATAACAATATACAACCTCTATCAAGATACTTTAAATCAAAAAATAAAAACGGAAGACCTCTGGAAAACATTAAAGGCTAATTCCAAACTAGGTGTTACCAAAGGAAGCATGGATCATGAAATGGTAACTAAGGACGATCAACTATATCAAATTCGGATCCGAAAACCGGCACACTCCAAAACTAATCCTTTTCAAACAGCGATTTAGTAAAGCTCACAATAAAATAAGCAATAATTCCATAAATAGCAGAAGAAATTGCTAAAACAAAAATGCCTTTCATGTAGGGATAATATTGCATTTGTGAGTTCGGCAAATATTTTTCTATCAATGAATATATTGGGTAATCTAGATATTTGAAGATAAATTCAATTCCGCCATGGTAAAGACAAAGTCTGCAAAAAATTTTTGTATATTCCCCTAAAAGCATGATAATGATTCCCACTACGAAATGGATAGTAGCAACCGAATCAAAAACTATAACAAAAAGGCTCGTTCTTCTAAAAAACATTGCGTTAGATTTTTCTTTAATTTAAAGGAATTATTATGTATTTTTACTCCATCGTCTTATTTTTGCCAAGCTAAATATTTTAAAGCATTTAAATGATTGAATCAGCGGAAATTTTAGAAAAAGAGATCCAAATTTTTGGTCTCGAAATATTTAATCAACTAAAAAATACCAAATCTTCCTTTTTAAACACCCAGTTTTACACGGATTTATTCTTAAATTTGGGAATGAAAAATGAAGATTTAAAAACCAGTCTGTTTCGTTTTGTCGATGTTTTACCCAGTTTACAAGAATCTTCTTCCGTAGTTGCACATGCCCAAGAATATTTATCAGACGTAACAAAACAACTTCCAGTGGTCTTACAGAAAGCTCTTAATATCAACTCTCAATCACTCCCCGCGAAACTTGCCGCTGCCGCCATTAAAAAACAAATCAGTTTCGTAGCGAAACAATTCATTGTCGGCGCCACACCGCAATCGGCTTTAAAATCTTTAAAAAAAATAAGAAGACATGGACATGCTTTTACAGTGGATCTTTTGGGAGAAGCCACTGTCAGTGAAGAGGAATCAATTCATTATCAGAAAAGATACTTGGAATTAGTTTCCACTTTGGCAAAAGAACTGCCTCAGTGGGAAGAAAGCGCTCCTCTAGTTAAAAATCACTTTGGAGAAAAAACAGCCTTAAATATCTCAGTGAAACTTTCTGCTCTTTATTCTCAAAGCAAAGCATTAAATTTTTCTCAAACAAAAAAAACTTTATCATTAAGATTGGGAGAAATTGCTTCAGAGGTTAAAAAAGCCGGTGGCTTTATTTATGTCGATATGGAAGATACTCCTCTTACTTCTGTTACCATCGAAACTTTTAAAGAACTTTTTTCTTCCGAAGAATTTAAAAACTATGATCGTTGCGGTTTGGTTTTACAAGCTTATTTAAGAAGAACAGCTGAAGATATTAAAGATTTAATTTCTTGGTCAAAATCCCGCGGCACCCCTGTGGCTATCCGCTTAGTTAAAGGAGCTTATTGGGATACAGAAACTATCTTAGCAAAGCAACAACATTTGGAAGTTCCTGTTTGGGAATATAAAGAATCTACTGACGCCAATTATGAATTATTAACAATCGAGTTATTAAAAAATCACAATTATCTTTTTCCGGCATTTGCTTCGCATAATATTCGCTCTCTTTGTCATGCAATTAAAGCCGCTGAAAAGCTCGGGGTTCCAGCAACTAATTTTGAAATACAAGCTCTCTATGGTATGGCGGCTAAGGTTGCCGGCGCTTTTTCCGATCAAGGATTTCTAGTGCGAGAATATGCCCCCGTTGGCGAGCTGATTCCCGGAATGGGATATTTAGTGCGCAGACTTTTGGAAAACACCTCCAATGAAGGCTTTTTAAGACAAGGATTTCATGAAAATAAAAATCCCGGAAACCTTTTAAATAAACCGTTATTTAATGCAAATGATAATGGCAGAAACCATTTAGAGAATAAGATGAGAGAAAAATTTACTAATATTGCGCCCACAGACTTTAGCATTCAAGAAGAACGAGAAAAATTTCAAAAGGCCATTGCTGCATTGATTGAAAAAACAAAGCACGAGCCTTTTTCAGTTAAGCCAATTATTGAAGGCAAAGAAATTTCTTCAGCAGAAAAGATATTTTCGCTTTCCCCGGAAAATCCGGAATTAAAACTAGCGGAAATTGAACTTTGCAATAAAGAAACTGCCATCAAAACAGTAGCTGTTTTGAATCAGTATTTCCCTATTTGGAGCGCTACTTCTGCTCAAGATCGCTCTGAAATACTATTTAATGCTGCAGCAATCATGGAGAAGAAAAGAGTCGAGCTTTCTGCGATAATTATTCTGGAAGCTGGAAAACCTTGGGCAGAAGCTGACGCTGATGTAGTAGAAGCGATTGATTTTTTAAATTATTATGCCCATCAAGCCTTAAAATTATTCAACACAACTCAGCAAGTAAATATTCCGGGAGAACTAAATTCTTATCAGTATGAAGCCCGGGGAATTTGTCTGGTAATTAGTCCTTGGAATTTTCCTTTAGCCATTCCTTGTGGAATGTTTGCTGCCGCTTTGGTAACTGGAAATTGTGCGATTTTAAAGCCAGCAGAACAAACTTCTTTAATCGCCAGAGAACTTTTTGATATTTTACTTGAAGCAGGGTTACCAGGAACAGCTGCAGCGTTCCTTCCGGGAATCGGCGAAGAAATAGGACCGGACTTAGTCAAACATCCCGCTGTTACTACAGTGGTTTTTACCGGCTCTAAAAGCGTTGGCTTGCAACTAATCAAACAAGGGGCAGAAAGCTCTCCTACTGCATTTCACGTAAAAAGAGTAATTACTGAAATGGGCGGTAAAAATGCGATTATTATCGATGAAGATGCCGATTTAGATGAAGCAATCAAAGGAATTATTTATTCCGCTTTCGGTTTTCAAGGACAAAAATGCAGCGCTTGTTCCCGAGCGATTGTGGTGGGCAGTAATTATCAACGTTTCTTAGAACGATTAAAAGAAGCCACGAAATCAATAATCATCGGTCCTGCCAGCAACTCTGCAACTTTTGTCGGTCCGGTAATTGATCAAGAAGCTTTTAAACGTATTCAATCGACAATCGAAAACGCCAAAAAAGACTGCAATCTCTTAGTTGAAGGCGGAGTAACTGTAACAGAAATAAATGAAAAAGGTTATTTTATTAATCCAACAATTTTTACTGATATTCCAAAAAATCATAATCTGCTTTTTCAAGAAGTTTTTGGTCCGGTGCTTGCCGTAGTTAATGTAAAAACTTTAGAAGAAGCAATTGATTTAGCAAATTCTACTGAATATGCCCTTACCGGTGGAATTTATTCCAGAAGTCCAAAAAATATTGCTTTGGCAAAACAAAAATTCAAAATGGGTAATTTGTATATCAACAGGGGTTGCACCGGTGCAGTTGTCAATCGTCAGCCTTTTGGTGGAGCAAGAATGTCCGGAGTTGGTTCTAAGGCCGGAGGTCCTGACTATCTCTTACAATTCGTCATTCCTCGGGTAATTACAGAAAATACAATTCGCCGCGGTTTTGCTCCCGTAGAATAAGTGAATCTTGCTTGATTAAATCGAAAAGGAAGGATTATTTTCTTGCTTAAGCAATATTATATTTATATTCTTTCTAAAATTACAAAATTGTGGCAGGAGATTGCTATGTTATTCTCGCAAAATAAATTTAGAAGATTTTTTTTAATATCCTCTTTGGTTACTTTAATTTTTTCCGGCTGCGCCGCTGGGGATGGAAGTGGTGATGGTGGCGGTGATGGCGGAGGTAGCACCGATACGAATATAACGGAAGATTCCAGAACACTAACTACCGATTCCAATGGCTCAGTTTCTGTAAATTTTAGCCTTCCCTCAACTGCAACAAAATTTGCAATTGATGCTACTAACTCAGGAAAATTTCTTAGATTTGATCAATTACAAGACAGTGCCGGAGTTAATTACTTAACTCCAGGTGGATTGCCACTTAGTTTTGCCTCGGAAT
The DNA here is from genome assembly GCA_964405665.1 of uncultured Bdellovibrionales bacterium. Taxonomy (GTDB): domain Bacteria; phylum Bdellovibrionota_C; class UBA2361; order SZUA-149; family CAZDWZ01; genus CAYOOT01. Next base: position 2,205 of record CAYOOT010000097.1, on the reverse strand, counting down.
TTATTAATGATATTAATAATGCCAATGTGCCATCCCGGAGTTTGGATCCCAACATTGATACTTCTCGAACTTTTACTGCCAGAATCACAGTGGCTAATAATGAAAATGGCGGTAGTCCAATTAGTGGAACGAATGTTGCTTTGAAAATTCATTCTCGTGCAGATAATGATTTCGGTTCTGGAACTCTTAAAGTAAATGTTTTCTATGTTGGCTCAGTGGGACAAAGTGCTGCCTCTAAAAACGCAATAGATTCTGCTTTTGCGGAGTTTAGAAGGATTTATAGCAATGCCGGGCTAACTCTTAGTATTCAACAATTTGACATTAGTGGTCCTGATCTTTTACCTGACCCCTTCACTGGTTCTACTCTTTATGAATCGGCCGGAAATTCGGCAAGTTCTCCCGCAGTGAACCTTTTTATTGCCGGAGATATTGCGGGAGAAGAAAATTCAGTTTTTGGAATTGCCGGAGGAGTTCCCTGTCCCTCGTTTCCTTCCGTAAGAAGTGCTTTAGTAATTAGTATCCTAACTGGAGCTGGATCTGATGGAGTTTATAACTCTCTGGAGCTAAGACTGCTTGGGGAGAGTATGGCCCACGAAACTGGACATTATCTTGGTCTCTTTCATCCTGTGGAAATAACTTCAGGAACTGTTGATGATGTTGATCCGCTTTCCGATACTCCAACTTGCTCTAATGAAGATGATTGTATAAATAACGATTCGCTAGCTGCTAATTTGATGTTTCTCCAACCGGTTCAAGACACTAATGGAGATTTCATTCCGCAGAATTTATTAACAACTCAACAAGTTGCAGTTTTAAATAGAAATATTGCTGTTGACTAAGTTTTTAGGTTTTCGTTGTGGAAGGATATCTTTTCGATTGGCTTTCTAAAGGCAACGGCATTAATACTCATATTAGTATTTTTGTTGCTTTAATATTAGGAGGCTTGGGTTTTCCGATTCCTGAGGACTTGCCTTTAGTCTTAGCAGGGGTAGTTGCCTCTCAGGGGGTGGTTAGTATCAGAGGAATTTATCTTACCTCATACTTTGGCGTTGTTATCGCCGATCAGATAATTTATTTTATTGGATTTTTATTTGGTAAAAAACTGGTTAATGCCGGTATTAAATCACCATTATTGCCAAAAGTTAATCTGGAAAAAATTAATACAATCAGAGATGGTCTTCGAAAAAAAAGGCTAGTTTATATTCTACTTGGTAGACATCTGTTCCCACTTAGAACTGCAACCTTTATTACCGCTGGAGCATTAGGTATTCCTTATTTTGAATTTTTAGTGGCTGATGCCTTCGCGGCCCTGATTAGTGTATCTCTTGTAATTGGGTTTGGTTACTTCTTGGGAGAACAACTTTCTCCTGATGTTATTAAATATATGATCAATCAGATTCATTATGTAATCCTCTTTGCAACTCTGCTTGGATTACTTATATACTTTATATATAAAAAGTTTAAAAGGAATAAACAAGATTCCAATGAACTATTATCAGAAAATAAAAAATAATCAGGGCCAAGCAATTGTCGAATTTACCTTAATTGCAATTACTTTGATTTTTACTATTCTTGGCGTAATCCAATTGGCCTTAGTTTTAAATGCTTATTCCATGGTCCATTACGCTGCATATAATGCAGCACGGGCGGCGATTGTTCATGGCGCAGATAAAAACAAAATGCAAGAAGCAGCGAGACTTTCCTTGCTTTCCACTTTTCCCAGTCATGGCAGAGCTGATAATTTAAAAGGCTATTATCAAAATTATCTTTCTGCAAAAGATACAGATAATGATCCTAATTTAACAGAATCAGGAAAACCAATTACTCGAGTTGAAATTCTCAACAAAAACAATTTAGCTTGCGATGAAGTTGTTACTTTTGATGATCCTGTGGATGCTAAGAAGGCAATTCTTACTGTTCGCGTAGTTCATCAATATCAATTAGTTATCCCTATGGTAAATCGCATGCTTTATTATCTTTATAAAAAGGTAATTGCCGGGGAAGGAGATCACGGAGAGACCATTGATAATCTTGCCGCTGTTACAGCCAAAATGGAAAAAACAGGAGAATTTCAGGATATTGAATATCGGATACCGCTGGTTAGTTTTTATACTATGAGGATGCAATCTGATTATGTGCAGGAGTGTTCATAGAAATCAGAAATCAGAAATCAGAAATCAGAAATCAGAAATCAGAAATCAGAAA
>CAYOOT010000096.1:0-8783 GCA_964405665.1 uncultured Bdellovibrionales bacterium | reverse complement strand
AAAGTTTCTTCTATATGACTATAGAAAAGAGAACTTAGATTATTGACCATGACCATGACCAAGACCAAGACAGAGGCTGAGATGAAGGCTGAGACTGAGAACAAGAAAATTTATACTTGTGGGTAATAGTCAGCCTTTATGGGTGCCCGGTTGACCAATGTTTTTTGGAATTCCGGGCACCCATAAAGGGCGACGCGCCCATCGAATGGGTGCCCCTACAGTCTTACAAACTAAACATAAAGTGAGTAATAAACCAAAACTCATTTGAAGTATTATCATCTACTTTGAAATTATAACTGGCAGTTGGAATTATAGTCATGTCTCCTAACTTCACCGGAAAAGATGAACCGACATTGACATGCTCTAGGCCATCATCGCTGTAAACTTTTTCTGCATTAGAGGCAAAACCGAAAGTAGCAAAAGGAGTAAATTTAAATCCATCTCCTAGACATTTACATTCTACTTCATGGCTAAAGCCCAGTTCATAATACCAATATTCTGTTGCACGGTAGTCCTTATAGACAGTCAGGCTTGGATTTAAAGGAAAAGGACTTAGTTCGCTATCATTTAAGGAAACTCCAACAAACAATTCATTGGTATCATTGATATCATCATTGTCATCTGGGTAGGTGTACCAAATATGTCCAAGCTTAACACCCACTTCGTCGCTTAAATTTACTGAATAAAAAATTGTTTCATCCATCTCAGTAAATTTTTCTGCTTGTCTGTCTCCTTCGGCAGAAAGATGCATCCAAAGGGATCCTGTTAGCTTGCCGTAGCCAGTGTCATAAATTAAATTGCCATATGGTTGAATAGAAGTTCCATCATATAAATCCTGCCCGCGAAACATATAATCAGTAGAAAAAGCTGTACACAAATCAAACGATAAAGGACTATCTTCTGCTTTTGCTTGATTACTAAAAATAGTGGTGAGCAAAAGTAGGGGGAGTATAATTTTCTTTATAGACATGATTGGTTTCTCCAATAGATAATTAATAAAGGATAAAATCTTTCTATGGTATATAGCAGAGTTTTTTCTGCGATCAAATAGTTTTTTGCATTGATTTTGGTTTTTTAATAAGATTTTGATGAGAACTGATAATTATTTAACGTAAGCAATCGGATCTTCCAAACCCAACTCTTCAAATCCCTTTTTTCTAAGAATACAAGCATCGCATTTTCCACACGCCTGACCTAAAAGGGAAGGATCATAACAAGTATTGGTCATCGAGTAGTCCACTCCTAAGGTGATTCCCAGATTGATAATTTCTGCTTTGGTCATGAATTGGAGTGGCGCATGAACATTTATTTTTTGATTATATTCAGTCGCTGCTTTTGTGGCTAGGTTTGCCAGTTTAGAAAAAGCTTCGATAAACTCAATCCGACAATCAGGATAACCACTGTTATCCATGATATTAACGCCGATAAAAATATCTGAGGCGCCAATTACTTCCGACCAACCTAAGGCATAAGACAAAAAAATTGTATTTCTTGCCGGAACATAAGTCATCGGCACTCCCTTGCCAATTTGTTCCATTGACCTATTTTTTTCTACGGCAATATCTGAAGTTAAAGAAGATCCGCCAAAAGCACGTAAATCTATATGTACAATCCGATGTTCGACAACATCATATTTTTTGGCGATAGCAGCAGCTTTTTCTAACTCAAAGCGATTTTTCTGCCCATAATCAAAACTCATCGCATAAATTTTAAAATTTTTATTAGTAGCAAGAGCAAGTACGGTTGTGGAATCTAATCCCCCGGAGAGTAAAACAACAGCCGGTTTTTCTTTGAACTGACTTAGTTTTTTCTCAGTTAACATACAAACAACGCTATACCTGCAAAATTAGTTAATCAATAATAAATCTTCAAAGTGAAAACTCATTCTAGAAAAAAACTTGTGACAAATTCTATTAAAATGTAGAATTTGAAAAATATGAAAAAGTTTTTTTCTATTTATCTTTTGTCTTTTCTTTTTATTTCCCAAACTGTTTTGGCAGATGGTCTTAATCAGAAACATCTTGAACCACAACGATTGAACCAAAATAAACTGGAGAATAATAGTGTAGCCGATGCTAAATCTCAAGCCCTACCTAATTTAAAATCTCAAAGCCCGGAAGCAATGATTGCCGGGATGAAAGATTTGATGATTCTTCAACTACAACATGAATACACCAAAGACTTAACTCCAGAGCAGCAGCTCCAACTAGATCAGATGATCAGAAGTGCTTTAGGAAAAAATCCTCTAAATAATAGTCCTGAAGACATAAATAACATCATGAATAGCGTGCTTGTTGATTTTATGAAAAAGTAGGGGCAGGTTTTATGCCGGCCCGGTATCCCCAAAGATAATGGTATTACGGGCACCCATAAAGGGCGCCCCTACAAGATTTAAACAAAGTAGCCAATTGTAGGGAGAATAATTTGCAACATTTTTAAAGTTTTCATATATCTAGGGCTGCATCATAAATTCTCATTTGAAATAGCATAAAATGACTGAAGAAAAGACCAAAGCCTCCCCTTTTTCTACATTAAATTCAAGTTCAATTGGCAAGAAAATAATAATGGCCTTAACAGGCATTGCTTTACTAGGCTTTGTGGTTTTACATTTATTGGGAAATTTGCAAATTTTTCTTGGTGCTGAGGCAATCAATGCTTATGCCGAATTATTGGAAGAAAATGCCAAACTTATTTGGCCGGCGCGAATTATTTTATTGCTCATTTTTATTACGCATATTGTTTTTGCTTTTAGCTTGAGAAAAAGTAACACTCAGGCTCGTCCGGAAAAATATCAAGTTCAGAATACTGTGCAAGCCACCGCCGCTTCTTTATATATGTTTGAAACCGGGATGGTGATTCTTTGTTTTGTGATTATTCATTTACTGCATTTTACTTTTGGAGTTTTACAACCGCAGTATCATGAAATTTTGGATTCCTCCGGCAGAGAAGATATTTATCTGATGGTAGTAAGTGGTTTTAAAAATATTTATTATACATTGGGTTATTGCCTGGCAATGTTGGCACTGGGTTTTCATTTAAGACATGCTCTTGCTAGCGCTTGCCGGACCTTGGGATTTTATCATAGTTATTACAGTCGACGAATGGAAAGTTTGAGCAAAATTATCGGCTACGGTATTGCTGTTGGCTATATGATTATTCCTCTCTCCGTGCAGTTAGGAATACTTGCTGTTGCAAAATAAATAGGTTTGAAATTATGAAACTTGATGCAAAAATTCCATCTGGTCCTCTTGCTGAGAAATGGACCAAACATAAATTCGAATCAAAATTAGTTAACCCAGCAAATAAAAGAAAATATAAAGTGATAGTTGTCGGAACGGGCCTTGCCGGATCTTCTGCCGGGGCAACACTAGCGGAACTAGGTTATCAGGTGCAGTGTTTTTGTTTTCAGGATTCTCCCAGGAGAGCCCATAGTATAGCCGCTCAAGGGGGAATTAATGCGGCAAAAAATTATCAGAATGACGGCGATAGTGTTTATCGACTTTTCTATGACACGATCAAGGGTGGAGATTTCCGGGCGCGAGAAGCAAATGTTTACCGTTTGGCAGAAGTCAGTGTCAATATTATTGATCAATGTGTGGCTCAGGGAGTTCCTTTTGCCCGAGAATATGGCGGCACGTTAAGTAATAGATCCTTTGGTGGGGCTCAGGTCTCAAGAACATTCTATGCTCGTGGACAAACCGGACAACAATTATTGCTCGGTGCTTACTCGGCTCTAAGTAGACAAATCGGTTTAGGAAATGTGCAAATGCATCCCCGCACTGAAATGTTGGATTTAATTGTAATCAATAGTCGAGTAAGAGGAATAGTTTCTAGAGATTTAGTTACAGGAAAAGTGGAATCACATTTGGCTGATGCTGTGGTACTAGCAACCGGAGGCTATGCCAATGTTTTTTATCTTTCTACAAATGCTAAAGGTTGCAATGTTACTGCAACATATCGCGCTTATAAACGCGGTGCTTTATTTGCTAACCCTTGTTACACCCAAATTCATCCGACTTGCATTCCCGCTAGCGGTGATTATCAGGCGAAATTAACTTTGATGTCTGAATCGCTGCGCAATGACGGACGAATCTGGGTTCCTAAACAAAAAGGAGATAAGCGATCTCCTAATTCTATTCCTGAGAATGAAAGAGATTATTATCTGGAAAGAAAATATCCAAGTTTTGGCAACCTCGCGCCAAGAGATATCGCTTCAAGAAGCGCTAAAGAAATTTGTGATGAAGGATTTGGTGTGGGCGAGGGGGGTAACGGAGTTTATCTGGATTTTCGTGATGCGATTAAAAGACTGGGTGAAGATGTTGTTCGCGGTCGTTACGGAAATCTGCTGGATATGTATCAGCAGATCACCGCAGAAAATCCTTATCAAGTTCCGATGCGAATTTATCCGGCACCGCATTATACAATGGGCGGACTCTGGGTGGATTATAACTTGATGAGTAACCTACCAGGGCTTTTTGTAACTGGAGAAGCAAATTTTTCCGATCACGGGGCCAATCGTTTAGGAGCAAGTGCTCTAATGCAAGGTTTGGCTGATGGCTATTTTGTTTTGCCATACACCATTGGCAATTACTTTGCCTCCAACAAGTTTGAAAAAGTGGATTCTTCTCAAATAGAAGTAAAAGCGACAACGGACGAAGTGAATGCCCGAATTGCCAAATTCATGTCTCTAAATGGCAAACGCACTGTCGCCTCTTTTCACAGAGAACTGGGGAAATTGATGTGGGACAATTGTGGAATGGGTCGTAATGAAAAAGGATTGAAATATGCTTTGGAAAAAATTCCTCAAATCAGAGAAGAATTTTGGAAAAATGTGAAAATTTTTGGCAGTGCTCAAGAATTAAATCAAGGTTTGGAAGAAGCAGGAAGAGTGGCCGACTTTTTAGAGTTTGCAGAATTATTGTGTTTTGATGCTTTAACCAGGACTGAATCCTGCGGCGGGCATTTTAGAGAAGAAAGTCAAACCGCAGAAGGCGAAGCAAAAAGAGATGATCAGAACTTTTGTTTTGTCAGTGCCTGGGAATACAATGGCGTGGAAAAGCGACCAACATTGCATCAAGAACCATTGGTTTTTGAGAATGTTCATCTAGTAGAAAGGAGCTATAAATGAATTTAGTTCTAAATGTCTGGCGACAAAAAGGTCCTAATGAAGCGGGTGGATTTAAAACTTATAACGTGCGCGATGTCAGTTCGCATATGTCATTTATTGAAATGATGAATTTACTAAATGTGCAGTTGCAAGAAAAAGGCGAGGACCCAGTTGCTTTCGAGTTTGATTGTTTAGAAGGAATTTGTGGGACCTGTTGTTTGGTAATTAACGGAACGGCACATGGACCACAAAAGGCCACAACAACTTGTCAATTGCATATGCGGCGCTTTAGTGATGGCGAGCAAATTACAATTGAGCCTTGGAGAGCAAAGGCTTTTCCGATTATCAAAGATTTAATTGTTGATCGCAGCGCTTTTGACAGAATTATTCAAGCTGGTGGTTTTTGCTCAGTGAACACAGGTGGTTCTCCAGATGCTAATGCTACTTTAATTTCAAAAGTTGCTGCCGATACGGCCATGGATGCTGCACAGTGTATCGGTTGCGGAGCATGTGTTGCTTCTTGTAAAAATAGTTCGGCGATGCTTTTTGTTGCGGCAAAAGTTGCTCATTTGGCCAATCTTCCTCAAGGTCAGGTGGAGCGAAAAGAACGTGTGCTCAAAATGGTGGAAGCCATGGATCAAGAAGGTTTTGGTTGTTGTACTAATCAATACGAATGCGAAGCGGTTTGTCCTAAGGAAATTAGTGTTAAGTTTATTGCGAATCTAAACAAAGAATTTAGAAAGGCTTTGTGGAGCGCGGACGTTCCCGTCCGCAACCTGAAACGTAGCTAAGATGGAATTCTCAAAGTCTAGCGATCGCTTAGCCTTGAGAATTCTGTCTACAATACAATCCAGGTTGCGGACGAGGACGTCCGCGGTCCAACGAGGACGTTCGTGCTCTAACAATTAAAGAGAGAAGTTTATGTCTGCCGATTCCGGAATAATTAGTTTTTTAGAACAAGTGCCGAAGTTGATTCCTTCACATGAAGTGGAGAATAATCTTCGTATAACTAAGCTCGGGGTATTTGTGGGCGAGGGCTTTGTGGAAAAGATAGTTCAAGTTTATCAAAAATGGATTCAGGAAGTATCGCAGAGTGAAAGAAGCGGAGAAAAATGCTGGAGAAGGTTGTTTGGAGAAAACGAATTAAAACTTTACTATTTACTTGATGGCAATAAATGTATTCCTGGTTTTTTATTGCAAGGCGAAGTCGCTGAACCACAGAAGCTTAAGATTAAGTTTTATCAAGGAAATTTACTTGATCCGGTTAAATGCGTGCATCCCAAAGACCCTTACTTTTTCCAGATGGAAAAAGTTATTGCCAGAATGACAACTCATCAAGGATTAATTTTTGAAATTAGTGCAAAAAATAGAAAATTTGAAGCTGATGAGAAATTTTTAATTGAATTTTCAAATGTAATTAAGAGCTCCAAATGGTTTAATCGAGACTTCCCAGAGGTTAGCAGAGCATTGCGATATTCTTTAGCTCCACTTACTAAGTTTTTAGAAAGAATTCAGGAAGTGCCACTTAATGAACAGATGCTTGTTCCCGATGCTTTTATTGATAAGAGGAATGTTAAATACTTTAGATCCAAGGGAGTTGTTTTTGTTATCGAGGGAAATAAACTTCTTAGTTGCTATAGTATCAAAGGAAGGGGCTTAAGCAGATTTATCGATCGGGAGGTATTAACTTTTTCTCCTCGAGCGGAAATGCGACATATCGGAAGATTTGATCCGGAAAGACCAAAAAAGGCTTGCCTGGGAAAAGTTTGGGCTAAAGGAATGTCGATGCACATTCATCGTCGAGCCTTTGACATGTTTCTTTATCAAATCAGCCGGTCAAGAAATTTAAGAGACAAGTTAAATAACCGCTTTAGTGTTGCCCAGGTAATTGATCGTTTTGTGGGAATTTTTATTAATGCCCGTTTTATGGATGAGCGGGAAATACTTCCTTATATTAGTCGCCATCGGGTGCAAATGGCAAAATACCGCATGGTCGGTCGCTGGATTTTTATAATTGTTGATAAAAATATTCTTTATAATTGTCTGGCCGTAAGAGAGGTAAAAAGGCCAATACCGGATAAAAGAGCGGATCAGCCAAAAGATAGAGATAAATTAAGTGCAAAAAGTTAGGGGATTTCAACTAAACTGTGTAATTTCCAATATACGTACGGAGCGCGGACTTTAGTCCGCTTATTTCCAAATATTTTAATATAGCAGAATAAAAGTTTGGTATTAAGCGGACTAAAGTCCGCGCTCCGTACGTATTATGCTTTTAATGAAGTATACTGAAATTCTAATTAATTACGCAGTTTAATTTACAGTCTCTTTCAATATAACTATGAATAATTTCGATAGGTTATTGCATCATTAAATTGTATAATCATTAATCCAGTAACCAGTCGAAAGTTCAATGAAGCCAGGAAGGTATAAAATTCTAAAAGGATTTTTTAAGATATTTTTCTTGCTTGTTTTTTTTCTTTTAGGTTTTATTTTTCTTGAGACTAAAACTTCAGTTTTGCAATCGAGATTTTTTTCCGGCCATGCTTCTGACCTGAAATTTTCTTTAAAAGAAGGCAGTAGTAATCGAATTTATTTTCCGGAAATCGGGCCCTACGATTTACGGCTTGGTTATGTAAAAATTCCACATCTAGTAGAAAGTCTTAAACGAAACAATTATCAGATCTCAGCTCAAGCCGAGATTTCAGAATTTCAGGAGAAACTCATAAGAAAGTGGGGTGTCTATCCTATTTATTCTGAAAAAAGCGTTTCCGGAATTGAGATTTTTGATTGTAATCAACAAACTATTTATCAAGCACGAAGGCCGGAGAGAATTATTAATTCTTTTGAAGAAATTCCTAAAATTATGGTGGACACACTTCTTTTTATTGAAAATAGAGAAATTTTAGATCCGATTCACCCTTATAAAAATCCTGCCGTAGAATGGGATCGTTTTACTAAGGCGATTATTGAAAAGGCCATGCAAGTAATTTATCCTGATATTTCAGCTCCGGGAGGCAGCACTTTGGCTACGCAGATTGAAAAATATCGTCATTCCTCCGAAGGGAGAACAAAAAATGCCAAAGATAAATTTCAGCAAATGCTAACAGGAAGCTTTCGTGCTTATTTGGGGGGACGCAATACTTTTGCAGCCAGAAAAAAAATTGTCTTGGACTATATCAATACGGTGCCGCTTTCGGCGCTTACCGGATACGGTGAGGTAAATGGTTTAGGAGACGGTCTTTGGGCCTGGTACGGAGTAAACCCTCAAGAAATTTTTAATATTCTAAATGACCCTGCTTCTTACAACACACCGGAAAAAATAAAAATTTATGCTTTAGCCTTTAAACAGGTGCTTAGTTTATTTCTTTCTCATCGGCGGCCTTCTAGTTATTTGCTTGTTGATGTTAAAATATTAAATGCTTTTACCGACGATTATTTAGAGCTTTTAGCCGAGCAAAAAATAATTTCTACCGAAATTCGAGATGCGGCGCAGGAACAAGAATTATATCTCAAAACTTCTGCTCCCAATCCCGAGCCAGTTTCTTTTTTAGATAGACAAGCTGCTAATACCATTCGCACCCAGTTGCTTCAGCAATATGACATGTCCAAGGTATACGAGCTTGATCAAATAGATTTAAAGATAAAAAGTACTTAAAATAAAACCATTCAAGTTCAT
>CAYOOT010000095.1:0-8897 GCA_964405665.1 uncultured Bdellovibrionales bacterium | reverse complement strand
CTGCGAAACAACCGCTTGCAAAAGAAGAAAAGCCATTAAGTAAGAAAATAGCGTAGAAAAAGTTTCATGATGATGTTCCATGTTTGCAATACTGCTTAAGTTACTTAAATCTACAACTAGAAATTTATCAATTAAAATCGCAAAAACTATAGCAACAAAACTAATTCCAAAAATATAAAAACAAAAAGCTTTCTTACCAAGTTCTTTGATTACCACCAGGACTGTTGCCAAATTTGTTGCCGGTCCCACCAGCAAAAAAACCAAAACTACTCCGGCGCTCATTCCTTTAACTAAGAGCATCGCGGCAATTGGCGTTGAGGAAGAGGCACAAACATATAAGGGAATGGAAATTAGTAAAATAATGATCAATTGTTGAAAAAAACTAAGGTTAGTTCCTAAATTATAATCATTAGGAATTAAAATACTAATTAGTCCTGCTGCCAAAAATCCTACAATTAAAGAAATGGCGATATCATCGACTAAATCCACAAAAGCATAGCACAAAGAATTAGCAAAAGGTTTTGGTTTACTAGATGATTGATTTTCTTCTTTTTCACAGCAAGATCTTTTTTTATCATGAGCACATGTTTCATCACCTTGATCAGCATCTACTACGGGCACATTAGCAAATAAATCGATTAACAAACCCACAAGAAATGCCGAAAAAAAAGCAGCTATCATTCTCATCAAGGCCATAGCTTGACCCAGCATTGCATAACTTAAGATAAAAGAGTCTACACCAATTTCCGGAGTGCTCACCAAGAAACTCCCGACAGCAGCTCTACTGGCACCAGCCTTGCGCAATGATACTGCTACTGGAATCACGCTACAGGAACAAAGTGGCAGTGGAACTCCGATAGCAGAAGCTTTCAAAACTGACCTCATCCCCTTTTCTTTTAAATGTTTGGTAATAAAGCTTGTCGGAAGAAAAACTTTAATTAGACCTGCAAGAAAAAAACCAAAAAGCAGCCAAGGACTGGCCATACTGAGTACTTCCCAGGAAGCCTTGAGCCAGGTAATTATGAAATCTTTTATCAATTTAATTTCTCTTTCCCTGTTAAAATAAAATATAATTAATAAGCGGACTAAAGGGCAACGTGCCCTTTAGTCCACTAAGTTAATCTAATATAAAAGCAAATCCTAACCCGTCTTTCCTTGTTTAATTTGCACTAGGTTATCAATAAAAGCTGGTGCGTTTTTATCAAGAGAGACTTGTAGTAATGTTTCGATAGTATATTTCCTAAAAAAACTATCGACATGTTCCTTTAAATCTCTCCAGATTGGTTTCAAGCTACAGGTATTAAAAGGGGCACTACAATCGGAGTTTAAAGGTTTACTATCACAAATGATTTCAAAAGTTTCTCCTTCCGTAGCTAACAAAACATCATGCAAAGTAATATCGGAAGCTGCCCTGGACAAACTATATCCTCCTTGAGCCCCTCTTATACTTTCTACAATTTGGCCTTTACGCAATTTTTGTAAAATTTGTTGAGCATATTGAATATCAAGTCTTAATGCTCGAGCAATATCTGCTGCACCCACAACCTTTTGGCCCTCGGCCATTTGCCAGGCAAGATAAAAGGTAATGTGTATACCGTATTCTCCCCATTGAGTGATTCTCATGTACATTCTCCCCTTTTTTGCACACTGCAGATAGTATAGTACTAGAATTTAGTCGAATGTGCAAAAAAGGGGAGAATTGAAAGATTTGGACAAATAAACAAATAAAAAAGGGTGGGAAAACCATTACGTTTCCCCACCCTTTTTTAGTCTTAGAGTTTCTCTAAAGTTCTAATGTTGAACTACAGATTCCACTCTTCTGTTTTTTCTCCAGGCTTCTTCATTATGTCCTGGATCCGCAGGAAATTCTTCACCAAAAGAATTTGTGTTCATTTGGTCTTTATCAACACCAAGTGTTCTCAAATAATCATAAGCAGCTTTAGCACGACGTGCACCTAAAGCCATGTTATATTCATTTGTTCCTCTTTCATCACAATGTCCTTCCAAAGAAACTTTTGAACTAGCATTACTTTTCATCCAAGCAGCATTGTCTTGCAGTGTCTTTTGAGCATCAGGTTTAATCACTGATTTATCAAAATCAAAATATACTGGTGACAATCCGCTAGTAGTAGTTGCACCTAAATTTTCTGTTGCATCACCAGCATTTTGTTCTCCACTAGTAGCGGTTTCATCGCCGCCAAAACGGTAGAAAGCAAAAACCATTGCTTCATGATTTACATCTGCTAAACCATCTCCAACCATTAAAAAATTATAGTCAGCTCTTAAAGCAAAGTCTTTATTAAACCAATAAGCCGTACCTAAACCAGGACCACCATAAAAATTAAAATTGTTTCCTTCTCGGCGTTTTCCTAAAACATCCAGACCGCCAATAATAGAAACAAAAGGATCCCAAGTTTTGGCTTGATCATCATTTAAATGATAAAGTTCTACTAAATCCATTCCAGCAAACCAGTTTTCTCCGGGAGAATTTCTACCTTGATAAGTTCCTTCGCGCTCATCAGGAGCATTATAATCATTTCCTTCTAAAAAAGGTGCACCACGAACGCCCAATTCAGTAGTAAAACGATCGTTGTGGTCATAGCTCCCTCGAACTTCATAAAGTTGCCCAACTTCATTGGCATCCTTATGCTCCATAAATATCGCACCACCACCAATCCAATATTTCCAGGGAGAAACAGAATCATCAGCAAAAGCAGCGGAGTTGAATAATGTGGACAATCCTAGAGTCATTACTGTAGCTAAAAATAATTTTTTAAACTTTTTCATTGGTATTACTCCTAAATTGATATAAAACACAAAAAACCTTAGTTTTTAAGGTTTAATATTTATTCAGTTTTTTATAAGAAGTCAAGATATGTTGATATGATCTTAATTATACATTAACAAATAAAATGTATATCCAAGGAACTATCGCGGTAAAAAAATACATATAGCAAATAGCTCTTAAGGCAGAAGAAATCCAAGGGACATATTTAGAATTGACTGCTAAAACAAATACAAAAAAAACTGCTATTATTTTAATACTGGCCAGCACAGGAATATGACCAAAATTTTCAATCAAATTTCGTAAAAATGGATTGCCCTCTATATCACTGCCAAATCTACTAATACCGATTGACGTTAAGATTCCATCAAAAATTTGAAGTATTACAAGGCATTTTGCTAGATTTAAAACTTGTGGATTGATAGTTGTTTTTAAAACAACTTGCTTGTAGGCAATATTACCTAAACCAAATTCTTCAACGGTATTTAATCCTACAGCCATAGTATCCAAAATTCTTTGTTAAACTTATAAACAAATCAGAATTAAGGATAATTATACTTCTAAATAGACGTAAGCATTGGTTTTTACTATAGAATCTTACTTAACAAAAATCTAGTATTTTTAACTAGTTATAGGTTTCGCGATTTTTTATAAAGACTTCTGTTTCCAATTCAGTAACCAGTTCCAACAAACGTTGCCGAACATCTTCTGCAAGAACACTAATTAAAGAACCAGTTTGTGAGCATGCTCCATCAGTATTAACTAAAGTTCTAGCGATCCAATCTCCAGCTTGTTGTAAATGATCTATTCTAAGAGAAATTTCATGTATTTTTGTAACCCTATCCATAATCAACCTAATTAAAAGATTAATAATCAACCTTCTTCATAAAACATTAAACCAATGTACTTAATGCTCATTAATTAAGATGCTTTTTTGAATTTTGGGTTCCAGAATAATTTTTTATTTTGCAAAATAATCCCAATTTCTCAGATTTATTTACCGGCTGGAGAAAAAATTATTGTACTTTTAACATCTATTGCTTCTTTGGAAACAGTAGCTTTAGCCACAGTAATGCCGAGTGTTTTTAAGTTTGCAATATACTCTTGTTGCAAATTCTGATTATTAGCTTTCCCTTCTTGTTGGGGGGCATACATCTTCATCATTCCTTCCAACGAAGAAAGTAAATCGGCAACTTTAGGATAATTTAAATAAAAACTAAAAACGTTTTTATCAGTATAAAAAATATCTTTTGCATCCTTATTTTGATCAAGCAAAGGATCAAAGAGAGTTTTTTTGTTCTTGCGATTAGCAATCAATAAAGCGAGTTGTGATTCAGTTGAAGTTACTGCTACGATCTTGTCGCTTAAGCTTGTCATATAAATTCCCAAACCAAATGGAGAAGCTAAGGTTTTAACGCTTAAGTTATCTATTTTTTTCTCTGTCCAAGGAGAAATCGGAATTTGAGAATTTTTAACGGAAGAACTGCTTGATTTTTGAATACTTTCTTCAAGACCTTTTGTATCTTTAGTTTCCAAGAGCAGCAGAATCTCAGGTACAGGAAACATTGTAGGTCCGGAACTAGCCGGATTAAGAACCAAGCCCAAGCGATTAATGTTATCTAAAAGAACCAGCTCTTCCTGAATTTTTGCCTGATCAGTGTCAATATTTTTCAAAGCCGAATCTTTAAAAGATTTCAGTAATTTTCCGTTTAATGAAATAAAAATCATTGGAGACTCTGGAACAAAATTAAGTAATTCACCAATTTCGGAATTACTATCTTCCTGGATAAACTCACTAGGTTGCGCTCCTTCCTTTGTTAACAATTTCATCTGCCAAACTAGGTTGTCCGTATAGCTATAAGAAAACAATAAAGCAGCAAATTGTTTCCTTAAGGCTTCAAGCATCAGACCATGTTTATCTTTTTGAAAGCTAGGTAATATGGAAATAACATCTAAAAATCTTTCTGCATCAACAAAACCCAAGACCATATTTTCTTCTTCAGTCGGTAATTTGCCAACAGAATCCTTAAAATACTTATTGGATAAAACCAACGGGAGCGCTTGATTACTGTTAGTTAAAACTTCTTCAACTTTTTCCTGTGCTGTTGCAAAGTAAAGATATTTATCTTTAGCAAATAAATAAAAATCGGTTATTCCAAAGGGATTTTTTTCTTTTTCAATTTGTATTTTTAAATTATATCCAGTGCCTTGAGAAAAAGTAGCAGTGCTCATATTGGGATCAGCTTTTTTCAGATCTTCGATAAAATTATTCAAGATAGAATCTTCTTTAAACAAAGCGATTCCACCAAAATATAATTGCTTTGTATTAGTATTCTGATCAATGTAACCCACAATTTCTGTCAGCGGATTGTTCTTAGAGAATAATTCCATTAATTTCACATACGCAGAAGAATTACTATCTTTGGTATTAAACATTGAAATTAAAGAACCCTGACTTTTGGCATTTAAATTTGCATAAGCAGTAGCTTGATACTTTTGATAAGCTTTTGTCGTTAAGTTTGAATAATAAAATCCCAGGGAATTTTGAGGAATTCTTGCAACCACTGTTTTCGAAAAATCTATAGTTTTAGTTGGTGTTAAAGAAGGATTGCTTTTTTGTTCATGCTTACAACCTTGTCCCAATACTAAAATTAGAGTTAAGGCTATTTGTGCTAGTTTCAATTTCATAGATTTATCCTTGTTGTTAAGGAGTGGCAGTCTACTAGAAATTAGAAATGGATTGCAACTTTTTTAGGATGTATTGAATGTAGGGCACCCATTCGATGGGCGGGTCGCCCTTTATGGGTGCCCCTACGTTTTAATTATTCTGATTAGAAATTACAGCGGAATTCCATTAAGCTGTTTTGGTTAAAGACATCATAACGAAAAAGTAAATGCTTACCAACTTCCAATCTCGGCTCAATTCCATTATTCGCACTGACATGAAGTTTTAATTCAAAGAGCGGGTCTTCGTGAGTTTTTCCTGGAGAAACTACTCCTAAATTTCCTTTGCCATCTTGATCGAATTTCACAGAAGTATAATTTCTAAGAGTTTGCAGATTATTAACACATTGTCGATATAAAGGTTCCAAGGCGGAAGTTTTAAGTAAATTCACAGCTGTGGACATGGTCTGATAAAGGAATAGTTTTTCCGCAGCAGAACTATTAATGAATTCATCAATTTCGTTAGAATGAACAAAATCATTAACATAATGCAAATAAAATGGTGTATTATATTGTGTAAAAAAATTTGTTTCACCAAAATTATCTTGAACTATATCGGAAACGGAATCTAAGGTGAAGGCTTCCGATATCCGATCACTTGAAGAATTTTCTTTGAAACTGAGATTTGAAACCTTTCTTTTACGATTTTCTTTAAATTTCTGATTTGCTTTAGCAACCGCATTATTACTAAACAGCGGCGTGGTAGTAGAATCTTGAGCTTTGACCACTGCAAGATTGATGAAGAAAAAAACAAGAACGATCATTCCAGAGGAGATTTTATTTAAGTTTTGAAATTTTTTTTGAGACGATTTTAAGACAAATGTAAGTTCTAAATTTTGACTCACAAAACCTTCTTTAAAACATAACGAGTGAAATAAAATGATAGAACAAAATTGTATTTACCGCCAGCTTTTTTAAGAGTGACAATTCAAATCTGCTCTTGATATTCTGATGTATGATTATCTACATAAGGAGCTAATTTCTTAAGTATGATTTTAAACAGGCCTTACTCCGTTAATAAAACTACTAGAATTATCCTTCACTATCTTCTCCGGTGAAACATAAATGTACTTCATATAAATTAAGGCGATATAATCATAGAAGGCATGCGTAATTATTGCAATCCAAAGACTGCTATAAAGCCGAACAATCACTCCAAAATATATCCCTATTAAAAAGTAGAGAAAGGCAATCAAGGCATAACGTTTAGCAGCAGGTCCAAAATGAAGAAGAGAAAAAAGTAAGGAAGCACTAAGAATGCCTAATTCCGTTTGGATAAAACCACGAAAGAACAACTCTTCTCCTATTGCCGCACATGCAGCAATAAAAAGACTGCTTTTGTAATTAAGGGATTCTGCAAGCGGTCGAACAACTTTATCTTTAAATTCATAGCACATTTTTAAAGCGGGTATTTTATGACTAAGCGGTCCAAAAAGAAGATAGTTAATTAAAAAAAGAGGCAGGCAAAGAAAGATACCAAATAAAATCTCATTTTGGTTCGGCCAAAGAATAATCTTGAAATCTTTGAAACTTGCCCAAATAAAAAACATCCCGGCAAGAATGCCTTCGAGCAAAAAGCTGCTTATTAATAAACTGTTGCCAATTGACCCCATATTGAAGAGATATCATTACATCCTTTATATTTACGCAACTAGCTAAAAACATTATTATATAGCCTCCGACCTGTGCTCGGTAGTCTTGTGGCCAAGGGGAAGCCTTAGCATAGGAGGATCTCCATTTTATCAATAAAACTAATATTATTTGCATATTTTCATGAATTAACCGTAATAATATTAATGTGGCGATTAAATCTTCCAATGAACCCCTAAATGGCAAAAGAATTCATAAAAGAATTAAAAAATTATTACTCAGAGCAAATGGCAAAAGCCTCCGATCATTGCCTTTGGAAAGAACAATATGCACAAAATAATTTTCAAGAAGCTGTTGATATTATAGAAGCAGAGTTAGAAAGAATAACCTCCTGTGATATTAATGAGCAATTTGAAAAAAAACTCTGGTGGACAATTTGTCATCTGGAATTAAATCAGCTTCCCCTAGTAGCTCTAAGCTCACCCTTACTAGAAATAAAAGAAAATAATTCATTTAAAAATAAAGATTTAATGATTAGCACTTTGCTTCTGGCTACAGAAAAACTTAGCGAGAAAAATCAACTCCGTCTTGCTTTGAGTATTATCGAAAAAGCTTTCACGCTCGCTCAAAACTGTTCTGAATTTAGTACTAAAAATTTACTACTTCTCAATAAATTTTTTATTCAGATTTTAGAAGAAGAAATAGAAAAAAATATAAATCGCCGAGAAGCAAAAGAATACGTTACAAAATTAGAGCAAAAATTAACCGCGCAAAAAAACATTCCTTTTAAGCAAGAGAAGACGGTGCTGATTCAAAGTTCCTTGGAAAAAGAAACAGCAGAACCCTTCGATAAAATCAACTTGGACTTTCGGACTTCCGGTCCGATTATTAGGGAAAAGGAAAATTCCAGTAATTTGATCCAAAAATTATTTGTTGTTGTTTCCATCATTGCCCTTGTTTATTTTAGCTGGCCCCAAATAAATGAATTAATTAACAAAGAAGATTCTAAAAATTATTCCTTTCTATCGGCAATTAATTTCCAATTCCCCAGCAATTCACAAGCCGAGATTCCTGAAATAAAAATTGCTGTATTAGAAAAAAATATAAGCAATTCTTCCTTGGACAAAGTAAGCGAAAGACTAAAATCAATCAATCAAGCTAGCGAAAATGGGAAAAAAGATTTAGACCAACTTTCAAGTTCACCAGAAGTAGATCAAGCAGCTTTGACCTCGAAAGAATCGCTGGCTTTGAAAAAAACTTCTTCTGATCAAGAAGTAGTTCCTTTAACACCGCCAGAACCTGTTACAGAACCAACTCTCTCAGCAAAAAACCCTTCTCTCGAATCTCAGAAGATGGAAAAAATGAAAGTAGAAAATCTTGATCAACAACCGGCAACAACTTCTCCAGATTTCCGAATAGGCAAAAGTGGAAGAAGTTACGGTCCTCCACGCACTGTTGATCCCACACTAGATCCTTCTGGTCATGCTGGCAAAGCCGTAGATCTTAATGGTGCGCCGCTTAAATCTTATGAGGTCAATCAATATCCAGAAACAATTCTTTATCGAACAATAGCTCCGACAAATGTTTTCTCCGCTCCATCAATTGTCGCCAGCACAATTTCCCGACTTAATCCCGATACTTCGATTCATGTTGTGTCGGAAATGGGCCGGTGGTTGGAACTGGAATCTAGAAATGGTAAGCGGGGATATATTTATGCTCAGGATGCTGTAAAAGCGGAATAGAAAATCAGAAATCAGAAATCAGAAATCAGAAATCAGAAATCAGAAATCAGAAATCA
>CAYOOT010000094.1:0-8928 GCA_964405665.1 uncultured Bdellovibrionales bacterium | reverse complement strand
GTTTTGGGCGTCTGGGGGGAGTTTTGCTTCATTTTTGAAAATGAATTCGGTTTGTTTATAATTTTTACTGGGGCTTAATTTAACCTGGAAATTTACATTCCATTTTTGCGTTCCTCTGCTAATTGATCCCAAAACACGATAAGTGTTTTTTTCTAGAGAAATGATTTCTTTGCTCACAAAGTTTAATGTGGAATTGGGTAGACTTTTCATTAATTCAGTAACAGTTAGAATTTGCATCGGGTTGTCGCTGGGATCCAGTTCGATTTTGGAAGCATTGAGGGTTAATCTGACTTCCTCAATTTTTTTGCTGATGCGGTTCATTAAAAGTTGTCCATTATAAGAAGTGAATTTCCCTGAGGCTTTCAAAAGAGAATTGGAATGAAATCTTACGGAAGAAAGTGAACGATCTAAGATTTGGATTCTGTCCTGAGCAAAAGAATCGGAAACAAGCAGAAAAAAGAAAAAAAGTATTTGATATTTATTGTTGAGGAGGAATTTCATTGGAGTTTTCATTTTTTTTATTAATATAAAGAGAAGCTAGAATCGAAACTGATAAAATTGTCGCAATTAAGGCTAACAAAATTAATTCAGGGACTTCATAGTAGTAGGAAACTGTCATTTTTGCACCGACAACGATCAGTACCAGCGATATTCCATAGTTTAAGTATTGAAAAGAACGCATCACTCCGGAAAGCACAAAGTACAGCGAACGCAGTCCAAGAATTGCAAAAAGATTTGAGGTATACAGTACAAAGGGATCACTGGTGATGGCTAGAATTGCCGGAATTGAATCCAGAGCAAAAATGATGTCTGTTGCTTCAATCATCAGTAAAACTACCAGCAAGGGGGTAACCAAGAATTTATTTCCTCGACGGACAATCATTTTACCGCCGACATAGCTGTCGGTAATTGGTAAAACTTTTTTGAGGAGTTTTAAGAGTTTGTTGTTGTCCAATGAAACTTCTTCGTCGTTTTTGGAGAAAGTTTTAATGCCGGTAAAAATTAAAAACGCTCCTAAGACATATGTCAGCCAATGATAGGATTGGATTAAGCTAATTCCGAAGTAAATTAAAATCCCTCTAAAAAATATTGCCCCGAGAATTCCTAAGAATAAAACTTTATGTTGAAAAGCTTCCGGAACTTGAAAGTAAGTAAAGATTAGTAAAAAGACAAAAAGATTATCCACACTTAAGGATTTTTCTACTAAATAACCACTTAAAAATTCGATTCCTTGTTTATGCCCGACATAATAGTAAACAATGATGTTAAAAATAAAAGCAAAAAGGATCCAGAAAATTGTCCAGGCAAGAGCCTCGGCAACAGAAACGCGTTTTTTGTTTTTTTGAAGGAACCCAACATCAAAAGCTAGAATGGCCAGAGCAATAATTATGGCAATAATTGAAACACTGCTTTCTGAAAAATGCATTTTATTTATTCTCTATTTTTGCAGTTTCAACCTTAAAATAGTTGAGAATTACAGGGGCAAGAATCATTCCGGGAATGCCAATTAGTTTTTCGCCAACTACCAGGCCGATTAATGTCAGCCACATCGGGTTTCTAATGCGTTCACCGATTATTTTACTATTAAGAAAATATTCCAATTTATGAATTACTATCAGATAAACAAGGGCCCCAATTGCCATATTTAAGGAAACAGTTCCCGCTATTAAAAAAATTATCGAATTGCTAATCAAATTTCCGACAATCGGCAGCATGCCGCAGAGAAAAGTTATTACTGTAATCACCATGGCATGAGGCAGGCCCACAATAAAGACAAACAAAAAAGTAGAGAAAGTATTGATACTGGAAATTATAAATTGTGCCCCCATCACATTGCCAAAGCAATGGTAAAATGTTTGAAATCTTTTGATTAATGCTTCACATAAGGCGGAATAAAGATTGTTTTTTATCGGATGTTTATTCTTATCTAAATCCAAATCTTTTTTAGCAAAAAAACTTGCAGCAATAACCAAGCCGATTATTAAGAGGACGAATTCTTTAGTGGCAACTTTAGCGTAATTGGCAAAAAGACCAAGTTCCCCGGAAACAAAATCAATCATCGCACTTCTAAAACTATTAGCATCGTCAAAAGGTAATATAAAATCTAACTCATATTTTTTGGTAAATTCTAAAACTACCGGAATTGCCGAGGAAATTATTCCCGGTAATATTTTTAGTGCATGTTTTGCAAAATGACCGAAGCCATATAAGATTCCCAGGACAATCATCGTAAAGACAATAATTGTCAGCCATTTTTTATTGCTAAGTTTGGAAAGTAAATTCAAGGCTAAGTAAGAAAATAAAATAGTTAAAAATGGGGTGCTTAAACCGGAGAACCCGATAACAATTATGATGAAACTTATAATGAAATAAGAATTTTTTTCTACTTTGTTCATAGGTTTCAAATTATATGTCAAAAAATAATTAAGTGACAATGTATATTAAGTTACACAAGCTTTGAGCTTTCTTTCTTTTAGAGAATCTAATACTTTGCTAGCTTATTCTCATACTATAACATGGCAGCAATTGATATGTATTTTGTAATATATTTAATTACTGCCCTAGCAGTATCATAATTGGATTTTAAAATTGAAATTAAGTTTAGTTATACCGGTATTTAATGAAGTTGATCATTTGGAGAAATTCCTGGAATTGATTGATGGCATTAAATTCTCCATTGAAAAAGAATTGGTTCTTGTTGATGATTGTTCAACTGACGGTTCCCGTGAAATTTTAAAAAATTATCAATTTAAATCGGAACATATTTTAATTGAACAAAAAACCAATAGTGGCAAGGGTGCAGCGCTTGTTACTGGGATTGAGAAGGCAAGTGGAGATATTATTGGAATTCAAGATGCCGATTTTGAATATGACCCCAGCGATATTACTACTTTGCTGTTGCCGTTAATTGAGGGAAAAGCGGATGTTGTTTATGGATCTAGATTTAAGGCTACTGCCCCGCAGGTTCATCGCACGGTGCATTATTTAGTAAATCGCCTGCTGACAATTTTAAGTAATTTATTAAGCGGTTTGTATCTGAGTGATATGGAAACCTGCTATAAATTTTTCAAAAGCGATGTGATTAAAAATATAAAATTGGAAGCTAGTCGTTTTGGCTTTGAGCCGGAAGTGACGGCAAAAATCGCCCGACTGAAACTGCGAGTGCAGGAATTGCCAGTATCGTATTTTCCTAGAAATTATTTGGAAGGAAAAAAAATTACTTGGAAAGATGGAGTTGCTGCGATAAGGCATATTATTTATTTTAATTTATTTGCCAATCATAAAGATTGTTTCAAGAATTCTTTGCCGCAAAGCTATATTCCAAAAGGACAGCATTGGTTGTAAGTGTTTAAAAAATGGGAAAGATATAGTGACAATTGATGGGGAAAATATAGAATCTAAGTTGCCGATAGCCAGATTGCATTTTCAATTTCCACAGGACAAAGGCGAAAAAGTGGTGGAGTTGTTGGAAGATCAAACTTTTAGAGTAGGCAGAGCGCAGGGCAATGATTTGATTCTTGATAGCAGCGAAATATCTCGTTATCATGCCTTGTTTAGTGTTTCTTCAGCAGGCGTTGTTCTTAGTGATCTTTCAAGTTTGAACGGCACTTTTTTAAATGGCAGAAAATTAAATAGTCCGGTGGATCTCAGCAGCGGGGATATTGTGGTAATCGACATGCTGAAGATTCAAGTAGAAATACTTCGTGATCGCAGTTTATTAAAAAAAGGTTCCAATGAGTTGGAAGTTGATAGCACTCAGGCATCAAAGATCACTACTTCAACAGTTAGTGTGCTGGTTGTAGATATTTGCGGTTATTCCAAACTTTCTCAAGGTTTGCCTTCGGTCGATCTGGTGGTGATGCTGGATCTTTGGTTTAAAAAAGTTTCTTCCATCGTGCAGCAACATGGCGGTGAGGTCGATAAATATATTGGGGATTGTGTCTTAGCGCTCTGGAAGAGCGGAGCGGAGCAGGCAAGAGTTCAAGCTGAAAAGGCTGCTCAAGCTGCTTTAGAAATTATTTCAGAAACGGCGCTTCTTGGAAAGAAATTCTGGCAATACGACGCCAAACAACCTTGGCGCTGTCGTTGTGCAATTAACACCGGAGAAGCAATAATTGGTCCGATGGGAGGGGCGTCCCGGGAATATACGGTTTTAGGAGATACGGTGAATATTGCTTTTAAAATCGAAAAGATTGCTTCGAAGAAAAAAATAGAATTTATTTTAAGTTCAACAACAGCAAATTATGTAAAAAATATTTTAAAGTTGGAAGAATTAGGTAAATTCGAAATTGAAGGTCGAGAGGGAATGATCAAATTGTTTGGGCTTAAAAAGAAGTAGAGCGTCTTTCAAAAAGAATGACCGAACTAATATAATATTTTCCAGTCAAATTCTTAGAAAAATGTTATAGTAAGAGAGAACTACCTGTCGTTGCAAAGAAGTGAAGACAGAACCACCTGTCGTTGCTTCTGTTTATGTACTAAATTATTTATATAGTTTGATCTGCGAAAAAGGGAGAGCAATGAAAAATTACTTAGGACTTCTTTTCTTTGTCTGTCTATTTTTAATCAAAATACCACTTTTAAAAGCAGAAGAGCCGGCAATTCCCGCAGCACTTAAGGATTGGGTAGCTTGGGTCAAGGATTCTCATCCGGAATGGGAATGTGCCCGGACAAATAATAATTATGAATGCATCTGGCCTGGGGAAGCTTTTTATACAATTTCACAAAATGAAGGACGATTTGAAGTCAATGTCGAGATTCTAAAAGAATCATGGTTACCACTGCCATCAAGTGCTAATCATCAACCGGCAAAACTTTTAATTAGAACCCTAAGCGGTGGAACAATCGATGCGCCGATTGATCATCGAGAAGATGGATTATTTATCAAACTTCCCAAAGGTAGTTTTAATATTTCAGGAAGTTTTTTTTGGAACTCGCCTCCCAATGAACTGCCCCTTCCGGATTTATATGGCATGTTGAATGTTGCCACTGGAGAAAACACTGCACTAAAATTCCGGCGCAAAGAATCTCAGCTCTGGATTGAATCTCCAAATCAAACAAGCACTGTTAATTCACTGTCTCTGAGTGTAACAAGATTAATTAAGGATGATCTGCCTCTGGAAATTACAACTTTGATTCGTCTTAAAGTTGCCGGCGGTGCTCGTTCTATCAACTTAGGTAAAGTGCTTCCTCTTAATTCAGTGCCAGTAAAAGTTGAGTCACCGTTAATCAATCATCTTAGCTCAGAAGGAGATCTGGCGGTGCAAGTTACTCCAGGAGAATATGATATTGTAATTACCTCGATTCTGCCCCAGCCTGTAACAACAATAACCTTAGCGAGCAATCCCAATAAGCTTTGGCCGAAAGATGAAATCTGGAGTATTGAAACTAATTCTTCATTTAGGATTATTGAAGTGTCCGGAGGAAAGTCTATTCCGGCGGATCTCTCTGATTTACCTGATCAGTGGAGAAACGGCACGATCTTAGCAATTCCTTCTGAGGGAACTTCTATTTCTTTAAAAGAAATAGCCAGAGGAGAACAAAATGCCCTTCCCAATACAATAACCATTAATCGGGAAATTTGGTTAGATATGAGCGGAGAGGGATATACTGCCGTAGATCAAATATCTGGCACTGCCTCAAGAGATTTTCGACTCAATGCTCTTGCTGAAACAGAGCTGGGGCGGGTGGATGTTGACGACAAGCAAAGGCTGGTAACAATTGATCCGGCAACTCAAGCCAAAGGAGTGGAATTAAGAAATTCCTTAATCAATGTCAAAGCTGTCTCCAGAATAGCTGAGAAAAGATCGTTTTCAGCGGTTGGTTGGAATTTTGATGCCAATAATATCTCTCTTAAAATAAATCTTCCTCCTTCCTGGAAACTGTTTCACGTTAGCGGAGCATTAGACTCAAACAATAGTTGGACAAGCAGTTGGGATTTGATGCAGATCTTTATTGCAATTCTAATTATTTTAAGCACCTTTAAAATATTTGGGAAAAAGGCCGCTTTAATTGTTGCTGCCGTTACTATTCTCAATCAAAATGAATTTCTTGCACCGAAGACAATGTTTATTCACGTTCTAATACTTAGCGCTCTTTGTTTTTTAGTCTCCGATAAAACAACTTATTGGGGAAAAATGTTTAACCGGCTATTAATCATTACTACTGGTATTTGGTTATTTGAAGTGCTTACTTTTGAAAAATTGCAATTCACTCAATTTTTGTATCCGCAATTAGAAGCCGGAACACGATATCGCACCGCGATTCAAGAAATACTATTAATTATTAATAGTTCGATTTTTAATTGGCCGATTATTGCCGCGATGATTTTTGGAATCTTGGTATTGCTGCATGCTATTTCCAAGATGAAAGGTTTTCTCGGAGGTTTTCTTAAACTTTGTGTGTTGGGATTTGCCGGGATAATGCTTTTGTCTTTTGTAATTGTGCCTACAATGTTTTTTAGTCAGAGCTATCGCAGCGGAAATTCTGCAAGTTCATATAATTCTTCCTTTAATGATGAAATAGGAAGAACATCAAAATTAGCTCCGCAAGTATCAAGAGAAGGAACCGCTACTGATCTCTCTGAAGTTGCGATTCAAGAAGATGAGCAAGCATACTCAGCAAAGTCCTTACAATCAGGTCCGGCTGTGCCCTCATGGAAGTGGCGCACTTACTATGTTTATTTCTCCGCTCCGATTTCTCCAGAGCATAAAATATCACTGATACTTTTATCTCCGCAGTTGAATAAAATTCTGACATTAGTGCGAATATTTTTACTGGGAGTCTTGGTCTTAATAATTCTAAAATCTTTAGGCTTTGCAAAATTACTTGAAAATCTAAAGAAAAGAGGAACCTTCATTGCCACTCTTTTATTGGCGCTATCTTTATTTTCTCCGGTTCAAGCTACGGCAGAAGTACCCTCAGCTGAAATCCTTAAGCAATTGGAAGATAAAATAGCGAATACACTTTGCACTCGTGCTGAATGTGCGCAAATCACAACAGCTGAAATTAATATTGTTAAAGACAGATTTCAACTTAAACTGGAAGTATCCAGTGAAGGCAAATCTGCTGTTGTAGTTCCGGGGCCGCTTACTGCTTTGATTCCTAGTTCCATCAAAATTAATGGCAGCGCCAAGTTTGCCGCCAATAGAAGAAGCGATGATTTTCTTGTAGTGCGCACAGAAAATGGAAAGAATCTTGTAGAAATCGAAGGAGAGGTTGGTTCTGATAATGCTTTTTCTGTAACATTTCTGAGCAACCCTTTATTTATCAAAGTGCTGGCGCCAGAATATTTAATAGAAGGTCTTCTTCCCAGTGGAACTGCTCCCGATGGCTTGAGATTTACAAAATTAGATGTCAGCGAGAATAAAACTGATCAAAAGAAACAATCGGAAAAAACAAATCTACCGTATTGGGTGCTGGCTAATCGGGAGTTTAATCTTGGCAGCAGGATTGTTGTTAAAACTACGGTAGAAAGAATTGGAGATTTAGAAAAATCTTTTGAAACTCAAGTTCCTCTTCTTCCTGCGGAACAAGTAATTTCTGGGTCAATTAGAATTGAGCAGAATAAAGCTATTGTTCAATTTCCGGCACAAGTAATGGAAGTAAGCTTTCAAAGTATTTTACCATTTGCTGAGAATTTGACTATTACTGCCAGTAATAGTCCTCGCTTTAATGAGACTTGGTCAGTGATTTGTAATGATCATACTAGGTGCACAACGAGCGGGATAGCGGCAATCAGTCATGAGCTCAATGGCCAGCAAAACTTTCTTTGGAATCCTTTTCCGGGAGAAGAAATTAAAATAAAACTTGAAACTTTAAATGCTGCCGAAGGAGAACATCTTACAATTGATAATTTAACTCATAATGTGAGGTATGGTTTAAGTAAACTCTCTGGAGATATCCAGATTGTCTTAAGGGCTACTGAGCAAACAACTTTTAAATTGAAATTAGAAAATGGAATTACTGTTGAAGCAGTGCTCTTAGATGAAAAACAAATTAGTACCGAAGCAATTGAAAATGGCGTTTCTATTATTCTTAGTCCGGGAAATCACATTGTTAATTTACGTTATGCGAATAATTCATTATTAGGGCTTTTTTCAAAGATTCCGGCAATCACTCTTAACAATCAAGCACATAATATTTCTGTACTGGTCACACCAAGTTTAGATCGTTGGATTCTTTGGACAGGCGGCAGCACTTGGGGGCCCTGTGTGGTTTTTTGGTCAAAGATGTTGCTGCTTTGTGCATTATGTCTGCTGTTAAGACACTTTCATTTATTAAAATTATCTAAATTCGGAGCAATATTTCTGGGAATTGGACTAAGTAGTGTTTCGATATTAATGATGTCTATTCCTCTTGCCTGGATTATCTTTTTAAATATTTGGCCGCAGTTAAGACTGAAGCTTTTAAATATTAATCGCGGAGTAAAATTAATATTTATCATTTCGCTTTCAATTTTAGCGATAGCTGTTTTCTATTTAATTGTAAAAAATGGTTTACTCTTTGATCCACCAATGTTGATCACGGGCAATGGTTCTTCGGCACATTATTTCAAATGGTTTTTTGATTATAGCGAAGCTGCGCTGCCGCAACCTTACATTGTTAGTTTCCCACTTTGGTACTGGCGGGTGTTTTCACTTATTTGGTCAACTTGGCTGGTGTTGCAATTGTTGTCTTGGTTGAAGAATTGTGTGGAGATTGTTAGAGTTGAGGCGGAGAAGAAAGATTGATTCTCCCCTTTTCCGCGCGCTGCATATATTCTAGAACTATTTATAGTTTGATGCGCGAAAAAGGGGAGAATGAGTTGTGGTGGATTTGAACAAATCAACGATTAGATTGCCGCGGTCGTCGCTTTGCTCCTCGTTCGCAATGACAATTATAATGAAAATGATTCTCCCCTTTTCCGCGCGCTGCATATATTCTAGA
>CAYOOT010000093.1:0-8986 GCA_964405665.1 uncultured Bdellovibrionales bacterium | reverse complement strand
AGAACAAGAAAATTTATACTTGTGGGTAATAGTCAGCCTTTATGGGTGCCCGGTTTGCCAAGTATTTTTGTAATTGCAGGCACTATAAAGTTTCAAAGTGATAATGGACAATCTAAAACATAATAAATCGCTCTTAAAAGCTCTGCTTCTTCTAATGTAAGCTGCAAATCCCTTTCCACACAAGCGGCAGCAGCTTGAATAATTTTCTTTTTAAGCTCCATCGAAGCTTTCTCTAATTGGCTCAAAGCAGCATCTATATTTTGTAATGTGCAATCTTCTTTGGGAGCTAAGTTAAGATTCAAACCAAGAAAATTGATTGCCAGAGAAAAAGAGGCTTGTATTTCTTTTTCTTCACTACTGCCCGAATAAGAAAGTGCAGAAAGAATCAGCTGTAATTCTTTCCCCAGATCGGTAATTCGTAAAAAGCTAACTCCGGGTGATTTTTCTCCTCGAACTTGCCTTGTCGCCGCTTGCACAATAATCACTAAAATATATTCAAATAAAGTAAGCTCTTGATCCACCTCTGATAAAAATCTTAAATCTTCAATTACATTTTCCAAATAATCTTTGGGAAGCAATCTGAGAGTTGGAAGTAACATCTCCACTAAAGGCAAATAAGTTTCTCGGCTAATATTTTTAATTTTTGGATCATATTCTTTGATTAAAGAAATTAAAGTTTGATCGGCAATTCTTTCTAACTGCTTTTCTCTAAATCTTTTTTCAGAAGAAAGCATCATCGACATTAATATTGCAAGCGCCGGACCAACTTCCTTGCTTGCTTGTTTTAAAGAAACAGGAATAGTTTTAATTAATTCCACTGCGGAATTCAAATTACCCCGATCAAGATTGCCGATTTTAGAAGAAACATTTGCTTGATTGATATTGGAAACCGAAGCTTCAGCATTTCCCGAAAAACCAGCAAGAGCTTGCTCTCCTTCCAGCGCGGATGATGCCAGCTCCGAGGCAGGCTCAATGTATTCGCCTTTAAATCCTGGTTCTAATCTTTTAATTCTCTCCGCCAGTGGCGGATGCGTGGCAAAAAGTGAAAACCAATAACTAGCCAGTCCATTTGCAAAAAACATATGGCTTGCTTCCTCTGCTCTGGGAGAGGAAAGTTTTGAACCATATGCATAGCCGCCAATTTTTTTTAAGGCAGAAGCCAGGCCTTCAGGATTTCTTGTAAATTGCACACTGGAGGCATCAGCTAAAAATTCTCTTTGCCGCGAAACCGCGCTCTTAATCATATGACCAAAAAATACTCCCAGGTAACCAACTAGCCAAAGCACAAAACCAATTAGTGGCAAAGCCGCCAGTGGATCTTTACTTTCTCGGTTATTATTGGAACGATAATATGTTCCACTCCTAAACTGCATCAAAATTCTTCCAATTAACGAAATACAGAGGATGCCGTTTAAGATAGCAATCAGTCTGATATTTAATTTCATATCACCGTTTAAGATATGACTGAACTCATGGCCAATCACACCTTGTAATTCTTCCCGGTTTAATTTTTCCAGACTCCCTCTTGTAACAGCAACGACTGCATCTTTGGGACTGTATCCGGCAGCAAAAGCATTAATCGCTTCTTCGTTATTCAAAATATAAACGTCAGGAACAGTGATTCCCGAGGCAATAGACATTTCTTCCACTATATTTAACAGCCTTTTCTCCAAAGGATCTCTGGTATTTCTATCGATTAATCTTCCCCCCAAAGATTGGGCAACATAAGCACCGCCTCTGGACAAAGCAATCAACTTCCAAATTGAGCCGAAAAAAATAACAACTAAAACACCGCTGGCAATTGTTGCCAAAATTTTTAAATTAAAAAGTTGACTGCAAAATTGATTATCAAAATTATAATTAGAACAATATTGGACTATTTCGCTTACTTTGCCGTGAGTAAAATAAAGAAGAAAAAGTAGATAAGTAATCCCAATGATTCCAATAATGGAAAGCAGATAGAGAAAAACCAAATAGAGAGTATTTCTTCTTGCTTTTTCTTGTTGAGCAAAAAAATCCACGGTTCTTTACTTCAACATATTATTTAAACGAAACTTTTACGGTTTCTTTTTCCTGGGCATTAGTAATCTCCAGCATTTGCGCTGCTGTAAAACCAAAAGTATTGGCAATCATATTAGCCGGAAAGCTTTCCCTAGTTGTATTGTATGAGGTAACGGAATCATTAAAAGATTGTCTGGCAAAGCTGATTTTGTTTTCCGTAGAGGTCAGCTCTTCCATTAGTTGGGACATATTTTGGTTGGCTTTTAAATCAGGATAGTTTTCACTAAGAGCAAATAATCTTCCCAAGGCTCCACCCAATTGAGATTCTGCAGCAGATAGTCCAGTTACCGCAGCAACATCTCCCGGATTGACCGCAACTTTTTGATTGGCGGTTACTGCTTTGTTTCTTGCTGTAATTACTGCTTCTAAAGTTTCCCTTTCATGGGCCATGTAACCTTTGGCAGTTTCCACTAAATTGGGAATCAAATCATAACGGCGTTTTAGTTGCACATCAATTTGGGCATAAGCATTCTTGTAGCGATTTCTTAAACTCACCAGAGAATTAAAAACTCCGATTACCCAAAGGATCAAAAAAGCAACGACGATTAAAACGATTATTCCTGAACTCATAAAAGTTTCCTTAAAAAATAGGTATTTAGACCACGGCAGCAATATAATCTTTTGCTGCTGGCTAAGCAAGCATGGCAATTTCTAAGAGGTAATTACTCAACAAGTGTCACCAAAAGAATAGGATTAGATGGACTGGACCGCGGACGTCCTCGTCCGCAACCTGTAAGGTATTTTAGACAAAAGTCTCCAAGCTAACCAACCGTGAAGAAAATTATATTTGCGCTATGAGGATTCATGCTTCGCTACGTTCCAGGTTGCGGACGAGGACGTCCGCGCTCCAGTTTTTTCTTTTGCCAATATCAAATAATCGTCATAAATTAGGCCGAACCTCCGTCTATACCCACAACCTTTTATCCTTACTCCCTATGAATAATCCGCTACACTCTCTTCCTAACAAAATTAAAAATTTTGTAGATACTTTTTTAATCCCTATCTTAAGAGCAATCATTGGCAAATGGGATTGGCAGCCACCCCAGTGGCTTGAAAAAATATTGTCTCCTTTTTCAAGGCTTTATATATTTGCTCGACAAAAAGTAACTTCTTTCAAAGCAAAATCACCCAAACGGTTTTACCTGGCACTTCTTCTTTTAGTAGCCGCTCTTTTTGGCGGATATAAAGGATTCATTTGGTATGTCAATCGCCCGCAACCGCACTTAATCACTTTTAGCTTAAACAACCCCCAAGCAACTTCCTCCTATCCCGACAAAAAAATTAGACCCCTAATAATAAAGTTCTCCGGCTCGGCAGCACCACTTGAACTTATAGGAAAAGATGTAAAAACTAACTTCTCTCTCACTCCCCCACTTTCCAGCACACTGAAGTGGATTTCCGATTCCGAATTGCAGCTTTTCCCAACTTCCGACTGGGAAGTTGGGAAAAGATATGAAATTAAATTTAATCGTTCATTTTTTGCCAGCCATATTTTACTGGAAAATTACAATCTAGAATTTATCACTCCGGAATTTAAAACAACTATTACTAAAAGCTCCTTTTACGAAGATCCAGTAAATCCTAAAATCAAAAAAGCAGTGGCTACTGTTTCTTTTACCTACCCTATAAATAAAAGTATTTTTGAAAAAAGTATCGGCATAAAAATGAGAATGGAGCCGATTAAAAACTTTGATGATCCGGAAGTAAAGAACTTAGGATTTAAAGTTACTTACGACGATCAGGATTTAAAAGCCTATATTCATTCCGATCAAATCGATATTCCGGAAAATACCGGAGAGGTCTTACTAACTATTGCCAAAGGAATTCCTTCCGCACTTGGTGGCCCGGCTACTGTTGAGGATCTGAAAAAGACGATCCGAATTCCAGGAATTGAAGATTATTTCCGGATTAATGAAGTTAATGACAGCATTAACACCAACGAAAAAGACGAACCGGAACATGTCGCCACCTTAAAAGCAAGCACGATGCTCAAAACTAACGAGCTCGCTAAAAAAATCAAGGTCTACCAATTACCAAAAGACAAACCGGCAATGGGCACTGAGCTGGAACAAAAAAACTACTATTGGAATGATCCTCTGGAAGTGACCGCTACAGTTTTGAGCAAAGCAAAAAGGGTAGATATTGATTTGATACCGACAGAACTGGAATATTCAGCAGAACAAAGTTTTAAATTCATTGCCGATAACAATTCCTATCTTTATGTGCTTGTGGAAAAGGGATTGCCTTCTTTTGGCGATTATAAATTAAGTAAAGATTATCAAGCCATAGTGCAAGTCGATGATTTCCCCAGAATGCTAAAAATTATGAGTGAAGGTGGATTGCTTAGCCTTAGCGGAGAAAAGAAACTCTCGATCATCTCTCGCTACATTCCGGAAGTAAAAATAGAAATTAACAGATTACTACCATCAACTGTAAATCATTTACTTGCTGTTACTTCCGGGAACTTTCAGACCCCTGAATTTAATACCAAATACAATGGCTTTGATGTCGAAAACATTGCCGAAAAATTTGTTGAAATTAAAAAAATGTCTGATTTTGAATCCGGTAAAAATCAATATAGCCTTCTTGATTTTCAATCCTTCATCAAAAAAGATGCCCCGCCACGAGGACTGTTTTACGTAAAATTAAGTCCTAACAAAAAAGAAGAAGCTCCGGAAAAAAAGAAAGTAGTAACGGTTGATGATGAAAATTCTGAGTCAGAATTTTCAGAACAGACAAGTGCCGATTATTATCAAGAAGGAGAAGACGAGATAATTGACCAAAGATTAGTTTTAATTACCGACCTGGGAATTTTGGTCAAAGATTCCGCAGATGGCATACATGACGTTTTTGTTATGTCTTTAAAAGAAGGAAAACCAGTTCCCGGCGCCAAAGTAGATCTGATTGGGAAAAATGGCTTGTCCGTACTAAGTGCCAATACCACAGAAGACGGCAAAGTAAGTTTCCCCAATACTACTGATTTTAAAAATGAACGAACACCCCTGGCCTACATAGTTCAAAAAGACGATGACTTTTCCTTTCTGCCTTACAATAGAAATGACAGAAAATTAAATCTCTCTCGCTTTGATACGGGAGGTATTTTTAATAAGGGAAGAAATGACGCGATTCAAGCTTTTGCTTTTAATGACAGAGGAATTTACCGTCCCGGAGATACAATCAATCTTGGATTTGTGGTAAAACAACTTAATTGGGAAGCTTTGCCCGATGGCTTACCTTTGGAACTTTCCGTAACCAATCCTAAAGGTTCGGAAGTGCAAAATGAAACTATTCGCTTCTCACCTTCTGGCTTTAAAGAATTTCACTTTAAAACTTACGATAATTCCATTACCGGAAGATATAATTTTTCTCTCTATATTCAGAACGATGGCAAGCGTGGGGCATTTCTTGCTTCCACTTCCGCCAAGGTCGAAGAATTTCAACCGGATAGAATGAAAGTTAAATCAAACCTCAGTATCACAAGCAATAAGGGTTGGATTTCTCCGGCCAATGTCAAAGCTCTTGTCAATGCTCAAAACCTTTTTGGCACCGCCGCCGCAGGAAGCACTGTCCGGGCAGAAATGAAATTAAATCCCGGATACAATTATTTTAATGAATATCCGGATTACCATTTTTATACTCCAAATATCGATCGCCAAAGCTACGATCAAAAACTTGGAGAAAAACAAAGCGACCAAAATGGCAATGTGGAATTTGATTTGGGATTAAATAATTTTGTTAAAAATCTTTATAATCTGACATTTAGCGCCGAAGTTTTTGAAGAAGGTTCGGGCCGATCTGTTTCCACAGCCACTTCCGCATTAGTTTCCGACAAAGCCTTTATTATCGGTTACAAAAGCGATGGAGACTTAGGCTACATCACGAAAGATAGCAGCAGAAAACTAAATCTGATTGCTCTAAATTCTACCTTAGATAAAATTGCTTTAAATAAAGTTAAGCTGGAATTAGTGGAGAAAAAATATGTCTCAACACTAATTAAGCAAAAAGATGGAACGTTTGCTTATGAATCAACCCTCGAAGAAAATTCCTTAAGCAGCAAAGAACTAACTCTTTCCCCAGATGGCCTAGATTTTACTTTAGAAACCAAAACTCCCGGCTCTTTCTTGCTCTTAGTAAGAAATGAACAAGGGGAAGTAGAAAACGAAATTGCCTATAATGTTACAGGGGAAGCCAATGTCAGCACTAACCTTGAGAAAAAAGCGGAACTGGAAGTTTTAAGTAATAAAAAAGAATATGCACCTCTTGAGGAAATAGAACTTAATATCAAAGTTCCATATAGCGGTTCAGGATTAATTACTATTGAACGCGATAAGGTCTATACTTATAAATGGTTTAGCACTAACTCCACTAGCTCTATCCAAACTATTCAAGTGCCAGCAGAGCTAGAAGGTAATGGTTATGTCACAGTAAATTTTGTGCGCTCACTTGATTCTAAGGAAATATTCATGAGTCCGCTGAGCTACAGCTCCATTCCATTTAATATCAGCAGAGAAAAAAGAACGGAAAAAATCGAACTGAAAGTTCCTGAAATAATTAAGCCTGGGGAGATGCTTAAAATTGCTTATAAAACAGAGCATCCAGCAGACTTAATAATTTTCGCAGTCGATGAAGGAATTTTGCAATTCGGTAAATACAAAACCCCCGATCCTTTATCTCATTTCTATAGAAAGCGAGCTTTGGAAGTAAAAACTTCCCAAATCTTAGACTTACTTCTTCCGGAATACAGTATTCTTAAAGAACTTTCTGCTGCCGGAGGAGATGAAGGAGTCACTTTAAGTAAACACTTAAATCCTTTTAAGAGAAAAAATCAAAAGCCTGTTGTTTATTGGTCGGGCATTATCTCCAGCACTGGAGAAGCAGGAGAAATCCAGTATCAAGTCCCAGAATATTTTAACGGCAGTATTAAAGTAATGGCAGTTGCTGTCTCTCCCGGAACAATTGGCATCAATGAAAAAACAACTAAAGTTAAAGCAGACTTTATTATTCAAGCCAATGCTCCTTATTTCGTTACCCCTGGAGATGAGTTTGAATTAGGAGCTTTGATTGCCAATAATCTGCAAGGCTCTGGCTCGAATGCTAAAGTAAATTTCAAAGTTGAAGTTTGTCCGCAGTTAGAAGTTATAGGCAGTGATAATCAAGATCTAGAAATTACTGAAAATACAGACAAAGCTGCCAACTTTAAAGTTAAAGCCAAGCAATTGGGAGTTTGTGCGATTCGCTTTATTACCAAATCCAAAGAAAACATTGCTACTAACTCTTTAGAAATGAGTATCCGCCCGGCCCAACCATTGATGACAACTTTTACAACTAAGTATGCACAAAAAGGATGGCTCAGTGGAAATAGCGAAGAAATAATTCCTCAAAGAAAAATGTATTCAGAACTAAGAAACGTGGAAGCTTCCGCTTCCACTTTGCCAATTAGCTTAGCTAAAGGTTTTGTTAATTATTTAAAGAGCTATCCGCATGGCTGTAGTGAGCAAATTGTTACTCAAGCACTGCCCGGAGTAATTTTAGGTGTTCGGCCGGAACTGGGATTAGCTGTTGCAGATGTCAAACCAAAAGTTGATTATGCCATAAAAACCCTCCAAGGAAGACAAAACTCCGAAGGTGGTTTTGGGCTTTGGTCTAACGGAGCTCTAACTTCAGATTTTATTAATGTCTATGCAGTGCATTTTTTAACTGAAGCCAGGGAACAAGGTTATGATATTCCAAGTGGTGTGCTGCAAAATGCTCTTGAGTATTTAAAAACTTTTGTTGCTCAAAAATCCAGTTCTGCCAGTGTTTTAAGAGCCCAAGCTTATGCCTTATATATTTTAAGCAGAAACGGAATTTTAACAACCAACTGGTTAAGTTCAGTCCGAGAACAATTAGAAACACAAAATATCAAAGACTGGAAAAAAGAACTAACCGGACTTTATCTGGCAGCAACTTATAAACTTCTAAAATTAGATTCCGATGCGGGGAAAATTGTAAAATATGTTGATCCTAATTTTGTAATTGAGACTGATTATCAAAATTATTTTGATAGCACCGTATTAAAAGCAAAT
The DNA here is from genome assembly GCA_964405665.1 of uncultured Bdellovibrionales bacterium. Lineage (GTDB taxonomy): Bacteria > Bdellovibrionota_C > UBA2361 > SZUA-149 > CAZDWZ01 > CAYOOT01. Next base: position 860 of record CAYOOT010000093.1, on the reverse strand, counting down.
TATTTTTACATCATTAGCAAACACTTTCCGGAAATTGCCAAAGGTTTCGGGGCAGAAGAAATTTTGGGGTTAGTAAAAAATATCAGCGAAGGAGAACCAAGCACTATTGATATCGGATACACGATGCTCGCTTTGAATGAGTATGCAAAAATTACGGGCAAGGCTGAAGAAAAAGGAATTAAAATTGCAGAAGTGTTAGCTGATAATAAAGTTAATAATTTTATCTTAGATAATTCATTATTCCCGACAGCTAAAATATCTCCGGATGCTTTAAAAGTAACTTTTGAAGGAATTTCCAAAGCACCATTATTTTATCAATTAAGTGAAACCGGATTTGATCTTAGTCCACCAACAACTAGCACCAAATCCAAAATCGAATTAATTCACGAACTAAAGGATGCCAAAGGAAACACTGTTACAGAAATGAAAATGGAAGATAAACTTTATGTTCATTTATTAGTGCGTTCCTTAGATCAATCAATGCCCAATGTTGCAGTAATTGATCTGCTGCCGGGCGGATTTGAGCTGGACTTAAGTGACGATACTTTAGGAAGCAGAACTTCTGCTGTTAATTCCGGTGATACATGGATTCCTGATTTCATTGATGCCAGAGAAGATCGTCTCTTGTTTTACGGATATCTCGATAGCTCAGCCAAAAGATTTGTTTACAGAATCAAACCGATTAACAAAGGAAAATATCAAGTTCCTCCGGCGTATGGGGAGGGTATGTATAATAGAGAGGTTAAAGGATATTCTAAGGCTGGTAGTATAGAGGTGAAATAGTAAAGTGATAAACAAATTTGCAAAGAAGATCACAAAGTGGTAGAGCGCAAAATGATTTCTGATTTCTGATTTCTGAT
>CAYOOT010000092.1:0-9118 GCA_964405665.1 uncultured Bdellovibrionales bacterium | reverse complement strand
AGCATTGCTCGGCGAGAAATTCTTCCCTTATTAAAAAAAGATGCGCAATATCTCAAAAAGAACCAAATGATTGTTCTTACAGCAGAAGGATTGCCTATCGCTACTCCCAGTGATTGGAATTTATATAGTGCTAATAATTTTCCTTATAGACTTCGTCAACTTCCTGGGCCGGGGAATTCTGTCGGACCAATAAAATTTAAGTTTGCAAGTCATTACGGAGTTTTTCTGCATGGAACTCCGGCAAAAAATCTTTTTGGCAAAGAGCGCAGAGGCTTTAGCCATGGTTGCGTGCGAATTGAAGATCCATTGGAATTTGCTAATCTTGCCTTTTTAAGGAATGCTTTGAGTAAAGCAGAGATCGAAGATGCATTAAAAAGTGGAGAGACAAGACTTTTAAGACTTCCTCAAATACTTCCTCTTTATTTGAGTTATTGGACTGCCTGGGTAGACAAAGATAGTTTATTACATTTTGCCAATGATATTTATGGGGGAGATGCAAAACTGAGCAGAGCACTCCAACTTATCACCAGCGAGCCGGCCAACCACGAACATCAACATGAAGAAAAGGCGGATGACTTTTAGTTGCATTATAGACGCCCATCCCGCCAATAAAACGTTTAAAAAAAGATCTTTTTTCAAGTTTTTCAACAAGTCTTGAAAGAAAATTTATTTCATTTTTACCTTGTTTCTCATCCTTCTTAGGCAGGCTATGCGGCAAATAAACATCTGCAGCATCACCAAATACATGTCGGCTATAACGCACATTTTCAATCTTCTCATTGTAGTATGGAGTTCTGTAACCGCTCATTACAACAAAAGTATTTATTTTATGGCCGGCTTGGTTAATTTCTTCAAGAATGTGTTCAAGCTTGAGTAAAAGCTGTTCCCTAAGAACAATATATTTAGGGTAACTTCCTTCCTGTTTGCAAATAAATTGTCCCAAAGTAAAATGCGGTGTAAGTAAGACATCTTTATTTTTTTCGGTTACTTCAATAAAACCCCGAGGAAGTAAATAGGCTTTCTGATTATTGATTTGCTCCAGAGAAGGATAAGAACCGATTCGATATCCATTTAATTCCTCACCTTTAAGTTTAGAGAAAGGAAGCATCACAAAAATATGAAAGGTAATACTATCTTGAGGACCGAGAAGAGTTATTTGATATTCTCCAGCGTTGCTAGGTGCAAGCCAAGTACAACTATGGTCATTACTTTCACTAAGAGAGCCTGATTTTGTTAGGCACTTTATGTTGGAAGTTGTAAATTCAAAAGATATATTCTCTGCTGGAAGAACAAAGAGTGGGGAAATCTTATGGATAAATTCTTCTCCTTTTACTTTTACAGAAAACGAAGCTTTCTCGGGAGAAAATGATTCGGCATTACATTTTTTTGGCGTAATTATTGAAAGAGTAGCTAAAAAAAGAATGACGATATGGAAAAGAATTAATTTCATGCCAAAAATTCCTTATGCTTGCTAAGGCATTATATTTAATATAATACGCTCTTCTAAAGTGAAAGTTAAGGCTTATTTCTTTAAATGTCCACTATCTCTCATACATTTTTCAAAATTATTTTCAGATTATAGGGTTCTTTCTTTTTTGCTAATGAGCATTTAAGGAGCTATTTGGATTAAAAATTTTGTGCAAATATTCAATAAACTTGTTAACCCAATGTCCCATATTATTCCTAACTGACTGAATAGTCTTATATAAACTGCCCCGAATTTATTCGGAGCAGCTTTGGTTTGCCTTATTTACGCATTGATTTCTTGAATCCACGGTTCACAGCTTCTTCTGTTCTTTGTGAACGTTTATTTGCTTCTTCAGCAATATGCCTAGTCTGCTCAGAATTTATTGAAACTTCAGCTACTTGATCTGATACCACTTTGATTTCTTGTTTAAGATCCGATCGCAGATCATCAAGATCTGCTTTTTTGGCACAGCTGCAGCCAACTGATGTTGCACAAATAGCAAATACACCGAAACCTTTTATTATTTTTACTAAACTCATAATTCCTCCTTTATATTGTTAAATAGTTTCCTATGTAAGACAAAAAAATGTTTCTTCAAACGAATTTAAGCAGACGAAACAATCAAAGCACTTACTTTATGCAGAGCAGTTTCTACTATCCATATTTTTACAATTATGAGATTCATCATAATATTATGAAAATCTTTGTTATATTGATTTAACAATTGCATTAAGAGTAATATTAAAGCTCAGCTTGTATTAATTGGTAGAAACAAATTGGAATAAGTAATAATAATTTACTTTATATATGGTTTTGCTTAAATTTTCTTTCAAAAATCATCATTACGCAAAACCAGAAAATAGATCAGCAAAAAAAGTATTTATACTTTTAATTTTATTTTTGATTTCTTCTGATGCGCTAGCGGCCTCATATTTAATTCCTTCCGATTCTAGATATTCAGTAATCGGAGAGTTAAGTTACGTTTTTACAAATAAGGAAGATACCTTGCTCGATATAGCAAGACGATTTGATTTTGGTTATGAAGAGTTAATTCAAGTAAATCCCAATGTTGATCGTTGGGTTCCAGGAGAAGGAAGAAAAATCCTTTTGCCGGGACAATTTATTCTGCCTGATGCTCCAAAAGACGGAATTGTACTTAACTTAGCGGAGCTAAGACTTTATTATTTTCCGAAAGAAGAACCAGGTCTGGCTCGCCGAGTTTATACTTATCCGATAAGTATTGGTCGTATGGATTGGAAATCTCCCTTAGGAAAAACCAGAATTATTGCAAAAGAAAAAGAGCCGGCATGGTATCCACCGGAATCTATCCGGGCAGAGCATGCTGCAGAAGGAGAATATTTACAAAAAGTCATTCCCGGAGGTGATCCCAGTAATCCCTTAGGGCATTATGCACTTAGTCTTGCTCTGCCTCATTATCTTATTCATGGCACAGATGAACGTAAGGAATATGGAATAGGAATGCGCGTGACTCATGGTTGTATAAGAATGTATCCCGAAGACATTGAACAATTATTTTCTCTGGTTGAAATAAATACTCCTGTTACTTTTATCGATCAGCCAATTAAACTTGGCTGGCAGGGAGCAGAATTATTTTTAGAAATACAAAGTCCACTTGCAGAAGAAGAGTCTGATTTTGAGGAATATTCTCACCGGGTTAATAATGAAGATATAGGAATCTTGCTGACAAAAATAGCAAGCGGTCCGCTCAGCTTTATTCCCGGCAAGATTGGAGAAACGATGCGATTGGGAAATGGAATACCGACAGTGATTGCACAAACAGTAAGTAGACTCCCCCCAGCTAATAAATAAAATCTCAATGACATAAAGTGAAAATATAAAAATTTAAATAGAAAATATACAAAACGAAAACATGCTAATTTATTATATTAAGTTTTATATTTTAAATATGAATAAAGTAAATTGAAAAAAACAGAAAAATAACAATAAGAAGCCGATAAAATTAATTAATACTTACCACATAATAAAAAAATTAAATATTACTAAATATTACAAATAATAGGTCTATAAGTTCCAACTGGGAAGACTACATTTATAATTCCCGATTTAAATTTGCTGACAGCATTTCTAAAAGATCTCACTACATCAAAATACCAAGTTAAATATTGTTGCTTAGTTTCAATACACTTAGTTAGAATCAATGGTCGTTTTGAATCTCTTGTACTTTTTTTCGATTTATAAGGACTAGACCCGACAGAAATATTTTTAATTTTTTCTAAAACAGGAAATTTTTTACCTCGATTTTTAATTAAGTCCTTCCTTCTGTTTTCGTATTTTTGCAGAAGAATTTCTTTATATTTCTCTTGCGATATATTCATATACACAGGAAGTCTTTTGAAATTTAAATAATATGTTTCTATAAAATCTTGTTTTCTAGCATTTTTGTCGTATTGTTTTCGCCTATAATATTTAGACCTATTAAGCATTCTAAAGGTGAGCGTCTTATTATTAATTGCATCATTAAAGCTATTATAGCCTGGATAATTTTTAGGATCCTCTACTAAACCTGTACTTGTTGGATTTAAAGCTGCATATAAAAAGGTATCTATACAACAATTAGAAATTGGAACAGCTTGCACCTTTGCTCTTCTAGCCCAGAGTTTGCCTCCTGGATACTTAGAGACATGACAACATACTAATTTAGCAATAATAGAATTTAATGCTTTTAAAAATGCAGCTCTGTTTTTTCTTTTAAATTTTACTAGCAGATGATAATGATTTCCCATCAAGCAAAAAGCATATATCTCCACTTCATACATTTGAGCATACTTAGCAAGAAAGGCTAGTATATAGTATTCTAGCTTTGGGTTATTTATAAACCAAAGTTTTTCATTTATTGTTCTTATGGTTACAAACCACATATATTCTTCGTTTTCTATAGATAAATCATACATATAAGCCTACCTTAAGTTTATCGTTACTAATAATTATCGCCATTTTTGGCTTACATGTTTCCTAATAGTCGCTTTTTTTAATTTTTGAATACTTTATGTCATTGAGAATTGTTTCTAGTTAGTTTTTAATACTCCAAAGCCTGCTTAGATGTTTCCTAATAGTCACTTTTTTTAATTTTTGAAACTTTATGTCATTGAGAGTTTGCTTGTTGTCATCCGAGATGCTGAAAAGATACTTTCCAAAAAAGGATCTAGTGTTTCATTACCTGCTGCGATTTTAGCAATCTTTCTGCCTGACCAAAGTGTCCAGGTTCCGCCATAACCATTAAATCCAACTGCCAGTAATATCCGCTTGTCATTGGAATTTAAATAACCAAGTAAGGGCAAACGATCCTTGGTAAATGCCATCGGGCCGGCCCAGACATGTGAGGGAGGTTGATTCTCTGTAGTTGGAAATAAAATATCAGCATCAAGCTTAACTTGATCTAAGATTTCTTGGGAGCGTTCAGCACAATAAGGATCTTCAATCGGACGATCTAATCCTCCACCAACATGGGCAGTTCCTCGTGGAGTTCCATGTTGATCGCGATAAATGCTGCCTTTGGGAATATTGGCATAGATATCCCCAAACTTCCGTGTAAAAGTGATGGATTCTAAGGTGCGCTCATTGATTAAGGAAGTTGCCACATGCTCCATATTAAAAATTTGGCTGACATATGGTTGAACTATCCCTTTTAATTCCGGAAATAATTCTGCAGTGAAAGCATTAGTGGCAACAATGACTTTTTTCGTTTGGATATTTCCTTTATCTGTTTGAATAAGCAAATCCAGTTGAGAGTTGTCAATTTTTTTTACTTTTGTGCGCGTGTAGATTTTAATGCCTTCAGCAATAAGTTTTTGCACAACACCATTGATAAACTTAAAAGGATGGTAGTTTCCAAATCCCGGGGCAAGCCTACCACCGAACTGGCTCTTGATACCAAACTGAGTTTTAATCTGAGCAGGAGTTAAAAATTCCATTGAAACAGCATGTTCATTGGCAAATATAACTTCTTCTTGGAGAGATTTTTCTTCGCTGAGTGACTCTGCAACTCTAAGCCAACCCGCCCGGGACAAATCGGCAGCAATACCTTCTTTTTCCACAATATCAACTAATAATTGCCCATTCATCACTCCAATCTGTAAAATAGCTTTAGCTTCCTTCTGCGCTTTAGTTTTTATTTCTTTGTTGGATAACTCTGGCTCTGTGGTTTGAATAAATTTTTCGCGTTCTCTGACTAAACCTTCGTAGTTATCTTTAAAATTTTCAGGTATTAATTCAAAGTTCCCGCCATTTTTCCCAGAAGATTGTGTGCCGGGATCAAACGCATCTAAACAAACAATTTTTTTCCCAAGATGGAGCTGATCAATTAAATGATACGCTGCAGAAACACCTGTTAATCCCAGTCCGATCACCACAATATCTGCCTCAGTAGCCAGAGCAGCTGTTGATTGAAAATTTTCAAAAGGATGCGGATCTCGTAGCCAATAAGGAGTTTGTCCTTCCGGCATCATTAATCGACGCCGGGTTTTGGCTCCATGTTCTGCAACCATAGTTTGAAAACGCAGAGCAGCTGCCGGCGCTTGATCTAATTGTTCTTCTAATTCATTTTCTATGGTTGTCAACAGTTGTTGCATTTCGGGAGTTACGCGGCCATTAAAATCGGCCAAAGGTGCAACCTGAAATTTCCAAATAAAATTAATATCTGAAGTTTGAATATCTTTTTTTTGTTTAAGTGTAGTAATCATCATCACCCGTAATTTGAAATATTTACCACCTTACTAAAACTAGCTACTTATTAAAACTAAAACTTGAAGATCTTGAGACAGGAAACGGTCGTGCCGATTCTATAACCCTGACTACAACAAGATATAGATTTTTCTATACAAAGTCCGATGATTTAAAATCGTTTTTCGCCTTTAGGGAAATTTAGTCGTTTTTCAACGTGGTCTAGTTCTTCTTTGACATGATTAAGGCCACGACTGTGATTTGCTACAATAACATTCGATTCTGCTTTTTTCAGCGCTTCACGAATGGCAATGGCCAGCTCAATTTCATTACAGGGTTTTGTGAAAAAACGATAAATCTCTCCTTTGTTGATTGCTTGCAACGTAACGTCCAAATTGGCTTTTCCAGTAAGCATAATCGCTACTAGGGCGGGATACTGTTGATGGATTCTTTGTAAAAGTTCAGTCCCCGACATTCCGGGCATTTGTTCATCAACTACAATTACATCAACAGAAATTCCTTGAAGCAGATCTAAAGCGGTGCGTGCTGAATCCGCAGCATAGATGGTGTATGGTTCTCGATGAAACATTCTCTTTAATGCATCAATAATATTTCGATCATCATCTACGAGTAAAACACTTTGTTTCATCATATCCCCTCCTAAAATTTACTTTTCTAATGGAGTTAAAGTATCAACTTTAATCGGCTCTTTAATACCAACAAACTTGGAATAATTATTTAAAAGCTCCAGTAGCGTTTCATTGATTATCGATCCCGCTGAAACCACTAAAATCCCTTCTTTGGTTCTGATATCTGACAAAAGAGTCTGACCAATAAAAAGTTCTGAAGATTTTATTTCATAAATTTTGGTTTTTATTCGCTTGAAGGAAGAATTTTCCTCTTTAAGAAAGAGCTTACTAAAACTGCTGAGAATACTTAAATCATACCAGCCTTGGCGATATTTCATTTTTTCCAAAGCATGTTCAGCAGAAATACCTTCTGCTTCCAGCTCTAAAAAATCTTTTACTATCTTGATTATTCTTGAACCAAAAGGAATTTCATTTCTTTTGACTATCGAAGAGGGGCTGCTTGCTCCATCAAAACGATTATTTTGATGAAGAACAATCTCTGCAACCCCTTCAAGACGGGGAATATTTGCCAACAAAGATTGTCCAATAGCAGGAACTTTTTCAATCAGATTTTGTTCCTCTGTTGAAAGTTGAATTTTTTTTCTATATTTTTCTTTTACATCAGAAGGAACTGTCACAAGACCGATATTGGAAAGCATTCCCGCAAGTTCAATTTCCCAGGAATTGTTAAGTTCCAATTGAGGAATAATCTTTTGAATTAATTGCCGAAGTTTGATGGATTGTCCAAATAATGTCGGATCGATAAAAGATAAAATGTCTGTAAGAAGTTTTATGCTTCCGCTTAATGTGTTCTGTAGAAGATCTTTTTCTGCAGTAATCAGACGATACTGCATAGCGGCATCCTCTAGTGCTTTAAGCAGATCTTTTGGAGAGCAAGGTTTATTAAGAAATCTAAAGATATTTCCTTCATTTACCGCGCGCACAGCACTTTCCTGATCGGCATTCCCCGTAAGCATCAACCTTACTGAATTGGGCAAGATATTTTTTACTTTCTGTAAAAACTCAATGCCGTCCATTCCGGGCATTCGCAAATCTGAAATAATAATATCATAGGGCCCGTGCTCAGCAATCATTTGCAGTGCTTGATTTCCGCTAACGGCCATATCTAGATTAAACCGTCCCCTTAACTGTCTTTGAAAAGCCTCCAAAATATTAGGTTCATCATCAAGACATAAAATCTTGACAGTGGAAATTTTACTCATTGATTGTTTGCTTTCTGGCAATAATATTTTATTCTGCTAGTTGGGAATATCGACTAATATCTTGATATCTTTATAAAGTATGCCACTTACTTTTCTTAATTTATTAATTAAATATGTGCTTCTAACGGATTCTCCTAAAAAATAATTTCATTTTCAACAGCCACAATTTATTAACTTTCTAAAAATATAACCGATTATTGATGCAATAAACATACTAAATATAAATATTACACTGCACCATCACTTTGCCTTCGTTCGAAAGGATTTATAAAGATGAAATGTTTTGCAGCAGTTTTACTATGGGCAGTCTTAGTAGGCTCAGGATTCTATAAACTTTTAAGTTACGGAGCGACACCGGGCGAAGCTGGAGAAGCTCCAAGATTTTGGCCAAAAGAAAGTGGACTCTTTCTTGAGCAAGGAATGAGCCGGCTAGTTATTTCTCTACATCCTCATTGCGGTTGTTCCCGAGCAAGTTTGGGAGAACTGGCGATCATTATGGGGAAATTTAAGAATAAAGTAAGTGCCGATGTCTTATTTTACAGCCCATCAAATATAAGCGAAGATTGGGTAAAATCTGATCTTTGGTATTCTGCACAATCAATCCCCGGAGTTCAAACAATTATCGATCAAGATGGAAATAAAGCTAAATTATTCCAAGCCAAAACTTCTGGACAAACTCTGCTCTATGATCCTCAAGGAAAATTAATTTTTAGCGGAGGTATTACTTCTTCCCGGGGACATTCCGGCGATAATGTCGGCCGTGATGCAATCACAGCACTTCTTAGCGGAGAAAAACCGGATCTTCAAAAAACATTCGTTTTCGGTTGTCAGATCTTCCGCCCTAACAATAAAGCAGGAGAAAACCTTTGAATATGATATCAGAATTTTACAAATCACAGCAAAGTGAAATTATTAAAAAAACTGAAATTTATTTTCAAGCCAGTCAGGCCATAACACATAAAAGAACTGATCAACTTTTTGCCTGTCTGATGATCTTTCAATGGATTGCAGAAATTATAGCCGCCCTGACAATTTCACCAAAAACTTGGACTGGTACTGTAAGTAATATTCATATCCACGTCTGGTCAGCTAGCTTT
>CAYOOT010000091.1:0-9590 GCA_964405665.1 uncultured Bdellovibrionales bacterium | reverse complement strand
ATTTAAACCAACTACATAAATAATACTCTCCGGGATATTTGGAATGTATCCTGCTCCTTTTTTCAATCCTTGATATAAATCTGAAAAAAACTTAAGTGTAGTGGAAATGATGTCTGTTGGTTCGGGATCTTTTGTTTTTGCTGCCACAGGAGGAAAATAAATTTTCTCTTGAGGTTCGCTGGTTAGTCTAACTTCTTTTGTTTTAATTGCTTTGTTTTCTAAACTTTGAGCAGAAGCGTCTATTGCAGGAAAATTTACTGCCGCTTTACTATTTTGCAGACCAAGAACTTTCGGTAATGCGCTTTCTTCAGGAGCCATTTTTTAAATAAAATTCTAATAATATTAGTGCCTTATTGTTATGAAGCTTATTTATAGTTCCGTGATAGAATAATCTTAGAAATTTTATTAGTGTTTATAGGAAGTTAGGTAGATTTATTTTAATTTGTTTTCTGCTTCTGCTTTTGATTTTTATAAAGTCTGAGAATCACATTTAGTGGATCGAGTCTTTTTCCAACAATTTTAAAATGACTATCTGTCATCAATAGCTGTTGCAAAGTAGTTTTTAAATCTTCGTTCTTCTCTGAATTAACTACGGCGCTAATGGCATAAGTTCCTACATATTTTTCTTCTCCGGCAAAGGGCAGTGGATCGGAACCTGCTAAAATGGAAAACCCTTTTTTTTGGGCAAGTTTCATTAAAGACGGCAGAGGATAAGCAAGAGGCCGCGAGATCACATCGGCAAAGGTAATTTCATTTGGCTGATATTCTGAGATCAATTCTTTAATTATCTCCCCTCTTTTAAAAAACCATTTTCCCGGAGACCAGGGCAGCACAATCTTTAAGCTGGAATTTTTTAGAGTGGAGATTAATTCGCGAATCGGTTTTTGATCTTCAATTTTTTCTGAGGTGCCTAAAGCTAGAACTTCCAATTTTTCTTTGCTAATAATTTGTCTGCCGGCAACGATTACTAAAGAATCATTGCTTGCCAATTCTTTTAAATTTAAAATATTAGCGGCAACTTTTTCTATTTCAAAACCTAAATTATTAAAAACACCGGATTGCAATTGCTCAAAAAAATTACAATCAGACCTTTCTGTAAGAAAAATGACTTTTAAGAAATCTTTTTCAGCAGACAATGCACGAAAATTTTTAAAGGCAGCGCTGGCCCAGAGTTTGAAATCATAGCAAGGGTAAAAATGGACATGAGTGTCAGCTATAATTTTCAACTTGGACATTCTCCCTAAAATTAGTGTGCCTATTTGTGTTCTTTACAGCGCAAATAGTTTAAGCGATAACAGTCAAGTATTACAACTTTTTTAAAATTTTAGGAGATTGAATTTAAATGAAAACGAAATTATTAAGCCTATTTTTATTAGTATCTTTAAATGCCTGTATGAAAAAGGCTGAACCTGAATCTGTTACCCCAGTTGATCCAGAAGTAAGACATCTGGAATCAAGCGATAATGATGAAATTAAGCTTCCTTCGGTTGCTGATGTTCAAAAAGCTTTAAACAAGAATGGAGCTAAATTAAAAGTCGATGGAAGAATGGGACCAGGTACAAAAAAAGCTGTCAAGGCTTATCAAACAAAGCATAAGTTAAAAGCAACTGGTATAGCTGATGAAGAAACTTTAAAGGCGTTAGGGTTGTTGTAATTGCTTGGAGCGCGGACGTCCTCGTCCGCAACCTGGAACGTTGCAAAATATGAATCCTCAAGGCAAATAATAATTTTCTTTTTTTAGTTAACCTTGAGACTTCTGTCTTAACTACATTCCATGTTGCGGACGAGGACGTCCGCGGTCCAACGAGGACAAAGTCCGCGCTCCAAATTTAATCTAGAATCTGATACTCTTCAATCGTAATATATTTCTTCCCACTAAAAGAAGTCCCCACATCCCCTTTAACAACAACTTTCTTATCTACCTCGTCCAGTAATTTTTCCTGAAGATCATTTTCTTCAATTTGATATTCATCGGCGCCATCAAAAATGTAGATTTCAACGGGATTGTCATTTTTATCGGTTTTGGATGATTGCACAAAGCCGGTTAAGATTTTTGGACTTCCGGAGCTCAGTGAGCAGCTTATAATAGAAAAAAATAAGATTAAAAGAAATATTTTTTTCATAATTTACTGAGTTCTCCACTAATTTAGAATCGGCTTTACTTTAACAATTCTTACTTTATTAATATTTCCCCCTCGAAAAACTTTTAAAATCATTTCTTTATTGGGATCGGCTTTGGCAATTGCCTCAATCGCTTCCGCCTTACTTTTAATTTTTATGCCATTTACTTCCAGTAAAAAATCAGCAGAAGAAAGCTCCACTACATAACCACCAAAAATTCCCCTGCGAATTGCCTTACTGGCACCCATCAAGCCCGCTTGATCGGCGGGACTATTTGGTTGCACATATAAAATTACTGCTCCTGCTTCAGTATCTTCGAAAATTACACCAATTTTAGGCCGAAGAACTTTTCCATATTTTACCAACTGCGGAATAACGCTGGCAATACTGTTTACCGGAATGGCAAAACCAATACCGGCGCTGTCTCCAGTTTTACTTAAGATTGCTGTATTGAGGCCAACTAATCTTCCCGCCATATCCAAAAGCGGACCGCCGGAATTTCCCGGATTAATAGCTGCATCAGTTTGAATGATATCCTCAATCAATCTTCCATTTTCGCTGCGAATGGTTCGACCCAAACTGGAAATTAAACCGGAAGTTAGTGTGCGGTTAAGACCAAAAGGATTGCCGATAGCCAGAACTCTTTGGCCGACTTTTAAACTTAAAGAATCTCCAAATTCTATTTGGGTTAAATCTTTTGGCGGATCTACAATTTGTAAAAGAGCAAGTTCTGTGTCGGGATCTTGTCCGATTAATTTTACTGAATATGTTTGACCATTGGCTAGAGTGACATTAATTTGTTGAGCATTAATGATTACATGGAAATTTGTGATGACCAGAGAATTTTTGGCATCAATAATTACTCCGGAACCTGTGCCTTCTTGATGTGCAGTGCCAAATAAATCAACTGCTGCAGTTGTAGCAATAATATTGACAACAGCAGGATTGGTTTTTTCATAAATATCAATGGTCTGTTGCTCTTCACTGCTGCGTGGAGCTGTAGCAAGTCTTTGAGCACTAGCCGAAGAAATTAGGCATAGAAAAACTAGGCTAAATAGAGAGTTTTTCTTTATATTCATAATTCTGTATACTAAAATATATATTTTTTAGCATCGATAAAAGCTAAAATTATCAATTGAAAATAATTCCAGATTGCTTAGATGTCAAACAATGAATAACAAAGAAAACGTTTTAAAGGAAATTTCTCAAAAAAAGAGAGAAGGAAAGCAAATAGTTTTTACCAATGGCTGTTTTGATCTGCTACATATTGGGCATATTCGTTATTTGACTCAAGCCAAGGCCTTGGGTGATATCTTAATTGTCGGTTTAAATAGCGATTCTTCGATTAAAGCTCTGAAAGGAGAAAATAGACCAATAATTTCTCAAGCGGAAAGAAAAGAAATGCTTCTTGCCCTCAAGGCGGTTGATTTCGTGGAGTTTTTTAATGAGGATAATCCTCTAAACTTAATTAAAGAGATTAAACCAGATATTTTAGTTAAGGGAGGAGATTGGTCAGTGGAACAAATAATTGGTTCAGATTTTGTCAATAGTTATGGAGGGAAAACTTTATCTTTGCAATTGGTCGAGGGATTTTCCACAAGTAATATTATTGATAAAGTTTTAAAATCAAAAAATTAGGAGTTTTTGTGCAAAGTAATACTCTTGCCAAGCAAGTCTCTGAACCGGAAGTTAAAATCCTTGATGATTTAGTAGTCAACCAAATTGCTGCCGGGGAAGTGGTAGAGCGACCAGTTTCCGTAGTGAAAGAGCTTGTAGAAAATTCTATTGATGCCGGAGCGACTGCAATTACTGTAGCTATTCACAATGGTGGCCAGAGTTGCATTGAAGTTGTAGATGATGGTTGTGGGATGAGCAGAGAAAATGCTTTCTTGGCCATTCAACGTTTTGGAACTTCCAAGATCAATAAAACAGAGGATCTGCTTAATATTGCCACCCATGGTTTTCGAGGCGAAGCGATCCCTTCTATTGCCTCTGTTTCTAAATTTAAGCTTTCAACATGTTCTAGTTTCGGAGATCAAAATGCCGGGGTGCAAATAGTTATTGAAGGCGGGGAAATTAGAAATATTATTGATGGTTCTTTTCCTCCAGGAACAAGAATTGAAGTGCGCTCGATTTTTTATAATGTTCCGGCAAGAAAAAAATTCTTACGTTCTGAAAATACTGAAGCAAACTTAATTAAATCTTTGCTGGTTGATTTTTCTTTGGCCTATCCCCAGATCAAATGGAAATTATTTAAAGACGGTCAAGAAAGTTTTTCTTATAATTCAAAATTAGACTTATCCAAAAGAGCAAGAGAATTAAAACTTGCCGGACTCAATCCGATTGAATGCAGTGGCGAGCAATTAACAGCTACCGGCGAATTCAGTATTCGAGCGATTTTATGTTCCCCGATAGAAGCTGTGGCTAATGCCGGATCTCTTAGGATCTTAGTTAATCGAAGAATTGTTCGCGATAAGCTCTTGTTTAAGGCGATTCGTGATGGTTATGGAAATTTTTTAAGGCCAGGAAAATATCCTTCCGGAGTACTTTCTTTGGAACTACCGGCAGAAGATCTGGATATTAATGTTCACCCGCAAAAAGCAGAAGTGCGCTTTCGTCGACCAGAAATTATTTACTCTTTGATTTTAAAAACAATCCAAAATGGCTTAAAGCAAACAATTTTTCCAGCAAACGCCAGCTTGGAAGATGCCAGCGTTGTTCAGGGTCTTGAACAAAATGAAATTATTTCAAGAAAGACTTCAGAGGATGCAGAGTCATCCCAAGTAACTTTTGAATTTACAAACAACATTTCTAAAGAAGAGCTGGCAATTCCCCAGGATTTTAACTTTCTTCCTAAGGATACGCTACTTAGAATGCGTTTTGTGGGGCAGGTTTTTAGTTGTTATCTAATTTTAGAGGGAAATGGTTTAGTTGCTATTTTAGATATGCATGCGGCGCACGAACGAGTGATGTTTTATAAACTAAAATCTCAATTAGTTGGCGGCAAATTGCATTCGCAAATGCTCTTAATCCCCGAAGTGATCACCCTACCCTATGAAATGATTTCTAATTTTGAACATTTCCAAAAACCTTTAGAAAAACTTGGTTTTGAAACTGATTTGATTTCTGAAAATTCGGCATTAGTGCGGGCAATGCCAGTGCTTCTTTCCAATACTTCTGCACAAAAAATATTTTCTGAACTTTTTGCCTTGCCTGTTTGGGCCGACTGGAAAAATTTTCTGGAAAAACATTTGGATACAATTATTGCCCGAATGGCTTGTCATGGCTCAGTAAGAAGAGGACAAGAATTAAAAGCAGAAGAAGTTTATGAGCTCTTGGATTCCTTGCAAAATGCCGAAAACTCCGGTTTTTGCCCGCATGGCAGGCCGGTGATAAAATTTCTTAAAGAAGCAGAGCTAGAAACTCTTTTTGGTCGTAGAGAATGAGCGAGAGATCGTTGATTGTAGTAACTGGGCCGACAGCCAGCGGCAAAACTTCTTTAGCAATTGAAGTCGCTAAAAAATTTAATTTAGAAATAATCAATGCCGATTCAGTTCAGGTTTATCAGGATTTTAATATTGGCGCAGCAAAACCGGAAAAAGATCAATTATTGGAAGTGAAACATCATTTACTTTCCTTTGTCAGTCCTCAAACAAATTATGACGCGGCAAGTTTTATTAAAGCTGCCCAAGAAAAAATTTTATCTTTAGGCGATTGTGTAATTACCGGAGGAACAGGTTTATATATTCGTTCTTTGTTGCATGGCTTGGTGACAACCGAAAAAATAAATATTGAGGCGGAAGAAAGTCTTAAGCAAAAAGAAATTGAATTCGGATTAAAGGATCTCTCACAAAAATTATATTCTTGGTTGAAGGAAATCGATTCTCATACCGCCGAGAGCCTGAAAAGTAATGATCTGCAGAGAATTAGAAGGGCTTTATTAGTCAAGCTTTCCACGGGAAAATCCTTAAAAGAATTGCAAGAAAATCATAGTTATCAAAATAATAATTACCGGGCGTTGGTAATTTGTCTTTTACCGGAAAGAGAGCAATTATATCAAAATATCAATTTGCGTGTTCAAGAAATGTTGGCCAGTGGCTTGATTGAAGAAGTTCGAATTTTAAAAGAAAAGTATTCTTCCACTGTAAAACCTTTTAAATCTATTGGTTATAAGCAAGTTCTTGCTCATCTTTCGGGGGAATTAAATTATCAAGAAATGCTGCAGAGTATTCAACAAGAAACTAGGAATTTTGCAAAGAGGCAATATACTTGGTGGAGAAACGAGCCGGCTAAACTTTCCTGGCAAGAAATCCAGCTAAAAAATGCATTAATTAAGCCTAGTAATCAACTGTTGCCGAAATCCGAGATTTTTGATATTATCTCCCGATATCTTTCGCAAGAAACCACTTACTGCGATAATTTAGTTTGGTTTCTTCCTGTGAACTTTGTATTGAATACTTTACAGTGATACTTTTGATGTGTAAGCGAATTAGTTTAGCTTAATTCACAATTTATTTTTTAAAAAAATTAACTGATATAACCACATGGTTGATGATTTTGAACGGCCGGTATTGGAGATTGAAAACGAACTGATTAGACTTCGTTCTTTGGTTGAAGCAGGCGATCGTACTAAGGCTTTCGAAGTTGAAAAACTTGAAAAAAAGCTGGAAAAAGTGCGAGCAGATGTTTATGGGAGCCTAACTGCTTATCAAAGAGTTTTGCTTTCTCGGCACTCAGAAAGACCATTTACCTTAGACTATATCAGAAAATTGCTTACAGATTTTGTTGAATTAAAAGGGGATCGGCTTTTTGGAGATGATCCGGCAATAGTGACAGGAATGGGTCGTTTCCATGGTAAGCCCCTGCTTGTTGTTGGTCATCAAAGAGGAAGAACTACTCAAGAAAGAATTCAAAGAAATTTTGGAATGAGCAGACCGGAAGGAAATCGTAAGGCGCAGCGAATTTTTCGTTTGGCAGAAAAATTCAAAATACCCCTACTTTTGTTAATTGATACTCCTGGAGCATTTCCTGGGTTGGAAGCGGAAGAGCGAGGACAAGCTGAATCAATTGCAAGAAATCTTTATGTACTCTGTGGCTTAAGAACCCCGATACTTGCTGTGGTAATTGGAGAAGGCGGAAGTGGCGGAGCCTTAGCTCTGGGAATTTGTGACAGACTTTTAATGCTAGAGAATTCTACTTATTCTGTGATCTCTGCAGAGGGCTGTGCGGCAATTTTGTGGGGTAAAAGTGACGGAGAAAGCACAGCAGAATATGCCAAGGTTGCCGCAGAGTCTTTAAAATTAACAGCAAAGTCCTTAGCGGAAACTGGAATCATCGATGAAGTGGTGAAAGAACCTTTAGGAGGAGCACATCGGGATCCGGATTTGGCAGCTGAACTTCTTGGGGCGGCCATTGCCAGGCATTTGAATGAAATTACTTCTTCAGAAATGAATGAGTTAATGGAAAGACGGTATAAGAAATTTAGAAATATCGGTCCTGTATCGCAGTAATGAAGGAAAGTCTTTTATAAAGTTTAATTTTATTAATTAAGGAAAATATGAACGAACGCAGATCTTATAATAATCAGGGAGGATATATTGCCCTTACTGCTCATAGTTTTACCAGCAGCACCTATGGCAATGATAATACCGGCGGACCAAGAGAGCGACGGCATTATAGCGATGGCGAAGGCAATGGTTCCGGTCGTTTTGGCAGAAGAAATAATCGTAATGCCCCACGTTATAATAACGATAGAAGAAACGATCGCCCATTGCAAAGAAGAGGGATATCTTCAGCTAGAGAACAAGATAATTTTGAAGATATTAAAAAAAAAGAAATGAGCTCCAAGCATTTAGTTCCCAAGGCTGCAGAAAATCTTTTAGATAAAGCTGAAGAATAAGCTTATTGACATCCCCGAATAATCTCGATAAAACCTATGCTTAATAGGAGAATTTGTATTTTAGTATGGCAAAAGAAGATAACTTAGAATTAAATGGAGTCATTAAAGAATGTTTCCCGGATACCACTTTTCGGGTTGCCTGTGAAAATGGACATGAGTTGCTTGCTTACTTAGCAGGGAAGTTAAGAAAAAATTATATTCGTGTGTTGCCTGGAGATTATGTAAGAATTCAAATTTCACCTTACGATTTAAAGCGTGGCAGAATTGTTAGAAGATTCACCAAACCTCCTAAGCCGGATGGTTCTACTGAAGGTACCAATGGAGATGCATCTTAACTTCAGATTCCCCTTAGATTATTTAATTTAAATGGGAATTGAGCATATGGAAAACTCATACATAGCTGGGATCGAAAATATTAAATTAGGAAGACAGGTTGATAACAAATGTTCTTACTAATAGTAATAACGGTTCTTTCTCTAGCTCTTTCTTTTTTATGTTCAATGATGGAGGCCGCACTTTTAACGGTGCCCTATCATCATGTAAAGCACCTTGCCGATAGCGGTTCTAAGCGAGCTCAAAAATTATTGCTTTACAAAGATGATATCAGACAACCAATAGCTGCTATTCTTTTATTGAATACAATTTCGCACACTGTCGGTGCTGCTGTTGGCGGCGGATTGGTTGCTCAGTCTTTTACTCAAGACTATGTTGTTATTTTTTCCATCATTTTTACTTTGCTGCTGCTTTATATTGCAGAAATTCCGCCTAAAGAATTAGGAGTGGTTTATTGCCGAACTCTTTCGCTTGTTTTTACACCGTTTTTAAGTTTTTTAATCAAAGTATTTTATCCATTTATTGTTATTTCAGAACAACTGGCAAAATTTGTTGGTCATGATAGTGAAGAGCCCAGTATCTCAATTGCGGAAGTATTATCTCTGGCTACTATCGGTTCTGAAGAAGGAGTTTTAGATCGTTTAGAAGGTTCGGTCATTAAAAATATTATTGGTTTAGACAGGCGCTTGGTAAAAGATATTTTGACTCCTCGCGTTGTTGTTTTCCGTTTAGCAGATGATACAAAAATTGGAAGTATTAAAGAAGCAATTCTTAGTTGGAACCATTCCCGTGTGCCAATATTTCCCCAGGAGGAACCAGATCGCGTAGAAAGATATGTTTTGCAAAAAGATGTTTTTCGAGCAATTGTCCGAGATCAAATGGATCTTACTTTAAAAGACATTTCTCGTCCCTTAACGACAGTGTCAGATTTAATTCGTGCGGATAAATTACTTCTGGAAATATTTGAAAAACGTGAGCACATTTGTTCAGTTGTCGATGAGCATGGCGGTTTTGCCGGTATCGTGACGCTGGAAGATATTATCGAAGAAATAGTGGGCAGAGAGATTTTGGACGAGTCGGATTTGATTAGTGATCTTAGATCTTATGCGAGAAGTATTAGTAATAAGAGGAAGAGATAATGTGGGGGCAGTATACCCACAAGTACCAATTTCCCTGTTCTCAGTCTCAGCCTCTGTCCTGGTCTTGGCCTTGGCCGATAGTCTAAATTCTATAGTCC
>CAYOOT010000090.1:0-9697 GCA_964405665.1 uncultured Bdellovibrionales bacterium | reverse complement strand
CGCGCTCCGTACGTTTTATGCTTTTAATTACGTATCTGAAAATTCCAAATAATTAATTACACAGTTTAATTTACAGTCTCGAGAATTTTATGGATATAAAGCCTTGATCGCCCAATTCTTGTTGCTTCCCCGCAAATAAACATAGCGATCGTTCATCCGGGCAGAATCCTCTCTTCGTTGCCAAAACTCAATTCTTTTAGGGACAATGCGATAACCGAGCCAATATTCTGGTCGAGGAATTTCTTGATTACGAAAGCGTTCTTCAATCTCTTTTATTCTTTGATCTAGAATCTTTCTTGATTCCATTACCTCACTTTGTAAAGAAGCAACACTTCCGATTTGATGAGCCCGTTCTCTTAATTTAAAATAGGAATCAGCTTCAGCATCAGAAATAACTACAATACTCCCTTGAATGCGCACTTGCCTATGCAAAGCATCCCAAAAAAAAGTCATGCTTGCCAGGGGTGTTTTTTCAAGGGCTTGGCCTTTAGTGGAATTGCAGTTTGAAAAAAATAAAAATCCATCTTCTCCATGATCTTTAAGTAACACCATTCGAGCATTGGGATAACCATCCGGATCAATTGTTGATAAACAAAAGGCATTAGGATCGTTGATTGCTGGATGAGATTTGGCTTCATTAAACCAAAGACTAAATTGCTCAATCGGATTATGATTTAAATCTTTTATTTCTAAAGTTTTCATCAACTATTTTTTTGTGCAAAACTTAAAATTTCTTTATTTAATCGCTTATTATCCCAATGCAGCACTGGAGAAATAGCCTCTTCAAATTTTACCTTGTTGCTAGAAATATATCGATAAACTTCCATCAAATCTCTTAAGCTTCTTGCAGAAGCTATCGTGAAAAAAATAAGAGAGGCTCGAGAATAATCTTCAAAGCTTCCTGTAAAATTAAATGTTTCCGGATTCTTTTCAACAGCCATTTTCCCTGCAGTTAAATATTTTTTCTTGGTTTCACGAGCATTTAAAATGGAAGAATATTCCGCGGCAAAATTCATAAACCAAGTGGCAAAACCTTCCGCTCTTTGGCGATCATCATTTTGCATGGTACCTAATAAATAATACTCTACAGCATGTCCCATTTCATGCAGTAAAACTTCCGTTAAATCAGAATCTGCAATCCGAGAAGAGTGCACACTTCCGCCACAACCTCCGGCGACCCTTTGACCGACAATATAAATATTTGTCGGCGGAGTCATCCAACCAGGATGACAATTGGTTACCAAATAAGTTGGAATCTGATTTTCAGGTAAATTTTCATCGAGAAAAACTATTTTCCATTCAAGGTTTAAATTTTGCAATTTGGGCGGAAATGCCGGATTTTTTAAAACCCGCCCCAGGGTTGCAGCCGCATCGGCCATTGCCCTAACGGGAGTTCGTCCAAATAGAGCTTCAATTTTTCTGGGCCAACGAATTTGGATTTTCCCTACTGTGGAAATTATTTCTTCGGAACGAATTGTCCCTTCTAATTTTACATCTTCTGGTTTAACCAGATTCTTATTATCCAGAAAGCATTTTGCTGTTTTTCGATAATTCTCTGGAACTGCTTCTAAGGAATTTACCTGCTCAATTTTACCGTTAGCAGTCAAGTATACGCATACTTTTGCTTCCTTGGGCTCCGCCCAAGTAGGAGGCGGGGAAATAATAAAAAGAAAGAGAATTGAAAAAAATATTTTCAAATTGTGATTTTGCCTATATCTGATATTCTTGTCTAATTTTTGTTACAATCATTTCAGGTGGTGGTGTGATATCCACACATAATGCGCCTTGCGGTCTTTCTAAAGTATCAAACTGACTTTGTAATAAAGTAGGATTCATATATTCATGACTGCGCACAGCAAGACGTTCTGTAATTAATTCCTTGGAACCATCCAATAAAACGACTCTCAAATCATGTTTACCACTATTAAGAATATCGCGATATTTTTGTTTTAAAGCAGAACAGGCCAAAACAACGCTTTTTCCTTGCCCTAAATTTTCATTAATTAAATTTGCTAAGTTCTGTAACCAGGGAAGTCGATCGTCATCATTTAAAGGTATGCCTTTGCGCATTTTTTCTTTGTTCTCAACGGGATGAAATTTATCAGCATCAAAGAATTCCCAACCTAATTGCGAAGCTAACATCTGACCAATCGTGGATTTTCCGCAACCACAAACTCCCATAACAACTATTACCATACGCACACCCAATAGATATTATTAATCAAAACTTTCAAAGACTTTCTTCAGCCGGCTATTCTATGCTATTTTTTTGAGGTAAAGCAAATTTCGCACATATTAACTATAATTTTAGTATCAATAAAATGAAAGACAAAACTATTGGCGTAGGAATATTAGGTGGCACTGGTTATGGAGCTGGGGAATTGTTACGTTTTTTAGTAAATCATTCCGAGTGCGAATTAGTGAGTGTCACTTCTAGTTCTCAAGCAGGAGAAATAATTTCTAAAACCCATCAACACCTCAGTGGTTTTTACAAAGAAAAAACTTTTTCCAAAGAATTAGATTTTGAAAAATTATTAAGCTACAAACATCAGCTGATTTTTGCTTCTCTTCCTCATGGAGTAAGTGCCGCTAGTATTGCCAAACTCTTGGATAATCCCCATACAAAAAACTTTAAAATTATCGATCTTTCCGGGGATTTTCGCTTAAAAAATCCGGAACAACAAAAAAAACACTATCCCGACACGGAAACAATCAGCTCTGAATTAAAAGCAAAATTTGTTTACGGCCTGACTGAATCAAATCGTAAAAAAATTACTCAAGCCCAATATATTTCCAATCCCGGTTGCCTTTCCAGTTCGGCAGCGCTTGCAGTATTACCTTTAATCTCTTCAGATTTTCAAGGAAGCATTGTCTTTGATGCCAAAACCGGAACTTCTGGAGCGGGTAAAAATTTAGCGGAATCACTTCATCACCCTACGCGACATGCCAATTTAAATGCCTATAAAATTCTAGAACATCGCCACGAGCCCGAAATTAGAGAAGCACTAGGAGATCTCTCTGGCAAAAGAATTAAAACAATTTTTGTTCCGCATTTGCTTCCGGTGTCTCGAGGAATTTACACTACGGCTTACCTAACACTAGATAAACCTCAAAATACCAAGAATTTACAAGACCTTTATTTTGATTTCTACAAACACTCTCCTTTTATTCGCATTAAAAATACTTCGCCTGAAATGCAACATATAATCGGAACAAATTTCTGCGACATTTCTATTTTTGCCAGAGAAAATCAAGTTGTGGCGATTGCTACTTTGGATAATTTGGTAAAAGGAATGGTCGGACAAGCAATTCAGAATATGAATTTGATGTGCGGCTTGGAAGAAACAACGGGGCTTTGGTATCCCGGAATGGGGCCGTTTTAACCACATTGTCTTCGCTTGATGAGACTTCATGTCGATATTTAGACTTTTTGTATTAATTATATTGCTGATTGCCGGAACGGACGTAGTTGCGATGCAAGTCCTTCCTGCAGTAACTCTTCAAGTAATTCCTTCGTCACTTTCCTGGGCTGTTTACCTTCTACCCTTGTTACCTCTTTTGACTTTTTACCTTGCTGAAAAAATATTTAAATCAGGCACTATTGTTAGCCTTTTGATAGGAGTTCTTTTTGCTGGGGTTCCTGTGGCGGTGCTTGCTGAATATTGCACTAGATCCCTCGAAACAGTGAAAATCAAACGATCTTTAAGCACTTCAGAAGTCGAACAACTCACTGGAAAAATGACAGTTCCCTTTATTCGCGAATTTCATAGAGATGGTGATGAGCTAAAGATTATGAAGGATGAATCTGTTAGAAGGATGTTACTTCAAGCGCTTGAAATATTGAAGGTACCAGCTGGATATTAAAAAAATTGACACTTCTAATAGTTCTTGCTCACCTTGCCTATCACCATTATTAAATGGCACATAAAAGTTGCTTATTCGTACAAATAGATCATTAGGATAATTAAAAAACAGTTCAATGAAATATTACATACGAAATCTTTTAATTTTTTTCTCAATACTTTTAATTATCGGAGGCGTCTTTTTTTCATTACTTTTATATATTGGATTACATGTTGGAGTCCTTCACTCCTTTAGTGGTTCTGTTGCGGAATTAAAACTAGATTCTGGTGTAAAAATCGTAAATAGAAAAAGGTTCTATGGTGATTGCTATCGGATTTTTAAATCAGTTCCTGTTGTGTACCAAGTTAAAAGACCGGAATATGAATTGCATATTGCACACGGAATAAGGTACTGGCCACAATTTTTTCTCAGCGCAACAACATTCGATGGAAAAGAATTAGAGTTAGTAGGAGAAGGAATTCAGAGAGTTGCTGTCCCTTATGGCGGAGACATGCGTCGGCTCCAAGAAGCTCGAGAAACGAAATTAACACATCAGGTTTTCACTCTTAAAGAAGTTAAAGATCAAAGTATCAAATTTATTAAATTTGAAGTAAACAATGATCAGGGAAATATTATTGGCATAGAGAAGTTTGAATTTGAGACAAATCAAGTCAGCTGTATGGAAAGGGATGGCTTTTAAGTTGCACCTCAAACTGAATTGGACAAATATTATCCGATAAGTCTTGATGACCCACTAATTAAAGGCATTCCAAAAGGAAAAGTAAAACGGATTTCGCCTCTAAAGGATTTGTGATAAAAAATACCGTTGAACAAAATTATAACCTAACTTTAACAGAACCAGGACAAAACAATGATCTCAGCACAAGTTGCACTTAAACGTCTACAAGAAGGAAATAGTCGCTTCGTTTCTGGTGTTCGGAGCAATGATCCATTTACCAGCATCGAACGTCGCCAAGAATTGGCAGCTGCCCAAGAACCATTTGCGATCATTTTAGGATGTTCCGATTCGCGGGTGCCGGCAGAGATTGTGTTTGATCAAGGTCTGGGAGATCTTTTTGTTATCCGCGTTGCCGGAAATATCGTTGCTCCTTCGCAAATCGGTAGCATTGAATTCGCCGCTGAGCGTTTTGGCACCAGGCTGGTCGTAGTTCTGGGTCACTCTCAATGCGGAGCAATCTTAGCTACACTGGAAGAACTTAAGCAACCGAGAGAAAACAAATCACGAAATTTGAGTTCCATTGTGGATCGAATTCAGCCGGCGGTTGAACCACTGCTGACAACAGAATTAAGACATGACCATAATGCTTTGGTGGAAAACGCTATTCGCGCCAACGTGCGTATCTCTACCAGTCATTTGAGACATGGATCGGAGATACTTGAGCAGCTGATCCAAAAAAATGGTCTACTCGTTGTGGGTGCTGAGTATTCCTTGGAAACCGGAGTGGTAGATTTCTTCGATGGCATGCCTGAGCCTGGCTAAACAAAATGCGAATAATAATTTTTTTACTTTTATTTTTTACAACATCGGCTTCTGCAACTGAATGTGCAGAGCTTGCCCCTCTTACATGCTTGGAATCACTCAAATGTAGCTTAGATTGCAAACGACAACCCAATGATTCTAAACATTGCGCTGGAAAAAACTCTTATTTTTGTAGAAGTAAACAGGGAATTTGCGAAAGAGGAAAAAATCAATCTACTATATCTAAAGAAGAATGTGAGGCTAAAGCTGGCTGCATTTTTGATCCCGGATATTGTTTTTGTGCTTGTGATTTTAAGCCAGATTGTGTTTGCGAATGTGGTGGTGGTGTGCCGCCTAATTGTCTAGAAAAATAAAAGAAGGAAAACTGAAAATTTATGAGTTTAAAAAATTATTTTCTTTTGATCACCCTACTTGTTTTTGGTGAAAGAACATTTTGTTTGGCAGATAATACTATAAAGTTAGGAATATCAGCCCCACTAACTGGAAGTGCTGCAGCTTGGGGACAGGATTTAAAAAATGTTTTGCTATTCCAGGAACATCTGAATTTTTAAAATTAGTCGGGGAAAACTCGGAAGGTATTATTTTTGTTGATTTTCCCTTTGCTGATCAACTTTTGAATAAAGATGGAGAGAAATTATATCAAGAGTTTGTGGAAAAATTTGGGCCAATGCAAGGCTGGGATTATTCCTTCCCTGCTGTTTTTGAATCCTTCCGCGCTCTATCTTCCGCTATCGAATCAGGAAAACCAATTAAAGAATATCTGTATCAGGAAAAGTTTAAGGGAATCTTTGGTGATTATTCTTTTGATAAAAACAAAACGGTGATCTTGTCGGACTTAAACCCCAAATGAAAATAATTCATTCTGGAAAAGCAGATGTTTATAATCAAAAATAGACATAAAACTTATACCCTCAGGGCAGCTGGATACAATAAAATGACTCACAAGAAATTTTAAGGAATCTGTTTTCGCTTTATTTTTAAAAGTGTTTCATACAAATACATGTTTTTTTGAATATCCAGCTGCCTTGAGGATATTTTTAGTATACTTTTTAGGAAATTTTTTTGATAATTAATTCCTCTTAAAATACTCCTGGAATAAACCGTTTTTTTAAAAGCATTTCGGTTCGATATTTTGGCCTTTTAAAAAGGAAGATCTCTTCTTCGGTAATACGGAAATAAAGCACGAAGGCATTGAAGAAAGAAAATATCACTGCTGTAAAAATAGCTGAACCAATTAGGGGCAAACTTAGCAATTCTAAAATAACGACTAAGTAATTAGGATGTCTGATATAGCGATAAGGTCCGATTGCAACTATGTTGGAGTTTTCAAAGTTCTCAGGAGACATAATATTAACATTCCAATTCTTTCCTAAAGTTGACAATGTCCAGTAGCGAAGTAGCTGAGATAGAAGAAAAATTGCTAATGCCAAATATTGCAAGTAAGGAAAGTAAAGTGCAGAACTAGAAAGCTCAATAAAAAGGGAAATAAAAAATAAAGTATGAACTACGAGCATTGCTTGAAAAACAAGCTTGTTCTCAGTTAATTTGTAACTTTCTTTTTTTAGTTTTTCTTGATTTTTTTGCGAGATTTTTAGTTCAAATAATCGAAGGAAGATACTGTAGAACGCCAGTGCAAAGGCAATTATTTTCATTCAACACACTCTAACAGCAGAAGCTCCACACTCATCCCCGGCCCCATTCCGACAATCATAACTAAATCATTTTTCTTATATTCTTTTACTGTTTCCAATTCTTTTAAAACAAAAAGTATTGCTGCTGAAGAAACATTGCCAAATTTACTCAAGACCTGCCAACTATATTTGGATTTTTCTCGGGGGATTTCCAGACTATCTTCAATTGCAGAAATAATTTTGTAGCCACCGGGATGAATTAACCACCAATCAATTTCTTTTGGCCGAAAACCTTTTTCTTCCAGGAAATTTTTAATGGCTTGTGGAGCATATTGATTGATTGTTGCAACAATTTCTTTTTTTAGTAAGACTTTTGTTAATTGATCTTTGATTTCATAGCCTAAGAAATCAGCAGTTTCCGGAATTAAAATTGATTTTGTTGCTAATATTTTAAATTTCATTTCAGTTGGAGAAATAACTGCACATGCTACTCCGTCGGCAAAAAGGGAATTTCCTAAAATAACTTCCGGATTATTTTCTGTTTTAGGGAAAAGCAAAGAACAAAGTTCAAGAGATAACAGTAAGATATTTCCCTTACTAGCCAAGTCATTGGCTAGGGACAAACCGATTGCACCAGCTATACAGCCATGCTGAAAGATAGGAATTCTTTTAAGATTGGGCGAAAGTCCGGCTAAGGGAATTAATTCAGCATCCAGGGCAGGAACTACTGGTATCGTACAAGAAGTAGAAATAAGATGAGTTATTGTTTTTAAATCAAAATTTAAAGAAAGTTTTTTCAATAAATCAGTACAAAGCTTAATCCCTACATTACGAAAAATCTCCGATCTTTGCTCATTACCTGTTATTTTCTGAAGTTTTTCCAAGGGCAGACAAAAATTTCTTTGCTTGATTCCTGAGTGAAGAAACAATCTCTGCAATAGTTCTTGCTCGTCTGGAGAAATATTTTGATTCTTCAGAGCCTTGATGATCTCTTCAGTCTGATAACAAAATTCAGGAACTAAGGTCTCGATGTGAGAAACACCATTCATTCTTGGCAATCCTTGAAATAATTTGCCGCTAAATTAAATTTAAGTTTTTTTCAGCAAGTAACAATCAGAAGTTAAAAAAAGCTTATCATTTAATTTAAAAAATAAACAGTTTTCTCTTGATAATTTGACAGAAGATCTACATAAATCATTTTAATTTATATAGATCTTCTAATTTGGGTCAGGAAAAAATTAATCATCATGATGCTTGTGATGTTTATCATTGTCATCATCTTCCTGATCTTTTGCTTGAGGAAAATCATCCTCGTCCTCATTTTTTATTCCATCATTATCAAAGTCTTCCTCTCCATCAAGGACACCATCATTATCACTATCAGAATCAAGTTTAGAACAATGCATTTCATTCTCATCTTCATCATCTAAACCGTCATGGTCTGTATCTTCATCATCGTCACCATTAAAATCGTCTTCATCTTCATTGCTAATGCCATCATGATCGCGGTCTTCATCACCATCTAAAATACCATTTCTATTGGAATCCCTTCTTGTGGGATTGGTGTGGAAAGCAATTTCTTCTCCATCACTAAGACCGTCATCATCAGTATCAGAATCTTGAGGATCGCTATATTTTTTGTATTCTCCTCGATTGCTTAAGCCATCTCCATCAAGATCCCCACTGGCATCATTAGTGTTTGGATTTAACCCATTTGCCGATTCCCAGGAATCGTTCATTTGATCTTGATCTCTATCATTTTTTGTTGCAAATGCATTATTTGCAGACAAAAAAATTGGAAGTGAAATAATAAAAAGTATTTTTTTCATTTTGATTTACTCCATAAAAAATAAATATTATTTTTTACTTTTAACACTTGGTTCCCAATATGGGACATGACTAATATCATTCATTTGGAGAATGGAGTTAATCGTATGATCTAAAACATCCTCTAAGCTAGGAAATTACAATTTTTTTATTTTTAACTATTTTGATTTTTGAAAACTTTGTTATTTAATGCAACAAATGTGGATAAAGTAAATCAAAACAGGGAATGGAAACTTCAAAAGGATTACCTTGTTCATCCTTAAATGTATAGCTGCCATGCATTTGCCCAACGGGATCTTTGATTACTGTTCCACTGGTATAGCGAAAGCCATGATAGGATTTTAAAACAGGTTGCTCGCCAATCACACCCTCACCTTTTACCTCCATATAATCTCCACCACCGGAAGAAATGTGCCAATGACGGTTTAGCAATTGAACAGTATCATCTCCTAAATTTTCAATGGTAACAGTATAAGAAAAAGAATAGGTCGAATTAATCGGATCGGAATGCTCTTCCAAAAATTCAGGGACAACAGTAACCCTGATATTATTGGTAACTCTTGAAACTGTGACAGCTTCTTCAAAGCTCCTCATAGGTCACCTCATGCTTTATTCCTCCATATTGAAGCATGAAATAAAAAACATGACAAGACTAATTATCGACCGCAATTGCTTCGGAAATATGTGCGATCCCATCCCGGTCAAGATACTTTAAAAGGCCAAGATTGATTCTTCTAGAAAAACCAGGGCCTTGATAAATTAATCCGGTATATGCTTGAATTAAAGAAGCTCCTGCCTTTATCATCGAATAAGCCTTGGCAGAGGAATCAATTCCTCCAACACCGATGATCACCTTTTTCCCCGCAGTTAATTTCGAGACAAAACGCACTCGTTC
>CAYOOT010000089.1:0-9889 GCA_964405665.1 uncultured Bdellovibrionales bacterium | reverse complement strand
AAGACAGAGGCTGAGATGAAGGCTGAGGCGGAGACTGAGAACAGAGAAATTTGTAATTGTGGGTAATAGTCAGCCATAAAGGGTGCCCCTACGGAACCGAATGCGGTTTCTTCTCCCCCACCTGATCGATTAAGTCATTAAGTTGACTTGTGGTGTTATTTACTTTTTCGGAAAGTCCTCTTAAACTTTCATTAATCTCTTTTTTGTCGCTCTCATAATTATTTTTCATTCTGTTAATTTCCGCTGTCAATTCTTCATCCACCTTCTTTCTATCTTCCATATTTTTTTTAATAGCACTAATCATCTCACTAGAAATAGGTTGCACATTTTCCTCAACAACTTTTTCCGGAATTATTTTTTCCTTCTTTGATTTTTTCGGCTTCCAGGTATCTGTGGCTAACATGATCACGACCACCACAACGACAAAGCCTCCGATCGCCCAAAAGCGACGGTCATGTTTCAAAAGATGTTTAAAATCTTTGGCTTGATCAATAGTTTCTTTCATATTGCCTTATAAAAAGTTATGCCCAAAAAGCTTTTTAAGGAAACATTAAACGAAGTTCTTCGAAAATAAAAGGCAAGCTATTTAAGGAGAATTCTCATGATAAAAACCATAGGAAGTGAAAATGAAAACAAAAATTATTATTATTCCAACAACTTAGCTCAAAGAAACAGTCCTCTTACACAATGGCATCAGCCAATTACTGCTATCAATAATTCAAGCATCTCTAAGCCTAATTTTTTAAGTAAACAAATAGCTGCACTCTTTAATTTCTTTAGTTCCAGCTCTTTAGGCAAAGAAGCAGAAGCAAAAAAACTGGCATTTCAATTGACACAAAAATTCGAATCTCAGGGATATCATTCTCTACAAATCTCCGATGATGGAATTATCAGCTACGGTCTTCATCAAGCAACACTTCGCTCCGGTAGTTTAGAAGAAATTATTAATGAATATTGTAATCATTCGCTTTCCCTCGTTAGTAAAAAATTGTCTCAATATTCTGAACAAATAAAACAAAAAGACCCGGCCTTAAAAAATAATCGACAGTTTCTGGCTTTGCTGACAGAGGCAGCAACAGAAAATGAAATGAAAAATGCACAAAACAAAATATTTACTGAAAGCTATTGGCAGCCTGCCTATCAAAATGCAGTTGAATTGAATTTAAAAAGTCCGATTGCTGCAGCAATATTTTATGATACCAAGATTCAAGGAGGTCTGGATCAAGTAATTGCCAAAACAAAAACTCGTCTTTTGGATAAAACTTATTCCGAAAAAGAATTTTTAATCACCTTTCTTTCCGAACGTCGCAAGTATCTGCTAAGCATTGCACAACAAAAATCTTCCCCTCAAGCAAGAATGCTGCAGGATTCGGCTTATAATAGGGTGGGGTATTTAATGAAGTTGGTGGATCAGGGATTGTAAATCTTTAACTTTAAAAATTTCTAACTAATGAAAAACTTTAAAACTTTTATTCTTGCAAAGGAATTTTATCATCGTGCTAAAATGCTTCCTCTATCTGGCAATGCCAAATAACAATTAAATCGTGCTTCTTTGTCAATCGCGCTTAATCTTGCAGAGGGACGTGAAAGAACTACACTAAGAGATAGGAGAAGATTTTTTAATATTGCTTTTAGTTCTCTTAGAGAAGTTCAAGCTATCATGCTAATTGAAAATTTAGATAATACTGAACATTATAATTTATTAGATAAATTAGCTGCTCATCTATATAAATTAATTCAAAACGCTAAATAATTTATTATTTACTATAACTAATAAATCTGGTATGGACCTTTTCTGATTTCTGGCTATTCCCATTCAATCGTCGCTGGTGGTTTACTCGAAACATCCAAAACCACTCGATTAACTCCAGAAGTTTCGTTGACAATGCGACTGGAAATTTTTCTTAAAACTTCTTCCGGTAGATAAACCCAATCAGCAGTCATACCATCACGAGAAGTTACCGCCCGAATGGCAATCGCCTCATCATAAGTTCTGCCATCCCCCATTACTCCGACACTTTGCACCGGAAGTAACACCGCAAAGGATTGCCAAATTTTCGTATAAAGCTCAGCTGCTTTTATTTCTTCCATGACAACTTTATCTGCTTTGCGAAGTTTTGTTAAACGTTCTTCGGTAATTTCTCCAAGACAACGGACTGCCAAGCCCGGACCAGGAAAAGGTTGTCTGGAAATCAAGGCTTCATCAATTTTAAGCTTTCTGCCAATTTCTCGCACTTCATCTTTAAACAGTTCGCGAAGCGGTTCAATCAAACCAAGCTTCATATTTTCAATTAATCCACCAACATTGTGATGGCTTTTAATCACCGCAGACTTGCCGATTACCGAAACACTCTCAATCACATCGGGATAAAGTGTCCCTTGAACTAAATATTTTACTTCAGAGATACGATGCGCTTCTTCTTCAAATACTTCAATAAAAACTCGGCCGATTATTTTTCTTTTTTTCTCAGGATCAGTAACTCCCTTTAATTCTCCTAAAAACTTTTTACCGGCATCAACACAAGTAATATTAAGTCCCAGACTCTGCATGGTTTTCATTACTTGCTCTGCTTCTCCCATCCGCAACAAACCATTATCCACAAAAATGCAATGCAATCTGCTTCCTATTGCCTGATGCACCAAAACAGCAGCCACGGTAGAATCCACTCCGCCACTTAAACCGCAAACCACATTTCCTGTGGGCACTTGTGCTTTAATACGCTGAACAGTTTGCTGGATAAAGCCCGAGGGATCCCAATCTTTTTTCAATTGGGCAATATCAAAAACAAATTTCCTTAAAAGTTCTTTACCGCTAGGTGTATGATGAACTTCCGGATGAAATTGCACGCCAAAAATATTTTTTGCAGTATTGGCAAATGCCGCTATTGGCGAACCTTCAGAACTGGCAATAATTTCAAAGCCGGCAGGACAACTTGTGACTTTATCTCCATGACTCATCCAAACAGGAACCGCTTCTGATTTTTGATATCCGGAAAAAATTCCTAAGGGGTTTTTGATATTGATTATTGAAGGGCCGAATTCTCTCATGTCTGATGCCTGATGTCCGATATCTGATTTCGGATTTCCGATTTCGGATTTCTGAAATCTGATATCCGATGATTGACTGGCATCCCTTCCCCAACCTTCAACCACACCTCCTAATTCTTTGGCGATAACTTGCATGCCGTAACAAATTCCTAGAATCGGCAATCCCATTTCTAAAATTGCCTTATCGATTCTGGGAGAGCCTTCCACTCTTACCGAAGCCGGTCCACCGGATAAGATTATTGCCTTGGCTTCAGATTCTCTTACTTTTTCAATACTGCAAGTTCCGGGAACAATCTCACAATAAACACCCAGCTCTCTTACTACCCTGGCAATTAATTGCGTATACTGAGCACCATAATCTAAAATTAAAAGTTGCGATTTCATTTTTCCTTAATTTAATTCAATAAACAAATTTGGTGAAACGGGCAGGCATAAAACCTGCTCCTACATTGAATTCCAATATGTAGGGGCAGGTTTTATGCCTGCCCGTTTCACCATAACCTATCGGTGCAAACTATAATTCGGAGCCTCTTCTGTAATATAAACATCATGCACATGGCTTTCTCCTAAACCGGCACTGGTAATTTTTACAAAAGAAGTTTTTGTTTTTAATTCTTCAATAGTTTTTACCCCGCAATATCCCATCCCTGCTCTTAGTCCTCCGACCATTTGATAAACTGAAGAAGCAAGAGACCCCTTAAAAGGAACTCTACCTTCAATTCCTTCAGGAACTAATTTGCCTACTTCTTCTTCATCAGATTGAAAATATCTGTCCTTCGAACCTATTTTCATTGCACCCAAAGATCCCATACCACGATAAACCTTATAGCTTCTTCCTTGATAAAGAATTGTCTGTCCTGGAGATTCATCAGTTCCAGCAAAAAGAGAACCAATCATTACCACATCAGCACCAGCGGCTAGAGCCTTAACAATATCTCCGGAATATTTTATTCCCCCATCTGCAATTAATTTTACTTTTGTTCCTCTCACAATTTTTGCCGCATCCATTACAGCGGAAATTTGCGGCACTCCGACTCCAGAAACAATTCGTGTTGTGCAAATTGAACCGGGCCCCATTCCAATTTTTATCGCATCAGCACCCATATCCAGAAGCGCTTTTGTTCCTTCAGAAGTAGCAACATTTCCCGCAATTACTGGAATTTTTGGATAAAGTTTTTTTGTTTTTCCTAGTGCTTCAATTACTCCCCGAGAATGTCCATGAGCACTATCCAAAGTAAGGATATCTACTCCAGCCTTAATTAATAGCTCCAGTCTTTCTTCTAAATCCGCAGAAACTCCAATTGCCGCTCCTACTCTTAATCTTCCTAAACTATCTTTACAGGCGTGAGGAAATTTTCTCGCCTTTTCAATATCCTTAATTGTAATTAAGCCTCTTAAATTTCCTTGTTGATCGACAACTAAAAGTTTTTCAATACGATGTTCATGCAACTGAATTTTCGCTTCTTCCAAACTCGTTCCCGGTGGCACTGTAACTAAATCTTGAGAAGTCATCACATGAGAAATGGCGCGGGAAAAATCCGTTTCAAATCTCAAATCTCTGTTAGTAACAATTCCTGCCACTCTGCCATCGGCATGAGTTACTGGAAGTCCTGATATTTTATATTCTCTCATGATTTCTAAAGCCGCAGAAATCGGTTGCTCCGGTCGCACTGTAATCGGATCCATAATCATTCCGCTTACTGATTTTTTTACTTTGATTACTTCTTGCGCCTGCAATTCCGGACTCATATTTTTATGAATCATCCCCATGCCACCCTCCTGGGCAATGGCAATAGCCATGGCGGATTCAGTTACAGTATCCATAGCCGAACTGATTATCGGCACCGCTAATTTAATATTTTCTGTGAGATAAGTACTGACATCAGCATCTTTGGGCAAAATTTCTGACATTGCCGGTTTTAATAAAACATCATCAAAGGTTAAAGAATCTTCAACAATTTTATCTGTCATAAATCACCTTGCAAGATGGACAAATCCTTTAACAGCAAAAAGCTGCTTTCATGAAAAATAAATATTTTTTTATTAAATTTTTGAGTAATTCCTAGGATTGCCATGTGCATATCTAGCAAATCTGCTAAAAACTTGCAACCGTGTGAAAACCCAATAATTTCAAAACCTTCTGACCTCAGAAATCAGATGTCCGATGTTCGATTTCTGATTTCTGAGATCGGATTTCCAATTTCTGCCTATCTCTTCTTCGGATGGATTTTAATATCAGTTCCCTCAAAACCAAATTTCTCTCTAATTGAATTTTTCAAAAACCGGAGAAATGAAAAATGCAAAGCCCGAGGATAATTAAAAAATAAAATAAATCTCGGAGGAACAATATCGGTTTGCACTGCATAAAAAAGTTTAATCGGCTGCCCTCGATAAGGGGGCGGAGAAAATCTTTTCATTGCAGTTTGTAAAACTTGATTTAATCGACCGGTAGTAATTCTTTTCGCACCTTGCAAGGCAACATCTTTTGCAGTTTCTAAAACTCTAGGGCAGCGTCTGCCGGAAATTGCAGAGATATAAATTATTGGAGCATAAGGTGCGAATTTAAATTGCTCACGAATATCGCAAGTAAAATCATGCACTGTGGTATGAGTCTTCTCCACCAAGTCCCATTTATTAACAACAATAATTATTCCCTTTCCTGCTTCATGGGCAAGCCCCACAATTTTGGAATCTTGTTCCGAGGGACCTTCTTCTGCATCAATGACTACTGCAGCAACATCGCAATTGGATATCGCACCAACTGCTCTCATCACACTATAGCGCTCGATA
This sequence comes from uncultured Bdellovibrionales bacterium, assembly GCA_964405665.1. Classification (GTDB taxonomy): domain Bacteria; phylum Bdellovibrionota_C; class UBA2361; order SZUA-149; family CAZDWZ01; genus CAYOOT01. The sequence continues at coordinate 4,051 of CAYOOT010000089.1, read as the reverse complement.
TTTTCTTCGACCTTACCTTTCTTTCTCATCCCGGCAGTATCGACAATTAAATATTTTTGGCCATCACGAGTTAATTCCAAATCCAGATTGTCTCTTGTCGTTCCGGCAACAGGGGAAGTGATTGCTCTTTTTGTTCCACTTAAAATATTGAGCAAGGTAGATTTCCCGACATTGGGTCTTCCGACAATGGCTATTTTAATACATTCCAACTCCAGTGGTTCTTCCGCTTGTTCATCCTCTGCCAACAGCTCTTCAGGAATTTCAATCTCTGTTGATTTTTCTTCCTTATCAACACTTTCTTCCAGTGATAAGGTGCCATGCTCTCTATCATATTCATCGGCAGTTAAATCTGAATCTTCCGGTAAATAAACCGGAGCAAAATTAGGAAATTCTTCTTCTATTTCTCCCAGATCATTTTCCAAGACCGCAGATTCTTCTTCCTCGTCTTCAACTATTTCTTCCAAATCGGCTACAGCTTCTTTAATTTGTTGAACCTTTGCCAGAGCCACTGCTTCTTTTTCTTTCCTTGCCTGGAGAGATTCCAGCAACGATTGATAATTAGGAAGTTCAGTTAAAATCTTTTCCATTAAAAGCTGAACTTTTCTCCCATGCAGAGCACTGATATCTTCAAATTCCGGGATTCCTAAAACATAAAAGTCAGAGACATTCATTATCTGTTCATCGCCATCGCATTTATTAACAACGTAATAAGTTTGTTTTTGATATTTACGAAGTACTTTTACAACTTCCTTATCTCCTTCAATACAACCAACAGAACCATCAAACATAACAATAATCACATCGGCTTCTTCTGTAGCAATCAAGGCTTGCTCCAAAACCTGTTTGCCAATCACGTCATTGGAATCAGTATCAATTCCTCCTGTATCAACCAGCATAAAAGGCACAGAAAATCTTTCCACCAATGCATAATTGCGATCTCTGGTTACACCCGACTGATCTTCTACAATTGCTTTTTTTTCTCCCAACACTCGATTAAAGAGTGTGGATTTCCCCACATTTGGCCTACCCACAATGGCAATTACCGGCAACATCCTACTCATATCCCACCTTTCTTAACCCACTAACACTTTCCGTCCACTTGGGTTCCACTTTTACGAACAACTCCAGGTAAACCTTACATTTATAAAGCTCTTCTAATTCCAGTCTGGCATCTTGGCCCACCTGCTTAAGCGCACTTCCGCCTTTGCCGATAATGATTGATTTCTGTGAATCTCTTTCCACATAAATAACAGCATTTAATTTTAAAAGTTCTCCTTCTTCCACCCAATTATCTATTCTTACGGCCACACTATAAGGCAGTTCCTCTCTTAAATTAGCAAAAAGCTTTTCTCTAATTATTTCTGCCGCAAAAAAATCTTCTTCTTGGTCGCTAATTGAATCTTCCGGAAACAACAAATCACCTTCCGGCAATTTTTCTTCAATGAGTTTTGCCAGTAAATCAATTCCATCATTTTTCTTGGCCGATACGGGCACTATCGCCACTTCCTTCTTAGAATCAGTATTAAAAACTTTGTAAAAAGTTTGAATTAAAGGAAGTAATAACTCCTTCTTTACTAAATCCACTTTATTTAAAACTACAATCGCTGGAATTTTTGAAAAATGTTTTTTATAAGCCGGGACTAAATCACTGACACTTCTTCTATTGCGGGCATAAGATTCAGAATCAATAACCAATATCAATAAATCCACTTCATCGGTAGATTGCTCGATAATTTTATTGGTATATTTATTAAGTTCGGTGATTCTTTGTTTCTTAACAAACCCCGGAGTATCGACAAAAACAATTTGTGAATTTTTAGAATTCTTCATTCCCAGAATTCTGTTTCTCGTTGTATGCGCTTTAGAAGTGACTATACTCACTTTCTTTTGCAATAACGCATTGAGTAAAGTCGATTTTCCGGCGTTGGTCTCACCAACCAGGGCTACAAACCCAGACTTAAAACCTTTTTCTTTTTTCCCCTCCATTTCTAGTCCTCATCCTGGTCTATTTCCACAGCAATACTTTCTTGCAATTCCACTAAAATAATCTTGGCATTTTCCTTATCATAAATTCTTTCTAAGGCCTGCGCGGCCGCAAGTTGTTGCGCTGATTTTTTAGAAGCTCCCTGTCCACGACCGATTATTTTGTCCTCTACAGTAACGGCAGTAACAAAAGTTGGCGCATGCTCAGGACCTTCAACTTTTTCCAGAACATATTTGGGTGTGCTAAAACTATGAGCATGCAATTTTTCCTGCAATTCCGTTTTGGGATCAAAAGTAGTAACGTCCTTGATGCTTAAATCAAAGTGTTGACTAATAATACCAAAAGCTTCTTCAAAAGAACTGTCCAGATAAATTGCCCCTAAAATTGCCTCCACCACATCAGCAAGTAATGATGGTCGTTGCGATCCGCCACTGCTCAGTTCTCCTTTTCCTAGTCTGATAAAATCAGCAAGTTCCAAAACTCTTGCTACATTGGCCAAGGCTTGAGTGTTAACCAAAGCAGCACGCATTTTGGAAAGTTCCCCTTCCCGAGCTTCGGGATAGGCTTCACTTAACAAGTGGGCAATAGTGAGATCTAAAACAGCATCACCTAAAAATTCCAATCTTTCATAATCAAGACGATCTCTTCCTTGTTGAGCGGAGCGATGAGTAAGTGCGCGAATCAAAAGTTCCTTGCTTTTAAAATGATATCCCAGCTTACTTTCTAAAAACTTATAATCAGTCCTAAAAGACTCGCTGCCATCAAGTCCATGCTCAATCGCCGAAGTATTCACGTTATGGATAACACGATTTCTAACGGCAGCAATAAATTTTTCGATAATTTTTATTGACATGCTTGCTCTTGATTGTCGCTGCTAATTTCTTCGACCCCTTTGGCAATTCTCCCGCCACCTAAAACTTCGGTATCGCCATTTTCGTCTTGCTCTAAACTATAAAACACAGCAGCTTGTCCGGGACTCACAGCGGTCCAATTTTCAACAAAACTTAATTTCGCAGAATCTTTTGAAAGCATTTCTATTTTGCAACGAACTCCTTGATGGCGATAACGTAATTTTACCCTGGCCTCGATTATTCCAGAGGGCGCGATTCCCGAAACCCAATTGACATTTCTTAAGTAAAAATCACTCTTTTCTAAAGATTCCTGTGGCCCCACAGTAACGATATTGTCTTCTTGATCAATATTAAGCACATACAACGGATGTTGATGACTTACTTTTAAGCCTTTTCTTTGACCGACAGTAAAATTATAAACTCCTTGATGTTCTCCCAGAGTTTTTCCATCTTCATCTTTAATTAGTCCAGCTGGAGATTTCTTACCACTTTCTTTTTCCACAAATTCAGAAACATTAGACGAGATAAAACAAATGTCCTGGCTTTCCGCTTTCGAAGCAAGTTCAAAACCTTTTTTTTGTAAATAGGAACGAACTTCCGGTTTACACATCGCACCAACTGGGAAAATTGTTTTTTGCAAATCCTCTTGATTTAGTTCATAGAGAAAATAACTTTGATCTTTTTGCAAATCCACAGAAGTAAATAAACCTAAACTTCCATCTTTTTTTTCTTTAATTTGAGCATAGTGACCAGTTGCTACTTTATTGGCGCCAAAACTTTCTGCTCTTTCTCGCAGTTGTCGAAATTTTACTTTGCGATTGCAATCCAAACAAGGATTAGGGGTTCGTCCTGAGATATAAGAATTAACAAAAGGCTTAATTACTGATTCGTAAAAAGAATCTTCAAAATCAAAAACATAAAAGGGAAAATCTTTAGAAAAAGCAATTTCCCGGGCATCATCAAAATCACTGGGCGCACAGCAAGTCGCTCGAGTAGCATTGCCGCCATTTTTGCGATAATCCCAAACCTGCATTGCCACTCCGATAACGGCATAGCCTTGTTCACAAAGTAAAAGTGCCGAGGCACAAGAATCCACCCCACCGCTCATAGCGACCACTACCCGTTCTTTAGTTTCTTTAATGTTTTCAGCTAATTCCAACATGATTATTCATTATTTTTAAGTGCTTATATCATATTTTGGAAATAAAACGAATAC
>CAYOOT010000088.1:0-9990 GCA_964405665.1 uncultured Bdellovibrionales bacterium | reverse complement strand
CCCTGATTAAATTGTTTACTTGATGTAAACCTATGTCAGGGAGATACCGGCTGAGGCTGAGATGAAGACAGAGACAGAGAAATTTTGTAGTTAAGAATTTACAACCCCAACTGAATTTTGAGCGCCTTCTCCACATCCTTCAGTTCGGAAGAACTTAAACCACTTATTTTATTTTGCAATCGTTGCTTAGCGATTGTTGCAATTTGATCGGCTTTAGCTTTTGCTTTTTTCTTATCAACAAAAACAAATGCTTCGCTGGGATATAATTGATCTACATTGGAAGTGAGAGGAACTACCTGAACTCGATTAAGATGTTTGTTTGCAATATCATTACTGATAATTATAGCCGGTCTAGTTTTTTTTATTTCACCAGCAATTGCAGAATCAAAAGAAATCCACCAGACTTCGCCTCTCTTGGGAAATTTTTCCTTAGTCTTCATTAGAATCATTAATTAAATTCTCACTCCAGTCCAAAGCTTCCTTTTCTCCATTATCGTCTGCTGCCATCTTCTTGTAGCCATCTTCTAAGGATTTTTTGGAAACATAGGGGCGAGCAAGATTTGTTAAAAATTTACTGATATTCCTCCTGCCAATAATTTTATGAAGGCCTTCATAAACTTCTGAATCAACTGTAATTGTTAATTTTTTCAACATAAAACTCCTTATACGTATAAGTATACGTATAAGTTTTCGTTTTGTCAATAATTGATACTTTGCTTAATTATTCGCTAATTTTCAAAAGAAATTTCAGAAAAATGTGATTTTAGAAGAAAGTGAATTAGCTTTAGATCAGGAAGAAATTTTGACAATTCCTTAAGCATTATATAGTTTTATCAAAACTCTGGAGGTTAAAATGAAAGGTCCTGTTTCTCAATTCATTACTCATCACTACAGACATTTTAACGCCGCAGCACTAGTTGATGCTGCAATTGCTTATGACGATCATATTAAGGATGGCGGCAAAATGTTAATCAGTATTGCCGGAGCAATGAGTACTGCAGAAATCGGCATTTCTCTTGCAGAAATGATTCGCCAAGACAAAGTGTCAATTATCTCTTGCACCGGAGCAAATCTAGAAGAAGACGTAACCAATCTAGTAGCCAACAGTTGCTACAAGAGAGTGCCGCACTATCGAGATCTTTCCCCTGAAGATGAACTAGCTCTCTTGGAACAAAACTACAGCAGAGTAACCGATACTTGTATTCCGGAAGAAGAAGCATTTAGAAAAATCGAGAGGAAACTAATTAATCTTTGGAAAAATGCAGAAACAAAAGGCAAAAGACATTTTCCCCATGAATATTTTTATCAATTAATCTTATCCGGAGAATTGAAAGATAGTTATGAAATTGATCCTAAAAATAGCTGGATGTTAGCAGCCGCTGAAAAGAATCTTCCAATTATTGTTCCCGGTTGGGAAGATAGCACGATGGGAAATGTTTTTGCTGCATGCTGTATTAAGGAAGACTTACGACCAACTACAGTAAAATGTGGCACCGAATATATGATGTATTTGCATGATTTCTATTGCAAAAATTCTTCCGGAAAAGGCATTGGTTTCTTTCAAATTGGAGGAGGTATTTCCGGAGATTTCCCGATTTGTGTAGTGCCCATGAGTAAGCACGATCTATTTGAAGAAGTGCCTACCTGGAGTTATTTTTGCCAAATTTCTGATTCCACAACTTCATACGGTTCTTATTCTGGAGCAGTTCCCAACGAAAAAATTACTTGGAGTAAATTAGAAAAAGACACGCCAAAGTTTATTGTTGAATCTGATGCCTCTATTGTCGCACCTTTAATATTTGCCTACGTTTTAGGCAGATAATATAATTCTTTTACAAATAAAATTAGCACGGGAAAATGTCTGAAGAAAACTTAAATTTACATATGCCTGCTGAATGGGAAGAACATGAGGCAACATGGATTGCCTGGCCGCATGAAGAAAGTGATTGGCCTAATAAATTTTCTACTGTCTCTTGGGTTTATACAGAAATTGTTAGGGTACTAACAATTTCTGAAAGAGTAGAAATTCTTTGTGATAACGATAGAATTTTAAAAGAGGCAAAAGAGGCACTAGCTTTAACTAAAATCGATCCTAAACTCTATCATTTACATCTTGTGCCAAACGATCGCAGTTGGTTACGGGATTCGCTCCCCACAGCAGTTAAAGATTCTTCTGGGAAAACAAAGTGGGTTTGCTGGAATTTTAATGCTTGGGCAAAATACAATAATTTTTCTAAAGACTCAAAAATTAAAAAGATTATCGGTGAAATTTCTAAGTTAGAATTAATTGAAGCACTAAATCCAGAGAATGGCCAATCGATTACTTTGGAAGGAGGATCAATAGAAACCGACGGACAAGGAACATTACTGACAACTGAAGAGTGCCTGCTTTCAAAAGTGCAAGAAAGAAATCCGGGTCTTACCCGAGAAGGCTATGAAAAGATTTTTAAAAAATATTTGGGTATAAAAAAAACTATCTGGCTGGGAGAAGGTTGTGCCGGAGATGATACCCATGGTCATATCGATGACATTGCCAGATTCGTCGCGCCGGGAAAAGTAGTTCTTGCTTGTGAAGATGATCCTAAAGATGAAAATTTTAAATCTTCTCAGGAAAATTTTAAACGTTTAGAAAATGCTACCGATGCCGCAGGGAAAAAACTGGAAGTAATTAAACTGCCGCTGCCTCGGGCGATTTGGTTCGGAGAAGAAAGATTGCCGGCAAGCTATGCCAATTTCTATATCGCTAACAAAGTGGTATTAGTGCCAACATTTAATGATCCGCTGGATTTAGTTGCCTTAAATATTTTAAGTAATCTTTTTCCTACACGAAAGGTAATTGGTATTCATGCTGTAGATTTAGTACTGGGACAAGGCACCTTACATTGCCTGAGTCAACAGCAGCCGAAATAAGGAGCAAAAAGCAAATGACTAAAAAAATAAAGCTTGGGTTAATTCAATTTGCCATGGAACAATCTGCGGAAAAAAACCGGGCCAAAGCCGTATCTTTGATTAAGGAAGCTTCAGCAAAAGGAGCACAGATTGTTTGTTTGCCGGAATTATTTACCAGCCCTTATTTTTGCACTATTGAAGATGCTCCTTTTGATTACGCCGAAACTCTTGATGGAGAAACCTCTAAAATTCTTTCTCAAGCCGCAAAAGAAAATTCCGTAGTTTTAGTAGGCGGATCATTTCATGAAAAAGATGGAACACAATATTATAACACCTCTCTTGTTTTTGATGAACAAGGCAAGAATTTGGGTTATTATAGGAAAACACATATTCCCCATGACCCTTGTTTCTATGAAAAAAACTATTTTCAAGAAGGAAACACTTCTTACAAAATTTTTGAAACAAAATATGCAAAAATTGCCGTGTTGATTTGTTATGATCAATGGTTTCCGGAAGCAGCAAGATCTTTGGCTTTATTAGGTGCCGATATTATTTTTTACCCAACAGCAATTGCCACAATTGAAGGAGTGCAACAACAAGAAGGAAATTGGCAAGAAGCCTGGGAAAATGTGCAGCGCGGTCATGCCATTGCCAATTCTTTGATTGTAGCTGCAGTAAATCGAGTGGGGAAAGAAGGTTACAGCAATTTCTGGGGTGGCTCTTTTATTTGCGATGCTTTTGGTAAAACCTTGGCTCGAGCAGGACAGGAGCAAGAAGTTCTTGTGCAGGAAGTTGATTTGGCACATTCACAATTTGTACGTGAAGGCTGGAGGTTTTTCTACAATCGCCGACCGGAAACTTATGGGTATTTAACACAAAAAACCTGATAAAAAATAAAGGCTTAGCCAGAAAACCGCCAGAATAAGCAGTGAAATAAGGATTTTTTAGATAACTTGCTATTTTTATATATTTTAGTATATTCGGCAGCTCTTAACGTAGTTAAAACATAGGAGATTTTTACAGTGGCTGTTACTATTCGTTTATCACGACACGGAAGAAAAAAAATTCCATTCTATAGAATTGTTGCTGCAGACAAGCAAATGAAAAGAGATGGTCGATATTTAGAATTGCTGGGAACTATCAACCCACTGACAAATCCCGCAACTATGCTTTTAAAAGAAGATCGTTTCAAATACTGGATCGGAGTGGGAGCAAAAACATCAGACACAGTAGCTCAGTTTGTAGAAAAACAAATGCCTGGTTACCTAACAGACATCGCTAGCAAAAGATTGCAAAAAATTACTGCTGTTCGCGCAAAAAGAAAAGCGAGAAATAAAAAAGCTACACCAAAAAAAGCTAAACAGTAAAATTTAGTTAATCAAGAGATTATCTTTCACTGGACCGCGGACGTCCTCGTCCGCAACCTGGGATTATATTTCAGACAGAAGCCTCACAGCTTGCAGTAAAAAATTATTCTTAGACTTTGAGAATTCATGCTTAGCAGAGTTCCAGGTTGCGGACGAGGACGTCCGCGGTTCAGATATATATTTGTTCAAACTGAGGTTATCGTTTTAAATCCCTGTTATCCTTGCGGCGGAACACTCGGTTGTTCCAAAGAATCATCCACAACAACATGAACTTCCGGATAACCAAATAAAATTGGTGGATTTGCTAATTGCAATCCGGTAGACTTAATTAGCTTAAGCCAAATATCTTTTAGCTGTTCTTTTAATTCATCATCCATCAGCTTGGGCAAGTTAGGCTGACGAAGCAATTGGTTAATGGCAAGCATAGAATGCATATATGCAGGTTTATCACTTACTATTTTTTTACCAATTTCAGCAATAAAGGCTTCTATTTCTTTTTTGGTATAAAGCTTTAGTTCTTCTGCTTTTACTTCTGTTACTTCTTTATTTTCTTTTTTTGCCATTTTTTCTCCTTTTCTATGTTTTGCCCTTAGAACTAAACACATACTTCCTTCGGCTTAACACACTTTAGATAGCCATTAAATCAATAAAAAGCCATCATATATATGACGCATTTTTTATGTAAAGAAAGCAAATTTTTTTCTTTGTCTTTACAGCCCCTTACCCCATCTAAATTCCAGCTTCCTATCTGTCAACGGCCACAATTTCAATAGCCTGACGATAACGAGTTCTCGAATCATAGGGATCTATTAACACCGTTTGATCAATTACGGCGCCTTGAGCCAAGATTCTTCTTGGTTCCACACCGGCATTAACAAACTCCAGAGCAACTTCTTCCGCTCTTTTTTGCGTTAAATAATCTGCATAACTTGAATTTTTATCTTTTACTGCCAGATAAGAAACCACGGCAATCCTGGACCAGGGCATTCGCTGCTTAGTCATTGCCCCTAATTCTCTAGCCAAAATCTTCGCTTCCGGTTTTAGCTTAGAACTGTCATTTTCAAAAAACCAATCTGCAGGAAAAATATCTCTTCCGGGATGCAATTCTAATCTTCTGGAATAATGCTCTGCTAACATTCTTTGCGCTAAAGCCAATTCTCTTAAATGCTGTTCCTCAACTAATCTTCTAATTTGATCCTCTTCCAGCAAGTCAATTCCCAAACCTTTAAACATTCCATAAACTGCACCGAATGCCGCTCCCACCCAAGCACCAGGGCCCGCTCCGGCACCAACTTGTGCTCCGGTAACAGCTCCAGTTCCCGCCCCTATTGCCGCACCGGTAAAAGTTCCCACTGATTGTTTATCCGGCCCCGGGACGGGATCGCTTGTAAAAGGAGAACAAGAAATTGGAATTAAAAATAATATTAGAAGAAAATACTTAAACATAGCTCCAGATTAAGCCAAAATCTAAAATCAAGAAAGAAAAATATTAGTTAACCAATTTGTAGGGGCAGCCTTTATGGCTGCCCGTTTTACTCAATCATTTTTGGTAATTCCGGGCAGGTATAAAACCTGCCCCTACAAAATGATTATGAAAATTTATTGCAATTTCTCCAATACCTTAGGTTCCGTAGTAAAATCCAATTTATAGACATCTTGATCGGGAAATTGTTTTTTTATTTCCGCTGCTTTTAATCTCCCTACTATCACGATTACAATATCTTTTAAATCAAGCCAACGATTAGCTACATCTTGCACCATCTTTGGATTAACAGCTTCTAATTTGTTTAAATAAAGTCGATCATAATCTTCAGAGTAACCCTGGAGTCTTTGAGTGACAAATCTTTTGGCGATTGTATCGCTACTATTAAATCGGAAAACAAAACTTTGTTTTGCAGCAGATTTCGATTCCTTAAACAATTCTTCCGGAGGAGCTTGCTTAATAGTGCGCTCGATTACTTCCAGGCTTTTTTTAATTGCCATAACTGCTGACTCATTCTTTGTTCCGATATCAACTTGAAATAATCCTTTCACAGCTCCAGGAATTAAACCGCCATTGATATCATAAGCCAGTCCTAAACGAGTTCTGATTTCATCAAACAGTAAACTGCCAAAACCTCCTGCTCCCAAAACTCTATTATAAACACTCATCGCATGAATATCATCGGTCAATCTTGGTGGACCAAAATGTCCCAACAAAATACTACTTTGATCTAAATCCTTTTCTAAAACATAAATACCAGGCTTAATTTTATTATTAATCTCCGGTAGTGCAGGCAAAATATTTTCATTCTTTTGCCAGTTGGAAAAATTCTTCTCAATTTCTTTTTTTAAAGTTTCTTTTTCTACAGCACCGGTAATGACTAACCATGAGCCATTAGGGCGCATAAATTTTTTATGATATTCTCTAAGCAGTTTTATATTAATTTTATCTATTGAATTAATACTGGCAGAGCGTGCATAAGGACTATCTTTTCCATAAATCAATTGAGAAAAACTCATTGCAGCCATGATATCAGGATTATCTTTTCTTCTTTTAATCCCCTCCAAGGCGTGCTGTTTCCATAGCTGAAAACGTTTTTCCTCAAAAGCCGGTTTTAAAAGTAGATTCGCCGCTAGAGAAAAAACTTGGGAGAAATCTTCTTGCAAACAAGAAAAGCTCAGTGCTCCATATTCGTCCCCATAAGCCGATTCAATAGAAGCAGCCAAATTATCCAACCTCTTATCCAGACTTTCTGGAGAAACACCATTGAAGGAACCTTCTCTTAATTCAGCTCCGACTGCCTGACTAAGTCCCACCAAATCAGCAGGTTCATAAAGCTCTCCTCCCGGGAAAAATAAACTTCCTTTTACCTGAGGAAGTTCATCATCAAAAATATAAACCACTTCTAAACCATTGGGCATCGTCCAGTGATCGACTCCAGGAATTTCAAACTTCAGCTGTTCTTTAACTAATCCCTCGGGTCGGTCGGGAATTCCAACGGTATTGCTTTTGGCGCAGGCAATAAAAAATAAAAGTCCGATTAATAAATATTTATACATTTTTTTCTCCTACTTTCTTTCCAATCGGGCAATAGTTCTATTGGAAACTTTCAGATATTTTCCAAATAAGGAAGTCACATTCTCTTTAGTTGCTCCGTTGATTAGATCATACATCTTAAAAATCTCCTGCCAATCGCCCCATAACAAATCAGCATGTCCCAGCATTTCAGCTAAACCTTCATTGGAACCCAGACTAGAAATGAAACCCAATTTCACTCTTTTCTTGGCCGCATTAAAGTCTTCATCAGAAAATCCCTCTTTGGACAAGCGATCAAAAATAGCTTGAATTTCCTTAATTAATTCCTTGTTATTCAATCCTTGCTTTGGGGTTGCTGCCACATAAAACACCGAAGGATATAGTTCTCCCGGTGCTTCCGAAGTATCAACTGCTAATGCCGATTGTTTTTTCAGAACCAATGTCTTATATAAAATCGAAGACCTACCGCCGCTTAAAAGTTCATGTAAAATACTAAAATATAAATCATCAGCATCAGGATAAACTGGCTTATGATAAGCCATGATTACTGAAGGCTCGCTATCAAATTTCACCTCTACTTCTCTTTCCCCATCCTGGGCGATTTCTTTAATATCTAAAACATCTATTGCAGTTTTTGGTTTAACTAATCTTCCAAAATATTTTTCTATTAATGGTTTTGCCTTTTCAAAATCAAGATCGCCCACAATGGAAAGCACCATATTGTCCGGGCGATAATAAGTTTGATATATTTTCCTTGTGTCTGCCGTGCGCAATGCCTGAATTTCATGGGCCCAGCCGATAGTGGGATAATGATAAGGATGGCTCCAAAAGGCAGCAGCCAACATTCCCTCATATAATTTCCCCATTGGGCTATCATCACTGCGCATTCTGCGCTCTTCCATCACCACATCACGTTCTTTATAAAACTGTCGATAAACTGGATTTAATAAGCGTTCCGACTCCATCCAACACCAAAGTTCAAAAGCATTATTCGGAAGTTCGATTTGATACATCGTATAATCTTTTGCCGTGCCGGCATTTAATCCCACCGCACCATTTTTTTGATAAATTCTGGAAAATTCATTATCCACCCAGAGTGTAGTGAGCTGTTGATAGACATTTTTTATCTCTTCTATCAGCGCAGGAGTTTTCGCTTCTTTTATTACTAAACTATTTTTTTCTTCATCCAGTTGATCCAGGAGAACTTCCAGGCGATCGAGCAGCGGTTTTTCTTTGCTATAATCTTTTGTACCAATCTTAGTTGTGCCTTTAAAGGCCATGTGCTCAAGTAAATGTGCCGCTCCTGTTTTTCCGGGAACCTCATTAACGCCACCAACTTTTACCCAAAGCTGTCCAGCAAATACCGGTGAAGGATTGCGCTTGAAAAACAAAACCCTCAAACCATTGTCTAAGGTAAATTTATTCACGCCTTGAGAAAAGCGATGCAAAACAATTTGCGCATCAGTTTTATTTTCTTCAGCCAGAGCAAAACTAATTATAAAGAAATAAAAGAAAAGAAATAACTTTTTCATAAAAACCAAGATGACTGTCCAAAATAAGAAGATCCTCCTCCGCTTAAGCTACGGAGGATATAGCGTTTTTCAAAAGTTATGCTCGCAGTAACAAGCATAACTTTTGAAAAACGCTATACTATTAACAACAAAATAACTTGCCTAGCTAGAAAATTATTAATATTATCTGAAAATCATATTTCGGGGGAATTTCGTGAGCAAACAACGAGAGAATAAGGTCTTTTTTCATGGTTCACAACTAGCATTAATACTCTGCTTTCTCTTGGGAAGCGATCTTAAAGGCTGTGATGAAGTGATAATTTTGGATCCGGCATTACGGATCACAACGACAACTAGTACAGAAACAACTTCCAGCACAACCAGCACCACAAGTACTTCAACTAGCAGCACTAGCACTACTTCTTCCACCACCACGACAACTGAAGTATCGACAACAGGGGAAGACGAGGACACGACTACAGATCTTCGAATATTTAGTTCTTTTGGATCCAATGGTGAAACAGAGCAAGATTCCAGCGACAATACGGATTCAGACTTGGATAGTTTAAGTGATCAAGATGAAGCAGAAGCAAAAACAAGTAGAATTAACCCCGATTCCGATGGCGATGGTTGGACTGACGGAGCAGAAGTTACACTAGGCTACGATCCAAAAAATCCAACAAATCATCCTCCAACTAATCAAGCAGTATCTCGCAGCAACATTCCATTCCTTATTGATGCAGACAATGATGGCTTACCAGATATTTTAGAAAAGGAATTACATAGTAATTTAAATAATCCGGATTCTGATGGCGATGACCAAATGGATGGCTTAGAATTATTAAATGGCACTAATCCCAATGACGCCAATTCAAAAACCCTTGTTGATTCCGATCAAGATGGTTTAAGCGATCAACTGGAACAACAATTTAAAACCAATCCCCAAAACCCCGACACCGACAATGATCGCTTAATTGACTCTCTGGAATTACTTTATAATCTCGATCCTAAAAATCCCGATACCAATGGCGATGGCATTATCGACTCCGCTCAGCCTGGAGCAAAAGACTTTCGCTTTGATAATAAAGAGTTTCATTTTTAGTTCCAAAAAGAATGTAGGAGCACTGCAACCTTAACGACGTAATTTCCCATAAAACGTACGGAGCGCGGACTTTAGTCCGCTTAATACCAAACTTTTATTCTG
>CAYOOT010000087.1:0-10236 GCA_964405665.1 uncultured Bdellovibrionales bacterium | reverse complement strand
AAACTATTAAATAGGGTATCCTATGAGCGCAATTTTTAGGCCGCACTCCGGACAAACGCAACGCACTGATCGCAGTTCCCGAGACCGGGCAAGACATCGGCAGAAAATTCGTGATTCGATTCGAGACAATATCGCCGATATTCTTGCAGAAGAATCAATTATCGGACGAGAGAGAGATAAAATAATCAAGGTTCCAATTCGTTCGATTAAAGAATATCGTTTTGTCTACGGAGAAAATTCTCCCGGCGTAGCTCAAGGAAATGGTCAGGCAAAATCCGGAGATGTTGTGGGGCAAAGTGAACCGGGACAACCCGATGCTGCTGGGCAAGCCGGAGAAAAACCAGGAATTGACGCTTTTGAAACTGATGTTAGTCTGAATGAACTAATTGATATCATGTTTGAAGATTTAAAGCTTCCTGAATTACAAAGAAAAGCTTTAAAAAAAATTACTAGTGAAAAAACTTTCAAAAGACATGGCTACAGAAAAGAAGGTATCCGACCTAGACTGGACAAAAGAAAAACTGCCAGAAACCGGGTTCGCCGGAAATTGGCGGTAAGCAGGCACAAAACAGATGATGAATCTTCACAAAATTTAAATCAAGAAGAACGCTTTCCCTTCCATAAAGAAGATATGCGTTATCATCACGTAACAAATGATAATAAATTGCAATCAAATGCTGTAGTAGTTTGTATTATGGATACTTCCGGTTCCATGGGCACGGTAAAAAAGTATCTTGCTAGAAGTTTTTATTTTTTACTTTATCAATTTATCCGTCTTAAATATCAAGAAGTGGATATTGTCTTTATTGCTCACCATACCGAGGCAAAAGAAGTTACGGAAGATGAATTTTTTCATAAAGTAGAATCAGGCGGAACTTATATTTCCTCAGGGTACAACAAGGCATTGGAAATAATTAACGAGCGTTACCATCCCTCACTTTGGAACGTCTACGCCTTCCATTGTTCCGATGGAGACAATTTTTACAGTGATAATGAAAAGGCCTTGGAATCGGCAAAGCAACTTTGTGATGTCTGCAATCTTTTTGGTTATGGAGAAATTAAACCTTCGGGCAGTGCCTATTATAGCGGCAGCATGCTTGAGGTTTTCAATGTAATCGATCGCCCCAATTTTCAGGCAATTGTTATCGAAAAGAAAGAAGATCTTTGGACTGGGTTTAAATCATTTTTGATGAGAGATAATATTACTAAAGAAGTTGTTTCTTCCGGAGCTAAAGATCCCAGTTCCGAGAACACACCGAATACTACCCCTACTCCAACACCTTAATATTTATGAAAGAAATAGATTTGACAGCTTGGGATGAGCGAATTTTTGAATTGGTAAACAGGTACGGTTTAAACTGCTACCCCCAAGAGTTTGAAATTTGCGATCATAATGAAATGCTTGGCTATATGTCCTATTCCGGCATGCCGGCACGATATCCTCATTGGTCATTTGGTAAATCTTACGAAAGAGAAAAAACGCTTTATGACTATGGCGTCGGGGGACTTCCTTATGAAATGGTGATTAACTCCAATCCGTGTCTTGCTTATTTAATGAGAGATAATACTGATCTCTTACAAATCTTAACCATTGCCCACGTCTACGGACATAATGATTTTTTTGCAAATAATTTTACTTTTACTTCTTCCTTTAATGCCAAATATACTCTGGAAGTTTTTAAGAATCATGCAAATCGAGTGCGTGGATACATGGAAGATCCTTCCATTGGAACGGAAGGAGTAGAAAGCCTGATTGATTCCGCCCATGCTTTAAGTCTGCAACGTTCTAAAAACTTGGCTATTAAAAAACTTTCTCAAAATGAAATTAAAAATCGTAAGTGGGAAGCTGCTCAAACAAAGGAAGATGAATTTCAAGAACTGCATGTACGTCCCGAATATGTTCCACCCGATCTCAGCAAATATCCAGTAGAACCGGAACAAAATATTCTTGATTTTATTTCCAAGCATAATCCTTACCTTGCAGAATGGCAGTCTGACATTATTCAAATTGTGGACAAGGAAGCTGCTTACTTTATTCCACAAATTGAAACCAAAATCATGAACGAAGGCTGGGCCAGTTACTGGCACCATAAATTAATTAATGAATTAAATTTACCTCAAGAATATCATTTAGAATTCTTAGTGCGGCACAACCAAGTATTGCGGCCAACTCCGGGAGGTCTTAATCCCTATCACCTCGGCTATGTGCTTTGGCATGATATTGAACGTCGCTGGAATGAAGGAGATACCGGTAGAGAATTTTCTAATGACAAACCCAAATCCGATGTTTCTGCAATGGACGAAAATGACACTCCCGGAAGAAGAAAAATATTTGAAATTAGAGAATCAGATCGCGATGCTTCTTTTTTACGCCGCTTTCTTACAGAAGAATTGATGCGCGAATTGGATCTTTTCCAACATGAAAAAAGAGGTAAAGATCGAGTAATCACCAAAATTTCCGACGAAGAAAGCTGGCAACAGGTAAAAAATACGATGATTGCCAATGTCGGCATGGGATCAATTCCGGTTATAAAAGTAGAAGACGCAGATCATGGAGGCAAACGCAGTCTTTATCTCAAACATGAACACGACGGTCGAGATTTACAGCTAGAATACGCGGAACGAACTCTTAATCATGTCTTAAAACTTTGGGGCAAAAATGTAGTTTTAGAAACCATTGTCAATGGGAAAAAATCTCTCTTACGAATGCAGGGAGATAGCCTAAAGATTGAAAGGGTCTAATTCAGAAGATGTCTAACTTCAAAGCTACTTTTATAATAATTTTTAGCTTGACTATGGCAAATCACTCATTTGCCAATCCCGTAATCATTGAAAACATTTCCCCTACAGCTACTCCCAAAGAAACAGATGTTCTTCAATGTCCTGAAGGAACTATAAAAATAAGAAATGTCTGCGTTAAAAAACCTCGCTGTCCGGGTGCAGAAGAAAACAAAGATACATATCGTTGTATCAAATATACAAAATTAATTACTTGTACGGGCGAAAATAAAATTGTTCAACGGAATGCCTATACACCTGATTCCAGAAAATTTGAAAATTGGTGTTATAAAGGAAAATCAATTACACCAGTAATAAATGCTGAAAATAATACAATTTGTGCCTGTGACAACCTACCCCCAATAAAAGCCAATATTCCAAGCGTTGAAGAAATTCCCCTAGATATTGAGGATGGTTTATTGACCTCTTCTCTGCAAATCGCTTCAATGGAACAATATATGTTAGGCTCTTTGGATGTTTTATTTTTAGATCTCTATCATTCCGATAATTCCAAACTACTTTTTACAATAGAAGAATTAACCGGAGAAGAACAATTACTTGTCAGCGAAAATTTATTAGATCCAAAGTTTGATGAGAAAATTATTACGCCTCAAGGAATTAATCTTAGCTTCGCAATAAAAAATATGCCTGAGCCCAAATTTCTTGGTCTATTTATTTGCAAAGACTCAAATTCCGACAAAAGATGCCTTCACAAAAAAATTGAAGAAATAAATAAAACTTTAATTAATTACGATATCAAAACTTACTTGCCTAATAATTACAATTCAGAAGATAAAGTATATTTCTTTTCTTTGATGATTTTAGATAATAAAATTTTCTACCCTGTACCTTTGCCGATTGATGGAAATAAGCTTTTACATTTCAGCAAGTTATTAAGCCTCGATCTGAGGCAACTCAGTTGTCTTAGAAATGCTTTTATGCAGGCAAAGAAAATTTATCAGATTTTAAATCCACAACCTCTTAACTTTTCTATTTCTGCTGACTTTAAAATCACTCCCCGAATAATTTTGCCAAGATTGGATTCCTCGAAAGAACCGAAGGCACAATAAAAAGATTGCTATATTACTAAGACGTGCACCAATGAAGGCGGAGGCTGAGAACAAGAAATTTGAGTGGCCGTTTGATCTACGCCATTGCTGCCGTAATTTGTTGACCCCACATCACAGACAAAATGCCTAGCAAAAACGCAGAGACTATTATTATAATTCTTTGCGTTTGCTCATTTCTAAACAAAAGTGGCCAACTTAGATAAAGAGGAAATAACACCATTACAAATCTGCTTAACGATAATAATGTTCCGGTATAAAGAGAGACTGCCAGAGGAACAAGGATAAACAAACTAAAAGAAAACTCCTTTCTAAATAGACAATAAAGGGCAGTGACAATTGCCAATAAACTCAATAAAAGATTCAAAGTCAGAAAATTCCAAGACTGCATTAGATGAAAAGGATTGTGATAAATATAAGTCATTAAATCAAAAAAAGTGCTTTTATTTCTACCCCAAGCTTCCTGGTTTTTGGCAAAAGCTAAAGGCTCTCCTGTTAAATAAAAGAGATACCAGATAAATAGAAACACGCCGGTAAAGGCAAATAAAGCCGAGAAAATTCCCGCTAATGTAAAGAACTTTTTTCTTTTAATTAACTCTAGAAGGTATGCAGGATAAATCAATAAACCCGTTGGTCTGGTTGCCGCAAGCAAAGCAAAGAAAAATGAAGAAACAATTACATTATTCTTTTCCAATGAATACCAACATAAAAGAGTTAATAAAAAGAATAAGGACTCAGTGATTGCTGCTGAAAAAAAATAGCTTGTTGGAAAAATACAAATTAAAGATAAGGCAAAAGCAATTTGACTTTCCGTTAAACCATAATTTATCGCTAACTTTCTAAATACAACCAAGGAAAATAAAAAACAGACATTGGAAATAATCAAGCCGCTGATTACGGAACTAGCGGTTAAATAATTAAGGGCTTTAATCAACAAAGGAAAAAAAGGGAAAAAAACCCAATTCTTAGGACTGACTTTAGTAAAAGGTTCTAAATTATATCCCGATTCCGCAATATCAGAATACCAACCGGCATCGGCGCTTGAAAAAGTATTGATAATTGCTTTTTTAACAGTTTCTCGATCAAGCTTAATCTCGGAATCATAAATAATTCCCCTTTCACCACGCGCAGGAACTGATTGCAATTCTATAGAATACGAACAAATTATTGCTAAAAAAATCAGGAATCGAGAAACAATACAAATTGGAAGTATTTTTATTAAATCTTTCAAGAACCACCACTACTTGCTAGAAAATAGTGATAATACGGGTCATTTAGGATGAAGTAAAGTACATTCTCCTTCTCCCCTTTTTAGCGCATTAAACTATAAATATTACTAGAATACATGCCACGCGCTAAAAAGGGGAGAAGGAGAATACAATTAAAGATCTATCCCAAAAATTAATCGTGCTTCAAGACTTTCTTCATGAACAAGTTGTCTATTACCACTTGAATCTTCTCCATTACCCCAAACTTGAGGAAGCACTGTAAAAGTTGCCCACCACTTTGGATTAGCATAATGCACATTTGGTCCTACTGACCAAGCTTGAAATTCTTGTCCGTTTAAATCAAGTCCATCAGGATAGGCACTGACATTACGTGCTTCTAGCCCAACAGACCAATTTGTATTAATTTTATAAGAAGCTCCTAAAGTAAAGGCTAACTCTGCTTCTCTTTCAGTCATTCCATCTTCTTTCTCAAATTCTGCTTCATAAATTGCATTGGCAACAAAAATAAAATCTTCAACTGGCTTACTAAATAAAAGCTTACCTTCAAATTCATAGTCGATGGCATCGGAACTAAATTCACCATACAAAGCAAAACCAAGAGGATCTAAATTTGGATTCAACACTTGATAGATATTTTCCCAAGAAAATCCTTTGAATTTGGAATTATTTTCATCTTCCATGCCTTCAATACCCCCGATTCGAGTAGATTCCCAATTTAAATAAAGAGAACTTGTATAATGGTCAGTAACACCATATTCAATTTCAGAACGAAAATCCCATCTTGAAAAATCCCCATCTCTTTTTCCGCTTTGATTGGTAATCCATTGTTCAAATTCTAAAGCCCCTTGTGGCAAAACATTGGCTTCATAAGAATAAGTAAAAAATCTTTCATCGGCATGAGAAAAATTCGGACAAAATAAAATTGATAAAGAACTTAAAAGAAAGGTTAGTCTGAATGTATTTTTGCTTTTCATATTTCCTATTAATATCATATTTAATAAATTATCGTATGTAAAAAAAGTGCTTCATATATATAAGTCTTAACTACCATGTCAAGCAAAATTAGTGTTATGATTTTTTAGATTGATAAGCCATCCCTTTGACATAATACCCATCTATCGATATCTTTTGGAAATGAGTATCAAAAATATCAATCTTTTTTTAATTCCAGCAGCCCTGATTGCCCCTATTTCAGCACAGGCCATTGAGTATCTAAGTGTGGAGCAATCTCAAAAAATAATATTTCCTCAAGCAAATTCTTTTCAAAATATCAGTTTGTCCTTTAGTCAGGAGGAAAAAAATAAAATAGAAGAAATGTCGGGTTTAGCTCTAGATGATGCTCGAATGGAAACATGGAAAGTATTACGGGATGGAACAGTTCTAGGATATTTTTTTATCAACGAAGTAATCGGCAAACACGAGTATATCACCTATGCTCTTGGTCTTGAAAATACCGGGAAAATTAAATCTCTGGAGATCCTGCAATATCGCGAAGCGCATGGTCAAGAAATAATTGAAGAATCTTGGCGTAAACAATTTTGCGAAAAAGATCTTTCTGCGGGATTAGAAGTAGCTAAAGAAATTAAAAATATTAGTGGTGCTACTTTGTCTTGCAAACATGTTACTGCGGGTATCAGAAGATTACTAGCAATCTATCAAACCAAATTACGATAATGAAAGATTTTAAAAGAGCACGCCCCCTTCTTGGAACTTTTGTGGAAATTTTTGTAAAAGCTGAATCTGCAGAAATTGCAAATCAGGCAATTTCTAATGCCTTTGAACACATTTCAGATATTGAAAATTTATTAAGTATTTATCAAGAAAATAGTGAAATTTCCAAATTAAATCTCTCTGCAGAAAATGTTCCTTTAAAAATAAATTCCCTAACCGCAGAAATAATAAAAATATCAGAAGCTATTTCTTGTCTTTCCGATGGAATTTTTGATGTAGTTTTCAGTAAAGACGAAAAAAGTCCTGCTTCTTTTAAAGATATTCGTTTTATTGATTCAGAAACTATTATTCTAAACAAAAAATTAAATTTTGATTTTGGTGGCATCGGCAAAGGCTTTGCCGTTGATAAAGGAATTGATTCTCTGCTTTGCTCTGGCATTAAATATGGGGGTATCAATGCTGGCGGAGATTTGAGATTTTTTGGAGATATCCCTCAACCAATTTTTATTCGCTCTCCTTCAGAATACAATAAGATATTTAAGCTCAAAGAAGCTGCAAACTGTGCTGTCGCCACTACTGCTAATTATCATAGAAGAACTGGGAATGCTGGAAGAAAAGATCAGGGTATCATCAATCCAAAAAATGGAGTTTCTTGGAATTCTAAAAAAAGTATTAGTGTAATTTCTAAGTCTTGTGCTCTTTCTGATGCTTTGACAAAAGTAGTGGCCTTATTAGATGATACAAAAGCATCCTCTATTTTAAAAAAAGTAGAGGCAGAAGCTATAATATTAGATTTTTAATAATGAGTATCAAACCAAGTTTAAATCATCGTCGCGTAATTTATCTCATTTTCTCTCTGCTTTGGGGCTCAGGATTAATTTATATTTTAGATCGCTATTTTAGTAATACTTTATTTAAGGCAGAAGCCCCTCGGACTGCTTTACAATTTATTGCAATGGAAGCTCATGCCGCCATTGCCTTTCTCACTCTGATAGTTTTAGGCAGTTTAGTTGAACACGTAAAACGGGCTTGGCCTCTTAATAAAAGTAGATTTTCCGGCCTGCTAATAATTTCTTGTTTGCTAATTCTTCTGGTAACTTCTTGGGGGTTGTATTATGTAGGAGATGATTCGCTACGTTATCAAACAATTTTCATTCACTCTTTTTTGGGTTTAATTTTTCCTGTAGTATTTTTTATACATCTTAAAAAGTAAAATTAACTTCCTAAAACAAATTAAAATTACCAATCAATTTTACCCTTCAGAAAGACTAAATTGCGCATTATTTTCATATTAATTAATTGAATCAAAATTATTCTTGCTAACATCTAAAATACGAGATGACAATAAGGGTCTGTTTTTATTGAGGTTTTAGCGTTGGTGTGCCTTGAGTAGTTATCACAAATCTAAGCATTATCGTAACTTTTTATTCGCCCATAAATTTTCAAGTGGCCTACTTACTGTTTTACTGATCTTGATGCTTGTCTTTACCATTGGAATACCCGTGACTAATTTGGCTGATAAGGCACTACTTACTGCCGAAGATTTTGAATATCAGGGTGTTATAAAACTAAGATCATATACAATTGGAAAAACATCCATGGGACAAAACACCCAAGGGCTCGCCTATCGTCCAGAGACTAATACATATTTCACAATTGGATTTGGTGGTAAAGATGAAGGGAACTATCACTATAATTTATTTGAATTTTCAATGCCTGCTCCTTCCCTAAATTATACCAATGCTGCAGAATCCACAGTAGTAAGAGATTGGGGTCCCTTAAATAAAGATTGTCTTAAAGATATAAATGGTAATTTTATATTAGATGCTAATGGAAATAAGCAGTGCTCTTTAGATGTTCAAGGTTCTCTTAAGTATATAAAAGGTCTATTCTGGGACAGCAATAAGCAACGTCTTTGGTTCACGCATGGAGCATATTATGCTGGCGTAAATAGTCCAGTACTTGGTTATGTAACGTTTGAAAATAATCAAACAAATATCCATGGGCCTTGGAAACTTTCTAGCACAGTTAATTCAGAGACTGCTAAAGGTATGATTTTAGAAGCACCTCAGAGCTTGATAGATATTACCCACCGAAGATTTTTAATGTTTGGTATTAAAGGCAATTCCTCTCAACAACAATCCTGGGGCCCTGGTCTGGTCAGCGTTGGCGAACCACCAATAGACAATTTAGGTAGAGAACTAGCAGCAGGTGGAGAACTTGATAGTGCACGCATAATTCACTGGCCAAGGCAAAGCTCCAATACAAATAGTGACCCTACAGATAACGGAACTGGAGACTATTCAGATTTTCCTCGCATGCCAAATGATCAAGTAAAAGTAATTATAGGAAATGATCTTGTTGGTACAAAAGTAACAGGCAATGCGGTTGGTGGTGGAATAAATACTATAATTGTTAATAATACGCTATGCACGAATACCACTCTCCCAAATCCTTCTAGCAGCACAACAACTACCACTATATTTAAAAAAGTCTTTGATTTTCATTTTGGAATAGCCAACCCCCACAGAGATCCTGTCGGATGGTATCTGACAAATAAAAGTACTAATCAACAATTAAAAGTTATCGATTGTCTTTACGACCCAACTCTTGATACTGCCACACTTACAGTTGCAGGAAACTGGAGTTTAATTCCAACAGCGGGAACTCCTTATGAACTTTATAATCCATCTCGTGAAAATAACATTATAGTAGATGCTGCAGCCGTATATCGAGAAGCCGACAGTGTCAGCCATTGTATTTGGATTGATCTGGCGGACAAACATGGATTACTCTATTTTGGGTACACTGCTATCGGCTATTCTTGGTATGGAAATGAATCGGCACATCGAGATCCTACTCCAGAAGGAGTAATCTTTAATAATAATATTGATTCTTTGTATTACCCAGGATCAAAAGTTCAAGATCCCAGAGGAGTAACTATAAAAGGGCGTCATGGAGAATATTTTGCACCACGCTGGTATATGTTAGATCCGGACTTCGTCCTTGAAACAGCAAGAAAGGTTACAGCAGGAACTTCACAACCAACAGATTTAGAAATACCATGGGCAGATGTAGGTGATGTTTTTAACTTAGGAGGAAATGTTCAACTTGCTAATGCCAGCTTTTCACAAATTGTTTGGAATCCTGAAACAAAACTTATATATGTTCTAAGTCCAGAAGGAAGTCCTGATAGAAGCGCTATAGTAAATGTTTGGAGAATAAATGGAGCCTTATCACCTACTCCTCCAACTACGACAACAACATCTACCAGCACAACGACGACAACAATTCATCCAACAACTACAACTTCCACCAGCACCACTACTTCTACAACTCATCCTCCAACTACGACAACAACATCTACCAGCACAACGACGACAACAATTCATCCAACAACTACAACTTCCACCAGCACCACTACTTCTACAACTCATCCTCCAACTACGACGACAACATCTACCAGCACAACGACGACTACAGTTCGTCCA
>CAYOOT010000086.1:0-10328 GCA_964405665.1 uncultured Bdellovibrionales bacterium | reverse complement strand
AGAAATCAGAAATCAGAAATCAGAAATCAGAAATCAGAAATCAGAAATCAGAAATTCTAATGATGACTTTCTTCCGTGTACAAATCCCCAAACGGCATCAGAGGAACTCGGCTGAGGAAACAACCAAAATTTAGGATGTATGCTCCCATAAATCCCAAACTGATTAACAAATCTTTCCAGGAAAGCGGTATTTCATGGGGATATAAACTAGGAACCAATAAAATATAATGTTGCAACCACATACTTACGGCCACAATTGCTCCAGTCAGAAAAAGTAAAAATGGAATTTGTTTGACATCGCGACTTATGCCCAAAAGAAAAGGAATGAAAAAACAGCCGCCTAAGACCGTCCAAGCAAAATCATGCCAAGGTTGCTCTCTTAAGCGAAGAATTAAATACCCTGTTTCTTCCGGCATATTAGCATACCAAATTGGCAAATATTGGCTCCAAAATAAATAGGCCCAAAAAATTCCAAAGCCAAAAAGTAATTTTCCAACATCATGAAGAGTTCTTTTTTCAATTTTAGCTTTAAACAAAGGGTGAGTTGCTCTGACTAAATAAATCATCATCGCTGCCCAGGCAAAGGTAATATAAACAGCGCCCATAAAAATAAAACCGCCAAACATTGTTGAAAACCAATGAGGGTCTACGGACATAATTTGATCAAAAGCAAAAAACGACATTAATACTGCGTAGAAAATTACAAATGCCGGTGAAAGTCTCCACATCAAATGGGTTAATCTGGCAATCGCTTCTTTCCCAGTTAATCCCGGAGTCATTTTGCAACTAGTATTGCAACAACATTTAGAATTCCATTTTTCAATCAAAGCAGAATCTGCTCCTGTTAAGCCATCTTTAATCGCCACCAAGTCTCTCTGTACGGACATTTTTACAATAATTTTAGCAAACACCGCTAAAACTAACATTGCCAGAATATCTCTTCCGTAAACAAAATTAGGCTTTAACCAATCGGCTTTTCCTGGCATATCTTCATGCGCCCAAACAAACAAATGATTATAGCCTTTAGCAAGATACTCAACTAATAAAAGCACTGGGGGTACAAAAGCAAAGTTGGAAGCTGCTTCAAAAATCCTGCGAACTGGTCTTGACCATTGGGCATTACAAATATGGAATACTGCAGAAAAACCAGAAGATGCTATCGCCAAACAAAACCAATAGGCAATGTTGACATGAAATGATGCCCAGGCATTTTTAACATCGCCGCCCATAAATGCTTCTTTGATAAAAAGTCCAAAACCAACTCCAACAAAAATCAAGGATATAATTTTCACCGGAGCTGGAAGCTTATAGGGCTCCGCATTAACAATTGTGGAAACATCTTTTAGACTTACAGATGATAAACTATGAGACATGCTTTGAATCCTCTTTTAAATACTTACTCCGGAATTTTTATTCCTGGTACATTTTTTACTTTTTGTAAAACTCTTAAATAATTAATGACATCCCAGTGATCCTGCTCGGAGAATTTATAACCATACCGAGGCATTGCCGCTCCACCCAGATGAATTACAGCATAAATATAACCATCAGACTTTTTTACATATAAATCATTGGTTAGATCAGAAGCAGCAACTTGCGGTCCAACTGGTCCTTTTCCGTCAGCTTTTCTGCCATGGCAAGTTAGGCAATTGACATTGTATAATCTTTGCCCATTCCAAACAGAGTGTCTTGTTGCGGCACGAGGATTTTGCAACTTCTGATCGGCTTCCTCTTTAGTCATAGTAAATGGCTTTCTGCCGACAGCCACAGTTCCTTTGGCCGGGGCTCTAGCAACTTCATTTGATTGCAGGGATTCTTGTGAATACATATCCACATCCCATGGCAAAGCCTGAGCGGACTTTCGCACAAGTAATAACATTAATAATGCAAAAAAAATTCTAACGTACATATTGCACTTCAACCTTATCTGCTCCATTCTTTTCAAAAAGCTCCTTAATTTGTTCTGTCTGTTCTTGCGGAACTTTTACGGTTAATCCAAAAGTACCACTCGTAAAATTAGGGCGGTGTCCGGGAAATCTAAAAAAATTAGGAATTCTGCTAAAATGAAACATACTAAGAATGTTAAATAAGCTGCCAAAAAGGATTGTGCATTCAAAGCCAATAACCACAAAAGCAGGAATGGAAATCAAGGGTTTAGCACTTACTCTTACTGGATAATCAATAGACATCCAACAAGTCATTAAAAAAGCTCCTAAACAACCAGTTATCGCTCCTATTAAAACGCATTTGCGAACAGGACTTTTCTTCTGTCCCTTATACATTTCATTTTCTAAATCATGATTAGGAAAGGGAGTGAAAAGCTCCATAGTTTTTAAGGTATGTCCTAAATCACGCAGTTTGCGAATTGCGGCAATTGTCGCATCCACAAATTTAAAATGTCCCACAACTAAATATTGTTCACTCATAATTGCACCTAAAAACTCTAGTGAGCTTTTTCCTTCATTGGAGGCTCAATAATTTCTTTTACTTCCGTAACAGACACTGAAGGAAAAAATTTAATAAATACTAATAAAAATGAGAAAAACCAGCCAAAGGATCCCAAAGTTATTCCCACTTCTGTCCAGGAAAAGTTATAACCCCCCCAAGAATATGGTTCAAATTCGCGGGCCAGCGATGTAAAAATAATGTTAAATCTTTCTAACCACATTCCAATGTTAATAAAAATTGAAATAATAAAAAGACAGGTAAAGTTTGTTCTTACTTTTTTAAACCAAAGGAAAATTGGAACAACACAATTACAAGTTACCATTCCCCAAAATGCCACTTTGAAATCACCAAATGGTCTAAACCAGAATTGAAACCTTTCATAAGGGTTATTGCTATACCAAGCTACAAAAAATTCTGTGGCATAGGCATAGGTAACAATTCCTGAAGTAAACATAATTAGCTGAGACATTTTCTCAAAGTGCCACTTAGTAAGATAAGCTTCTAATTTAAAAGCTTTACGCATCGGAATAGTAATTGTCATTACCATCGCTACTCCTGAGAAAATAGCACCGGCAACGAAGTAAGGAGGAAATATTGTGGTATGCCAACCAGGAACATTACCCATCGCAAAGTCCCAGGATACTACGGAATGCACGGAAAGTACCAGTGGAGTTGCCATCGCCGCAAAGAAACCATAGGTCGCTACATAATGCCGCCACTGATTATTACTGCCGCGCCAGCCCATTGAAGTAATTCTATATAATAATTTTCTAAATGGACCTTTAGCATTGTCTCTAGCTGCAGCAATATCGGGAATTAAGCCGGTGATGAAGAAAATTAAGCTCACTGTTAAATAAGTGCTCACCGCAAACACGTCCCAAAGAAGTGGAGATTTAAAATTAGGCCATAAATATCTTTGGTTGGGATAAGGAAGTAACCAATAAAAATTCCAAGGACGACCCAAGTGGATAATTGGAAAAAGTCCAGCGGTTAATACCGCAAAAACTGTCATCGCTTCCGCAACACGATAAATTGGCACACGCCATTGAGCCCGGAATAAATATAAAACTGCAGAAATCAAAGTTCCGGAGTGAGCAATACCAACCCAAAAAACGAAATCAGTAATATAAACGCCCCAAGCAATCGGATTGTTAATCCCGGACATTCCGATCCCCGTCATTACCTGATTTTGCCAAGCATAACCACCAATTAGCACACAGCAAAAAGCGGTGAGAAAAAGTAAATACCAACCAGCCGTAGGAGGTTCAAGTGTTCTTAGAATATCCTGGTTTGCTTTTTCGTAAGTTATCACTTCTGTAGTAGCAGCTTGCATCAAAGTTTCCCTTAAAAAATATTAAATTTCGTTTCTTACTCTTGCCAAATAAGCAATTGCCGGCTGGGTATTTAATTCCGCATCTAAGACTTTATAAGTTCTAACGTCTAGATGATCTTTAGCAACTAAACTTTCCTTATCAAGTAAGTTACCAAATTTAATTGCCCCAGTTGGACAACTGGAAGCACAAGCCGGTTTAATCTCACCATCTTGCACCGGACGGCCCAGATCTTTTGCTTTATTTTGCACTTCCCTGACTCTCTGAATACAGAAGGAACATTTTTCCATTGTTCCGACTTCGCGCATTGAAACATCTGGATTCAATTGCCAATTAAGAGGTTCCGCCCATTCATACTTAAACCAATTAAAGCGCCGGACTTTATAACTGCAGTTGTTGGAGCAATATCTTGTTCCGACACAACGGTTATAAACCATGGAATTCAAACCTTCATCGGTGTGATAAGTTGCATAAACAGGACAAACCGGTTCACAAGGGGCATTGCCACATTGCTGACACATCATTGGAAGAAAAGCATCAACTGGTTGTTCATCCGGACCATCAAAATATCTTTCAATTCTTAGCCAAGACATTTCTCTGCCCTCATTGCAAATTGTCTTGCCCACAACAGGAATATTATTTTCAGCAAAACAAGCAACAACACAGGCTGAACAACCCGTACAACTGGCTAAGTCAATGCTCATTCCCCACCGATAGAGCGGATGCTCCATTTGTTTATACATCATCTTCGGTTCTTCTCGAGGACCAAGAGCTAAAGGATCTTCATGTTCAGCTTCTCCATGTTTAGCTTCGGCATGATGATTGTTTTTTTCTTTTTGCAATTCGGCAACAGTAACGGAACGCACAATTCCCCGTTTCATTTGCGTATCACTGCCTTGGAGCAATACTAATTCATCTTTAAACATTGATTTCTGTAGACGAACGCCGGGAGTTAAGAAACTTTGATATTCCAAAGAAGCCGGATCGGAAATTGATAAGGGATTTGTTCCAACCGCAGTGGCGTAACGACCATATGCTGTATGTCCCTGACCGATGGGAATTGCCACTAAAGAAGGATCAATTCGTTTAGTCAAATAGGCGGGAGCTTCAACGAAAACTTCTCCTTTCACTACTTGCAGCAAGTCTCCGGTTTTTACACCAACTTTTTCAGCAAGTTCCGGATTAATTTCAATCCAACTTCCCCAAACTGCGGAAGTGATCGGATTAGGTAATTCTTGCATCCAAGGCTTATTCGCAGAACTTCCATCAAAAGAATTCACTGAAGGATAAGCGAGTAAAGATACTCCTAAAGTTCCACTAGCTTTTTTTGAACGAAGATTCTTAATTGCCTGTTCAGAAGAAGAAGCTAAGCTCACAGCTCCCGCCCTTGATTTTCCATAAGCGGACCAATCTCCGCCTTTTTCTACATAATCAAGCCAACGTTTTTCAAAATCTGTTTCACCAATTTTATTTTTCCATTGCTTGCGGATATAATCATAAAAAGAAGTAACATCTTCAGCAAAAGGTTGTTTTATTTTGCTGCTGGCAGCCAAGGAAATAAGAGTATCTCCCAAGGATTGGGTTTTATATAAAGGCTGCATCGAAGGCTGATTTAAATTTAAGACTCCCGGTCTTGGTTCAGCATCAGACCAACTTTCTAGTTGATGACTCAAGGGCAAAACTAAATTTGCCAAGGTAGCCGTTTCATCAAGATGGGTGGAAATAGCAACCACTAGTCCCACTTTTGAAAGCGCTTCTTGAAACTTAACTCCTTTAGGAAGCGTAAAAGCCGGGTTTGTTCCGGAAATAATTAATGTTCCAACCTTTGTTTTCTTTTGACTGATGTCGGTGATTAAATTTACCAGAGCTTGATAAGTAGAAATTGGTGCGGGCCCTTCTACTTTATTCAAGACAACTGTTGTTCCGATATTGCCTAACAAAAAGTTAATCATTGTAGAAAGTAAATCGGCATCCAAAGCTTGTTTCCCACTTAAGGAAGCACCACCGGTTAGAACCAAGCTTTTACCTTGAGCAGCAACTAATTGTTCAGCAACTTTTCCTAATACTTCTAAAGAAACTCCAGTTGCTGTTTCAAAATCTTGTTTAGAAAAATCGATATCGGCAACAACTTGCTTAAAAGCTAAATGAGGAATTTTTTCCAATAATAGTTTTAACAAAGCAGCAAGAATTTGAGATTCAGTTCCCGCTTTGTTCATTACCCAGCGATCGG
The DNA here is from genome assembly GCA_964405665.1 of uncultured Bdellovibrionales bacterium. GTDB lineage: Bacteria > Bdellovibrionota_C > UBA2361 > SZUA-149 > CAZDWZ01 > CAYOOT01. The sequence continues at coordinate 4,319 of CAYOOT010000086.1, read as the reverse complement.
AATTTCCGGCAGTTAAAGACAATCTTGGTTCAAAGTGAATGACTTTAGTGCCTTTTCCTTGGGAATTCCCTTTCCTACCTTCAGCCCAATCTTTGGAAAATTCCACAGGGGATAACCAAGTTTCTAAATAATCAGCTCCAAATCCAACAATCACCTGAGCTTTTGCTAAGTCAAAACTGGCTTTTAATTCTGGGCCAAATAATTGCGCAATAGCGGTGTCTAAAGAATCTGTATTAAAAAGTTCATATTGATAATGTTTAAGTTCCGGAATTTTTTTAGAGAATTCTGAAATAATGGCACTTTCACTGCCGGAACTTGGTTTTGTAAGAAGAATTCCCTGAGCTTGGGCAGCTTTTAAGCCCAGCAAAGAATCACTTAAAATATCAATTGCCTCTTTCCAGGAAATTGGAACAAAGTTTCCACCAACTTCTCGTTTTAAAGGTTCCCGTACTCGGTCCGGATTGTATAAAGATTGCAAAGCAGCTTGACCATGAGTGCAAAGTCCGCCACGATTAATCGGATGGCTGGAATTACCTTCGATCTTAATTGCTCTTCCTTCTCTTGTTTTTACCAAGACACCGCAACCGGAACTGCATTCGTTACATGCTCCGGCATACCAAGTAGCAACTCCCGGAACAATTTCATCAGGTTGCACAACATAAGGAATAAATTTTTCTGGTAAGTCTTTGGCACAACCCACAGCAGCCACACCGGCGCCTGCTCCAATTACTTTTAGAAAATCTCTTCGATTAAATTTTAACTTTTCAGCCATTGCTTCTCTTCAATCCTACATATTCATAACATTGCCAGAACTAGATCCTCCTTCGCCAAGGCTTCGGAGGATTTAGTTCTTTTCATAATACTTATGAAAAGAACTAAACTAGTAGTGACATGTTGAACAATCAATACTTGCTCCCTTATCGCGGTGACAGGAAACACAAAAACCCATTTTTAAAGAACTAACCCGTTCCACAACTTCCATCTTCTGAATTTGTCCATGACAGTTTTGACAACCAACTCCAGCTTTAAGATGGCGCTTATGATTAAAGCGAACATGCTCCGGGAGATTGGTGACAGAAACCCAAGGCACAGGTTGATTTTTATCAAAATAACTTTTTAATTTTTTAATTTCTTCTGATTCTGTTTTTACTGATTTATGACAACCCATACAAAGTTCCACTGAAGGAATTGTTGCGAAAGAAGATTTTGTTACGCCGGAGTGACAGTATTGACACTCCATTTGATTTTTTTCCATATGCAGTTTGTGACTATAATGAATTGGTTGTTCTGGCTTATAGCCGCGGCGATATTTGTTATTCCAAAGAAAATCTAAAAATTTCCAATCGGAAAAAACTGCTTTCCCTTCATTCCAAAGACCAGCTTCAACATTTTCATTTTGTTGATCGGTCTTGGATTTATCAGAATCGGGACCGGCTAAAGCTTGTTGCTTGAAATTTAAAATCAAAGCAAAGATGACTAGCAAAGCATAAAATAATATTTTTTTCATTATCTAGTAAAAGCCAAGGCAAATAAAACATTTTTAAAACTTGCAACCCAGTGTTTTACTGTGTAAAACTAGGCTATGAGTGTTTACACTAATAACTTAAGGTTGTTAAGTTGTCGAATGAAAATATAATGAAAGAAGAATTAAAAAAAAAAATATCTCAATGTATCGCTCAAAGCAGCGGACAAAATTTTGCAGATATTTTATCACTAATTGAAAAACCAAAAAATAAAGATTTCGGAGAATTTTCTTTTCCTTGTTTTATGCTTGCAAAAGCAGAAAAAATGGCACCTGCAGAAGCTGCGCGAGTTTTAGCAAGCAAATTAAAATTGCCTGATGAAATTTCTCAGGTAAACCCATTGGGTCCTTTTATAAATTTTAAATTAGAACGAGGTGGCTTCGTACATCATGTCATTGAGACTTTAATCTCAAATAAAGTATATGATTTTACCAAGGATCTATTAAAAGAAAAAATTATTTTAGAATATTCTAGCCCTAATATTGCCAAACCTTTTCATGTTGGACATTTGCGCGCAACTCTGATCGGGAATTCTTTGGATAAAATTTATCGCAAGCTTGGTCATCATGTCACAAGCATTAATCACCTTGGGGACTGGGGCACACAATTTGGTTTTGTTTGGGCAGGCTGTAAACTTTGGGGACGTCCCGCTACCGCAACAGTAAGTGATCTCGTAGAACTTTATAAAAAAGCAACAGCTTTAAAAGTTGAACAAGAAAAAAAACTGGCAACAGGAGCAACTCTTGCGGAAGAAAATGTTAATGACATCGCTCGAGCATATTTTATTGATCTAGAAAAAGCTGAAAATTATGCTGTGGAGTTTTGGAAATGGTGTTTGGAAATATCTTTAGAATATTTTAAAAAAACTTACCAAAGACTTGGAGTTCATTTTGATCATTATACCGGAGAATCATTTTATTCAGACAAATTAGAAGACATCAAACAAGAATTACTGAAAAAAAATATTTTAACGGAATCACAGGGTGCATTAGGGATTGATTTGGGAAAGACTTTAGGTTTTGCTAGAATTCTTACTCCGGATGGCCGCTCACTTTATTTAACTAGAGATCTGGCTACGGCAAAATACCGTGCTCAAACTTTTAATTTCGATCAGGCTATTTATGTTGTGGGTGCGCCACAAACTTTGCATTTTCAGCAAATAAAAGCAGTATTGAAAGCTTTAGGATATAATTATGCGGACAAAATTAACCATATTGCCTTTGGCCATGTCCTGGGAATGAAAACAAGAGGCTCCGGAGAAATTGTTGAATTAAATTCCTTTATTGATGAAGCCGTGGAACGAGCATTGGAAGCTTACAAACAACAAGTGAGTAAACGTCCCGAAGGTTTGGATGAAAACAATGTTGCCCAAGCTGTCGGTCTTTCTGCTTTTGTTTTTAGCACACTCTCTCGTGGAAGATTAAAAGATGTTAATTTTTCCTGGGATGATGCTTTGCAATTTCAAGGAGATAGTGGACCATACTTACTTTATGCATACGCCAGAATAAACGGCATTAAAGAAAAAGCAAAAGAAGCAGGCATCGTTCTTAAACCTACTGTTCAACTAAAAGAATTAAAAAGTGATGTTGCTTTTGATTTAGTAAATATCTTGGACGACTTTCCTGATTGCTTACTGCAAACTCTCAAAGATAATGATCCCAATCATCTTGCTACCTATGCAATCGAAGTGGCAAAAGCATTTTCCAAAGCATACAACGAACTAAAAGTTGTAGGCGAAGAAAAAACTTTGGCGCAAGCTCATCTTTGTTTATTTGAAGCAACGAGGGTAATTCTTGCGGAGTGTATTCAGCTCTTAGGCATAAAATTGCTAGAACGCATGTAATTTCAGTATCTTAGAATGCTACACTCTAATTTAAATTGGTAATAACATTATTAATACTTACTGCTAAAATAATAATCTATGAAAAAAACTTTCTTTTTATTTTTAATATCTTCTTTGCTGGCAAACACTGCAGTAGCACAATCAGCTAATGATCTTTTTGAAAGAATCGATCCTTATAGAACGCCGCCGGCAGCACAAGCTCAACAACAAGCACCTGCTTATCCGGGCTATCAGCAACCTCAAACCGGATATCAAGCTCCAACATATGGCGGGTATCCTTCACCACAACCACAAACAGCACCAGCTTATCCAAGTTATCAGCAACCTCAAGCAGGATATCAAGCTCCCTCATACGGAGGCTATCCTTCACAACAACCACAAGCAGCACCTGCTTACCCCGGATACCAACAGCCTACTCCGATTAATCCGGATGCCCTAAAAGTTTTTGGTAATGGATTTGAAAATTTCTATCCCGGACAAATGCAGCAACAAGCACCTGCTTATGAACAACCGGCATGGCAGGATCCGGGAACAATTGATCCGGGGAAAATAGAAAAAAATTATGAAGCTAGATTAAAAGAAGGCATGGAAAAACCAATTCCTAAAAGAACTACAACTATTGGTGATGATCGTATTGATGAACTAAGAAATCGAGTAAATGCTCTAGCGGTTCCTAAGGCAAAATAAAAAAATATATTAAATAAATATGGCTGTGAGGACACTTTTCTAAGTCTTCATCTCAGTCTCAGCCTTCATCTCAGCCTCTGTCTTGGTCCTGGCCTTGGTCGATAGTCTAAATTCTATAGTCTTATAGTCCCTGCCACTATTCATGTTTCTCTTTTACATACCGAGCTTAGTATCACCACTATATGACTATAGAAAAAAGAACGTAGATATCGACCATGTCAATCCCTAAATACGGTTTACACATAAAGAGTTGCATTTAGCATCCT